>NZ_JBITGW010000023.1:0-232227 GCF_044457345.1 Nonomuraea sp. NPDC050547
AGTTAAGCTTCTCAGCGCCGATGGTACTGCACTCGGGAGGGTGTGGGAGAGTAGGTCACCGCCGCACAAACACGTATGCACGATGAAGGGGTCCAGCCTTAGGGTTGGGCCCCTTTTTCGCGTTCACCCCCACCACACGACCTCGCCCTCCCCACCCAAGCCGCCCCTTCCAATCCCCTGCCGCCTCCCCGACGCTTGTCTGGCGCCGGTGCGGCGAACACCCCCACGGGCGCGAACGGCGCAACGCGGACAGACGTTAAGGGACGCTCCCGCGTGGCTCGTGTTTGCTGGGTTGGGGTGGCTGCGGTGGGGTGGGGGGTGTGGGGCGCTTCGGTGGTGGCCGGGCGCCCCTCTTCTTCGCTACTTGGGGAGGACTAGCAGGGCGTCGCCCACGGCTCGTTCGGCGCCGTCCGAAGGCTTGTTGACCACCTTGTTCTTGACCACCATCGCCGTAGAACCGCCCCCGTCCAGGTTGATCGCCTGGACGGCGCCGAGCCAGCGCATCAGCTGGGCGGCCTCCACCATGTTGGCTCCCACTGTCTCGCCGGGCTTGCGCCCGTCCACGGTGGCGAGGATCAGGCTGCCGTTCCTGGTGACGCCGGCGAGGGTACGCGGGTGCCGGCGGAGGATCATGTTGACCGAGTCGTGCCCGTCGCGCTTGGCCATGACCTTGACCCGGCCGTTGCGGACGAGGCCGACCCCGCCGGCGACCACGTTCAGGTTGAGGGTGAGGGCCAGGCGCTTGCCGGTGCGCAGGTCCACGAGTTTGGTGTCGATCTTGACGGTCCAGGTGTCCATGGCGTGCTGGCCCAGCCATTCGGCTGCCGCGCCCACGCCGTGCAGGACTCGGTGGCCGGCCGGGACCGCGGCGCCCGCGGCGCGTACGGCGACCACCTTGCCGTTGGCGTCCAGGACGACGTCGGCGCCGCCGTCGGCGGGGGTCTTGGCGCCCCACTCCTCGGTGTAGAGGACGAGTTCGTCGACCGCGGTGGGGCGGTTGATGCCGTTGACGTTGAGGGTCTGGCCGTCCTGGGACACGGCGGTGATGGTGGACTTCAGCTCGGTGATGGTGGCTTTGCGGCCTCTCAGGACGATGGCGGCGCGGCCGGGGACGGGTTCGCTCAGGAGCTTGCCCGCGACCACCGAAGCGCCGAGGGGGTCTCCGCGCAGGGCCTTCGAGGCGTGAATGTTGAAGAAGCCGCCGTTGATCGCGGCCAGGGCGCCGGCCGCCTTGGCCATGGCGGAGGTCGTCTCGCGCTTGGCGACGCTGGTGCCGAGGCTGGCGCCGTACGAGCCGCGGAACTTCTTGGCGTCGATCATGAGGACGTTCAGGTTCCACGGGCCGGTCGTGTCGACGCCGTCGTCGCCGAGGTAGTCGACCTTGGACTTGATGCCCGCGTCCTTCAGGGCCTTGACGGTCTCTTCGGCCTTCTTCTTGTCCTGCAGGGACCAGAGGCCGACCCGGACCATGAAGATCTCCTGGGCCGGGGCGTCGGCCACGGCGGGGCGGATGAACTGCTGGACGCTGGGGATCTGGCCGGCGGCCTCGACCTCGGCGGCCTTGGCATCGGCGGTCGCGCGGGTGCCGTAGTCGCGGCCGCTGGGCATGAGCACGCTGACGCTGTAGCCCTGGGTGGCGGTGCCGGCCCGGACTTTGTACATGTCGATGCCGCCGGCGACCGCTTTCTGCGTCTTGGTCGGTACGGTGGCCGTTCCCAACGGGAACTTGGAGGAGGGGAACGTCACCGCCAGCTCCTTGGCGGCGACTGGCACGGTGGCGGCCGTGATCGCGGTGGCCAGGGACAGGCCGACGACGAGGGTGCGTCGAGACATCAAAAGACTCCAGGGTGCCGATAACAATCCGGACTATCCTGGCGCTCCCGCTTGGCCGGGGTGGGGGAACACGCCCGTGGTTACGAGATTGACATCAGCAACTAGCGAAAGGGCCCATGCCTGCGGCGATTGAATGGTCAAAATGGGGGAGTACATGGGATTCTGCTGCGCCACAGGACCGGCCGGGGTTACCTTTCGGTAGGCCGTATTTCGAGCGGCACGAACTTTCCCCGAGAGGCAGCCGTTATGGGGCTGAGCATCCTCCTTGTGATCTTCGCGAGCGTCGTCCTGGGGTTCATCCTGGGCGCGTTCGTGGCGCGTCCCCGTCGGTGGGATCTGTACATCTGCGCAGACGACACCATCCACGCCGACATGTCGCACGATCACCGCACGTAGTCACGAGCCGGCGCAAGCCGTACAGAATCTGGGTCCTGTACGGCTTGCGCCTACAATGGAGTCATGACCCGAATCTGCATGTGGTGGCGGCCGCCCGGCGGCCGCTGACCTTCGCATGCGAAAAGGCCGTCCTCGGACGGCCTTTTGTGGTGTCTGGGGACGTCCGGAAAGGAATCCCAGAATGAACCACGTCGTGTTGACCGGCGACCGGCCTACCGGACCGCTCCATCTCGGCCACTACTTCGGCTCGCTCGCCAATCGGGTGGAGCTGCAGCATCGGCACCGGATGTACGTGCTCGTCGCCGACTATCAGGTGATCACCGACCGTGACCTGCCCGGGGAGATCCAGCGCAACATCACGGAGCTGCTGCTCGACTATCTCGCGATCGGGCTCGACCCGGCCAGGGTGACGATCTTCCAGCACAGTGCGGTGCCGGAGCTGAACCAGTTGCTGCTGCCGTTCCTGAGCCTGGTGTCGATGGCCGAACTGCAGCGGAACCCGACCGTCAAGGACGAGATCCTGCACAGTTCGCAGAGTGCGGTGAGTGGGCTGATGTTCACCTATCCGGTGCATCAGGCGGCCGACATCCTGTTCTGCAAGGGCACGCTGGTGCCGGTCGGGCGGGACCAGTTGCCGCACGTGGAGGTCACGCGGCTCGTGGCGCGGCGCTTCAACGAGCGGTATGGGAAGGTCTTTCCCCTACCGGAGGCGATGATGGGCGCGCAGCCCTGCCTCAAGGGGCTCGACGGCGGCAAGATGAGCAAGAGCCGGGGCAACTCCATCCCGCTCAAGGCCACCGAGGACGAGACGGCCGCGCTGATCCGCCGCGCGGTCACCGACGCCGACCGCCGCATCACCTTCGACGAGGAACGGCGGCCGGGCGTTTCCGGCCTGCTCACGCTGGCCGGGCTGTGCCTGGACCGCCCGCCGGGGGAACTCGCCGAGGAGATCGGGGACGGCGGCGCCGCCCGCCTCAAGTCCGTCACCACGGACGCGGTCAACGACTTCCTGCGCCCGATCAGGAAACGCCGCGCCGACCTGGACGAGGGGGCCGTGCGGGCGGTCCTGCGCGAGGGCAACGCCACGGCTCGCGAGCGCGCCACCCTCACCCTTGAGGAGGTACGGCGGGCCATGGGTTTCTGAAGGACCCCGAACCCTGTCCGAAACCCCGAGGGCGGAGGCCGAGGATTCCGGCGGTGAAGGCCCGCCGGGATCCCCTCTGCCGGTGGTGGAAGGCGGCAAAGGGGTCAGAGGGGAGGGCGGACGGGGCGCGTGCCGGGAGGCGGCGCGGGTGACGGCCGAAGGACTCGGGCCCGATGGCGACCAGGGAGCCGGGCCCGGGTGGTGGCGGGGGTGTCGGGCCGGGGGGGTGGGAGGGGCGGTTGGACCGAGGAGGTGGCGGGCCGGGGTGGCTAAAGGGGAGTGGTGGGGTTAGCGGGATTGATAGACCTTGCGGAGGGTTTCGTGGACGATCCATGTCGTCTTCGCGCCGTCCGCCAGCAACGCCACGTCCCCCGGCCCCACCTCGATCGTGGTCCCGCCCTCGACGGCGATCGTCGCCCGCCCCGACAGCACCACGAACATCTCGTCCGTCTCCACGTCGGTGACCACGCCGGGCGTGATCTCCCAGATGCCGCGTCCGTTGCCGAGGTCCATGGAGGAGGTGGCGGGGTCGCCGGCGACGATCTGGTCGGGGTGGAGTTCGTCGGGCGTCAGCCGTACCTCGTGGACGGGGACGGCGAACGCGCCCGCGGTGGCGAGCATGGGGCCCAGCGCGGCGGGCTCGGGCACGAAGAGGTCAGGCATGAACGTCCTTGGTCCGGTTTGCTTCAGCGATTCTCGCGACGGAATGACTCCAGCGCCAGCAACGCCACGTGCAGCGACAGGCACGACTCGACATCGTCCAGGTCGGTGTCCAGGATGCGCTCCAGGCGGCGCAGCCGATCGTAGAACGCGGGCCTGGACAGGTGGGCCTTCTGGGCGGCGACCGCCTTGTTGCGGCCGGAGTCCAGGTAGATGCGCAGGATCCTGGTGAGGTCGCCGCCGCGCTGGGCGTCGTGGGCCAGGAGCGCGCCGAGTTCGCGTTCGGCGAAGGTCTGCATTCTGGCGTCGTCGCGCAGCAGGTGGAGCAGCCCGCGCAGGCGCAGGTCGGGCAGCCGGTAGTAGGCGCGGCCGTCGGGCTGGCGCACGGCGACGTCGGCCACCTGCTCGGCCTCTAAAAAGCTGCGCCGCACGTCGCGGATCGACTCGACGACGGAACCCGCCGCGAGGACGAAGGCGGAGCCGGGCTTCCACAGCAGGCGCAGCCGGTCGGCCAGCGTGGTCAGCGCGGGTTCCGCGTGGGTACGCGGCGGCAGCGGCAGCAGGACGCCGACCCGGTCCTGGTCGAGGGCGCCGACCAGCGCGGGCAGCCGGGCGTCGCGGCAGGCGGCTGCGGTGGCCTCGGCCAGTTCGCCGAGCTGGGCCTGGCCGTCGAGTGCCTGGTCGACGGGTTCGGTCGGCCGGATGACGACGCTGATCAGCTTGCGCCCGGTGAGCGGGACGCCGACGGCGCGGGCGCGGGCGGCGGCCTCGTCGGGGTCGGAGTAGGCGTGGGTGAGGATGCCGGTGATGATCGTGCCGTGGGCCTGGCGTTCCAGGGATTCCTGGTGGCGTTCGAGCAGGCGGCCGAGGGCGAGGGTGGTGGCGGCGCGTTCGGCCAGCACGAGGTCGCGCGGCCCCGGCGGCACGTCGCAGAGCAGGATCAGCCGGCCCCAGTCCTGGCCGCGGGCGCCGACGGTGGTGACCAGCCAGCCGGAGGCGGGGTCGTAGGCGGTCCGGTCGGCGGGGGCCACGGCGCGTGACCTGGTCTCCCAGCCGGCGAGCAGCGCGCCGATGTCGCGGCCGGCGGACTCGCAGGCCAGCACCTGGTGGGCGAGGTTCTCCAGGAGGACGGGGCGGTTCGACAGCCGCGCGACCTGGGCGAGCACGTCGGCCGGCGAGGCGCCTTCGACCGACAGTTCGGTGAACACCTCGTGCAGTTGCTCGGAGGCGCGCAGCTCCTCCAGCTGGTTGTCGATGATCCAGGCGTGCACCGATTCGGTGATCTGCACGAACGGCGTCTCGCGGGTCAGCACGATCACCGGCAGCCCGTGCTCCTCGGCGGACTTGATCACGGCTCGGGGCAGTTCGCGGACGAACCGGCGCCCGAGCTCGACGACCAGCCCCGACGCGCCGACCTGGGCGAGCTCGGCAATGTAGTCGGCCAGCTTCTCGGGGTCGTCGGGCAGGGCCACGCCCGTGGTGAGGACGAGTTCGCCACCGCGCAGCAGGTGCGCGATATCGGCGATCTCCCCGACGTGCACCCACCGCACCTTGGTGTCGAGCCGATCGGCCCCGGCGACCACACGCGGGTTTCCCCGGCGTACGGTCTCCAAGGCCAGGACATCGGCGATAGTGGGCAGCACGGCCCGAGCCTATCCGATCAGCCTGTAATTATGGACACCTGGCCCCTTACAAGATGTTATAGGCGAAATGGCGCTCTTCCTGGGATTTGTCCGTCAGGCCCCTAGCGGAAGGAGTCCTCGGTGAACTCCCGATCCGCCGCCTGCTCGCGCAGCTCGACCCGGCGGATCTTGCCGGAGATCGTCTTGGGCAACTCGCCGAACTCCAGCCGCCTGATCCGCTTGTAGGGCGCCAGTTCCCGCCGCGAGTGCTCGAAGATCGCCCGCGCGGTCTCCTCCGTCGGCTCGTACCCGGGCGCGAGGGTCACGTAGGCCTTCGGTACGGCCAGCCGTACCGGATCGGGGGCGGGCACCACCGCGGCCTCCGCGACCGCTTCGTGCTCCAGCAGCACACTCTCCAGCTCGAACGGCGAGATGCGATAGTCCGAGGCCTTGAACACGTCGTCGGTGCGTCCGACATAGGTGATGTAGCCGTCGGCGTCCCGGGTGGCGACGTCGCCGGTGTGGTAGTAGCCGTCGGCGGTGCCCGAGTCCTGGCCGACGTAGCGGGCCATCAGGCCGAGCGGGCGGCGCTCGTCGAGAGGCAGGCAGATCTCGCCGTCGGTTCCGGGCTCGCCGGTCACCGGGTCGAGCAGGACCACGTCGTAGCCGGGCAGCGGGCGTCCCATCGAGCCGGGCTTGACCGGTACGCCGGATACGTTGCCGATCTGGGCGGTGGTCTCGGTCTGGCCGTAGCCGTCGCGGATCGTCAGGCCCCACGCCTTGGCGACCTGGTCGATGATCTCCGGGTTGAGCGGCTCGCCCGCGGCGACGGCCGTACGCAGGGAGAGCTGCCACGCGGCGAGGTCCTCCTGGATGAGCATGCGCCACACCGTCGGCGGCGCGCAGAACGTCGTCACCCGCTCGTCGCGCAGCACTTCGAGCAGCGCCTGCGCGGAGAAGCGCTGGTAGTCGTGCACCAGCACGGTCGCCCCCGCGTTCCACGGCGCGAAGACGTTGCTCCAGGCGTGCTTGGCCCAGCCCGGCGAGGAGATGTTGAGATGTACGTCGCCGGGCCGCAGCCCGATCCAGAACATCGTGGACAGGTGCCCGGCCGGGTAGGAGGCGTGCGTGTGCTCGACCAGCTTGGGCTGCGAGGTCGTGCCCGAGGTGAAGTAGAGCAGCATGGTGTCGCTCGCGAGCGTCGGCCCGTCGGGGGTGAAGTGCGGCTCGCCGTAGGAGTAGGTCCGCCAGCCGTCGGCGGCGCCGACGGAGATCTTCGTGTACGCCTCGCCGGTGAACTTCTCCGCGTCAGCGGCATTGGCGATGACATGCGCCACGCCGCCCCGGGCGACCCGCTCCTCGATGTCCTTGGCGGTCAGCAGCGTGGTGGCCGGGATGACGACCGCGCCCAGCTTGATCGCGGCCAGCATCGACTCCCACAGCTCCGCCTGGTTGCCCAGCATGAGCAGGATCCGGTCGCCGCGCCGTACCCCGGCCGAGCGCAGCCCGTTGGCCACCCGGTTGGAGCGTTCTGACAGCTCGGCGAAGGTGTAGGAGACCTTGCCGACGATGTTCAGGGCGACCGCGTCCGGCGACTCGGCCGCCAGTACGCCGTCGAACCAGTCCAGCGCCCAGTTGAACTCCGGAAGGTCGGGCCAGCGGAAGTCGCGGCGGGCGGTGTCGTAGTCGGACTGGAGCAGCAGGTCGCGCGCGGCTCGGAAATCGCTCATGACCGGAATCCTGCTACGTGACCAGGCGCGCCTCAAGACCGTCGAGCACCGTGTACAGGCCGAAGTCGAAACTCATCTCCCGGACCTCCTTGGGGTCGTGGGACTGCATCTCCTCGATGCGGGCCTGCATCTCCGGATAGCCGGCCACCGCGGACGCCACGGCCTCGCGCATGCCGTCCAGGTCGGGCTGCCGGTCGTTGATGTACTCGTTCCAGACCGCCTCGGGGATCGTCATCCCGAAGACGTAGCCGGTGAGGGTGCTCGCCGCGTAGTCGATCTCCAGGCCCCTGAAGCCCGCCCGCGTGAGGGCCTTGCGCAGCTGGTCGCTGACGCGCAGCGCGTTGGGCCCGATGGCCGGCATGCGGCCGATGAGGCGGGCCGACCAGGGGTGCCGCAGGATGGCCTGGCGCATGCCCTTGCCGAAGGTGGCCGCGGAGTAGCGCCAGGTGATCTGCTCCGGGTCGGCCACCTCCATGTCCGCCCAGATCTCGTCGTAGGCGAGCTCCATGAGCTCGTCCTTGTTGGCGACGTACCAGTAGATGCTGGTCGCCCCGGCGTCGAGCTTGGCGCCCAGCTTGCGCATGCTGAGCCCCTCGGTGCCTTCGGTGTCGAGCAGTTCCAGAGCGGCGCGGACGATCTGCTCGCGGCTCAGGCCGGGAGAGGACCGGGGCGAGCGCGGTTCGCGGGTCCAGACGGAGGTGAACGGCTTGGTCACCCCTCCAGGATAAATGCTCTCGCACACTGTGCGAGAAGTATCGTACAGTGTGCGAGTGGAATCGAACACTGTGCGAGACCCCCGCCGCTGGTGGACGCTCGCTGTACTCTGCCTGGCCACGCTCGTGCTGGCCGTCGACGGGACCGTGCTGAACCTGGCCATCCCGACCCTCGTGCGGGATCTGGGCGCGACGCCCTCCGAGATCCAGTGGATCCTGGACGCCTACGTGCTGGTCTTCGCCGGTTTGCTCCTCACCGCCGGAAGCCTGTCCGACCGCTACGGCCGCAGGAAGATGCTGGTGATCGGCCTCGCGTTGTTCGGCGGCGCCTCCGCCCTCGCGGTCCTGGTGAGCGAGCCGTGGCACCTCATCGCCATGCGGACGCTCATGGGCGTCGGCGGATCGGTGCTCATGCCCTCGACCCTGTCCATCCTCATCACCGTCTTCGACGCGGAGGAACGCCGCAAGGCCATGGCCGCGTGGGGCGCCACGTCGATGATCGGCGTCGTCGCCGGGCCCACGCTGGGCGGCCTCATGCTGGAGAAGTGGGGCTGGGCCTCGGTCTTCCTCATCAACGTGCCGATCGCGGTGCTGGCGATCGTCGCCGCGATCGTCCTCATGCCCGAGTCGAAGGCCCCGGCCCGCAGGATCGACCCGGTCGGCGTGATCCTGTCCATCGTCGGCCTCACCTCGGCCGTCTACGTCATCATCGAGCGGGAGTGGAACGTCGTCGCGATCGCCTTGGCCGTGCTCGCGCTCGCCGCCTTCTTCGTCTGGGAGCGGCGCTCCGACCATCCGATGATGCCTCTGGAGCTGTTCAGGCAGCGCAACTTCAGCGGCGCTTCCTTCTCGATCCTGCTCATGTCCTTCGGGGCGGGCGCGCTGATGCTGATGCTGACGCAGTATCTGCAGTTCGTCCTCGGGTACGGGGCCATGCAGGCGGGGCTGGCGCTGGTGCCGTACGTGATCGCGGCGACCGTCTTCAACGCGGCCGGCGCGGGTCTGGGGCAGCGGGTGAGCAACCGGGCGCTCATCGCCTCGGGGCTGCTCGTGCTCGCCGTCGGGTTCGTCATCCTCGCCGTCACCACCGGGTACGGGCCCATGCTGGCCGGCCTCGTGGTCATGGGCATCGGCGGCGGCCTGGCCGGTCCCGCGGCCTACGCGACGCTCATGGGCGCGATCCCGGTGGAGCACGCCGGTGTCGGCTCGGCCATGAACGACACCGTCCAGCAGGTCGGCATGGCCCTCAGCATCGCCGTGCTCGGCAGCGTCCTGGCCGGGGTGTACACCTCGGCGATGCCGGAGAGCGCGCCCGCCCAGGCCAGGGCGTCGATCGGCGAGGCGCTCAGGCTGGGCGGCTGGGAAGGCCCCGCCCGCGAGGCCTTCACCACCGCGATGCACGTCGGATCCTGGATCGGTGCGGTCTTCTGCCTCCTGGCCGCCGTGCTCGCGCTCGCGGTCCTGCGTACGTCCGCTCCCAAGCAGGCGGAGCAGTCCGTCGAGGCGGCCATCGGTTAGGCCGCCACGCGCGGCTCGCGCATGTTCTCCAGGCTGTCGAGTTTGTGCACCCGCTCGTCGTGGCCGATCTGGCGCAGCAGGTCGGCCACCGAGCGGTAGCGGCCGTACTCGTCGGCGTAGGTGCCGGGGTCGGGCACGAACTCCAGGTCCGGGTTCTCGGCCACGAACGTCATGTACTCGTGCTCGGCGTGGTCCTCGAACTCGGCGTTCAGCCGGTAGCTCCAGTCGGGCCTGACCAGGAACAGCATCCACGAGACGTGGTAGTAGAACAGCGCGATCATCCACGGCGCCGCGCGGTGCAGCAGCCAGTTGCGCTTGAGCCCCTGCCGGTCGATCAGGTCTTCCATGATCAGCAGGTGGAACTGCTCGTTGTCCTGGTCGGCGCGGGCCTCGACGATCCGCTCGAAGACCCGCCTGGCCAGCCCGGAGCGGGTGCGGTGACGGTGGACCGCCCAGTAGCCCATGCGCTCCCACGCCTGGTACGGCACGCGGGCGATGATCTCCAGCATGGCGAACTTGGTGAACGAGCCTTCCTTGCCGTACATGATGTCGACCGGCTTGAACATCATCTTGGCCAGCAGGCTGTACTTCATGCGCGGGGTGTCCAGCGTCTCCTGCTGGGCGCGGCGCAGCTGGTCGCGGTCGAGCTTCGGCGGGCCGGGGTGGACGTCAGGGCGGGGAAGCGTGGCGGTGTTCGTCATCGGATCTCCTTGTTCGTGGTGATGATCCGATAGTGGGTGATCGGACCCCTCCCGGTCGTCGCCCCGCAGGCGGCTCTTGCCGTGCCTCAGCCGCGGTAGTGGGTGGCGGCGGCGTACACCGACAGGTGCACGGGATTCCCCCTAGGGGGCCCGGAAAAGATCTTGCTCGGAAGTTGAACCGCCGGGTGGGCCGGGTGCGTACAACGGGGCAGCCGAATTCCGTTCTGGGGAGATGGTCCATGGGTGTGCGGGAGGCGGTCGCATCGGGGGCTGGATCGGATCGCGCGTCCGCGCACGCCGGACCGATCCACTACGCGACCGGCACGGTGATCCTGCCGCAACACGACCTCGACCTGCCCGGACCGCCCGCGCTGGAACTGCGGCGCGTGCACCGGTCCGGTCACGGGGACGGACGGTGGTTCGGCCCGGCGTGGACCTCCACCTTCGACCAGCGGGCGGAGGTTCACGCCGACGGCGTGCACGTGTTCGCCGCCGACGGCGCCGCGCGCCTGTTCCCGCATCCCGGCGACGGGTCCGTGGCCGCCTGCCCGCCGCCGGGCGAGCGCGCCGGGCGCGCCCGCCTGAGCAGGATCCGGTACGGCTACGCCGTCACCGACCCCGGCACCGGCTTGACCACGCACTACACCGGCGCCGGCGACCGCCTTCCGCTGACCGCCGTGGACGGGGCGGGCGGCCGGACCGAGCTGCGCCACGGTCCGGACGGCGCCCCGGCCGAGGTGGTGAACGCCGCGGGCCGCGCCCTGGACGTCGAGACCGCCTCGGGGCGCGTCGTCGCGATCCGGCGGCGTGGCGAGCTGCTGGCCGCCTACACCTACGACCGGGCGGGCAACCTGACCGAAGCCGCCTGCCAAGGGCTGGTGCGGCGCTTCGCGTACGACCGGGCCGGCCGCGTCACCGAATGGGACGACGGCGACCGGCACGCCTACACCTACGACGCGCTCGGCCGGTGCGTACGCGTGTCAGGCCCGCTTGAGCTCACGCTGGAGTACGAGTCACGCGGCACCTCGGTCAGGGACGCCGGAGGCAACCACACCGTCTACCTGTACGACGGGCTGTCGCAGCTGGTCGAGCGCATCGACTACGCGCTCGACCCCCGCGCCAGCTGAACGAGCACGGTTCGCCCGGACACCGACAGGTAGCCGCGCCCCGGCGGACCCGCGACGTGCTCGTCGTTCTCCAGCACGAGCCCGTGGATCAGCGCGGCGGCCCGGTCGCGGGGGTTCAGCACGATGCGGGCGCCGGACCTGAACACCTCGGTCACGACCGCCGCCAGCGGATGCGGCCGTCCCTCCAGGATCGGCGTGGCGTCTCCCGCCAGGACCAGGACGTGCGCACCGAGGCTGGAGGCGGCCTCGTCGAGGAGCGTGGGCCGGTCGGCGGCGGTGACGGTCACCTGGTCGAAGTCGTCCACCACCACGGCGAACCGCTGCCGCCCCGCCACCGCCGCGCGCAGTTCCTCGTCGGCGAAGGCCGTGCCGGTGAGGACGCGCGCTCCGGCCAGCGCCGCGACGGGTGAACCTGGCGGGGCGATCACCAGGACGTCCACGCCCCGCTCGAGCAGGGCGCCGGCCAGCAGGAGCGCGGCGCCGCTGCGGCCGGAGCCCGGCGGGCCGGAGACCAGGACGGCGTGCGGCCCGGCGCCGAGTGGGTCCAGGCCGATCGTGGTCACGTCCTGGCCGCCCACGCCGATCGCGAGACCCGTGACCAGGCCGAGCTCGCCCGGCTCCACGATTGCGGGCATCGGCGGGAACGGCCGCGCGGCCGTCAACGGCGTGCGCGGCCGCGCCGGGACGGCGATCTGGACCACCTGGCCGGTCGCCGCGTCCGCCGCCCTGCCCGGCGGCCCGTGCCCGAGCAGCAGCCGGCGGGAGAACAGCACGTTGTCGCGCCGGCCGGCGGCGACCGTGTGGATGCCGGCAGCCGGGCCCCTGGTGACCAGGCGGCGCAGGATCCTCATCAGCGATCGCGCGTCGGGCCGCTCGAAGCGCTCCCAGCCGTCGACCACCAGGACGATCACCGGATCGCCAGGCCCGGCGGCAAGGCGGCGCTCGGCCTCGCCCGCGAGCCAGGTGATGACGCGACGGATCCGGTCCGGCTCGCCGCGGGAGACGACGGCCCCGCAGTGGGTGATGTAGGCGGCCAGCTCGCCGGGCTTGTCCTCGATCGCGTAGATCCAGGCGGGGTGCCGGGTCAGGGCGCTGATGAGCGTGCGGGCGAACGTGGTACGGCCGGATCCGGCGCGGCCCGCGACCAGCAGCCGGTCCGTGCCGCGCAGGTCGAACGCCGCGACGGGCTGGGCCTGGTGCGCGGGATCGTCGGCCAGGCCGTAGGGCACCGCCTGGGTCTTTCGCGGCAGGCCGTGCGGTAGCCGTACCGGATCGTGGAGGACCTCGGGCAGCGGCGGCGGGATGGGGCGGAACGGCGGCCGGGTTCCGCGGCGCTCGGCCGCGCCGACGATCGCCGCGACGGTGGACTCCAGGTCGGTGGGGATCTCGGCGGGCGGATCGGCGGGGCGTGGGTCGCCGAGCTCGGCCCACGACACCACGCGCACGCGGGCCGGAGCGCCCCACGAGGGCGGGGGGTCGCCGAGCCCGCCGGTCCTGAACAGGAGCGGATCGCCGCCCGCCCGCATGATCATGCCGAGGCCGCGGCGGCGGGAGGTGAGCGCCGTGACGAGCACGAGGTGCAGGCCGAGTTGGGCGTTCTCCACCGGCTGGGGCGGAGCGTGGTCCTCCTCGGCGATCACCACGAGGCGGGGCGGCGGTTCCGCGTGCGCGGCCAGGAGCGCGGTGCGCCGCTGCGCCTCGGCCGTCAGGGCCGTGCTCATGCGCGGTTCCCAGGCCGGGAACCACCCGGTCACGTGCGGGCACGGCGCGAACGGGCGCAGGCTCTCGCCGACGAGGACGAGGGCGAGCGTGTCCGGCGGGTTGGCCAGGAGCAGCGCGGCGACGAGGGCGCGCGCGAGGTCCGGTCCGGCCCCGCCCAGGCGCAGGCGGGACTCGGCGGCCACGTCCACGCCGACGGCCCCCGCCACCGACTCGCCGACCACCACCTTGGTCACCGGCGCGTCCGACCAGCGCACGGCGGGCGTCTCCATGCCGAGCAGGTCCAGCAGCCGCGCGGGCGCGTCGGGCTCGGCGCGATCGCGCAGCGGCGCCAGCGCGCGGGCGATGCGCCCGGCCGCCTCCGCGTCCACGTGCTCGGGCCGGATCGGCGCGGGCAGGCCGTCACCGGGCCGGGTGAGCAGCAGGTCGGTGCCGTCGAGTTCGCAGATGGCCCGGCACTCGCTCATCCCGCGGCGGTCGGCGCAGATCGTGTACACGCCTGCGGCCGGGCCGTCGCGCAGTACCTCGCGCAGGCCGGGCAACTCCCGCAGCGAGCGCGCGCCGTCCAGCAGCACGACCACCTCCTCGCCCTCCGGCGGGTCGGCGATCAGCGCCAGGAGCTCGGCCACGCGCTCGGCCCGCGTCTCCTCGGTGATGCCGATCAGGCACGGCACCCGCTCGCCGCCGCGCAGGTGCGGCAGCCAGCGCGTCCAGGCCAGATGCTCGCCGCCCCCCTCGGCCAGGATCACCAGCCGCAGCTCGGCGGGGGCGCGCAGGGTGGCGAGCTGCACCAGCAGCCAGCGCACCAGCCCGTCGACCGGCGGGCGCGGCCCCACGACACCGAGCACGCCGGCCTCCCGCAGATCCACGGCAGCCGGTACGGCGGGCTCACCCGCGACCCCCACCCGCAGCGTGAGCCCGTCGGGGGAGGCGGCGTCGCGCGACCACAGCCCGGGGCCCTCCCGCAGCGCGGCCAGGGTCAGGTCCAGCTCGTCGGGAACATGGTCGGACGGCGTCCCCGCCTCGCGGCGGGCGAGCGCGCGGTCGAAGGCGATCATGCCGTCGGCCCCGCGTACGGCATGCGGCCGCGCGGCCGGCAACGGCACCCAGCGCAGCAGGTCGTCGCCCGCCTGGAGAATCTCCCCGTGCCGCAGCCGAACCGAGCCCGTCACCTGCTCGCCCCCCACCAGCGTGCCGTTGGTGGAGCCCAGGTCGGTGACGGTGAGCTCGCCGGTCACGCTCACCTCAAGGCGGACGTGGAGCCGGGAGACCCGGTGGTCGCGCACGAGACGGACGGCGGCGTCGTGGTCCCTGCCCACGACGTGCGCGCCGGGCGAGAGCCAGACGAGCCGCCCGGCGTCGGGGCCGCCGACGACCCGCAGACCGCCGGTGGCCCCCGCCGGTCTGGCCCGCTCGTCACGGGCCGGCTCGCCGACGCCGACGACCATCCCGGACACCAGCGGCCCGTCGGCGAAGGTGGCCTCGGGATCGAGCTTGGCGGAACCGGCGTAGCAGGGGCGCGGCGGCAGCGCGCCGAGCAGCGTGGAGAGCTTCGTGCCCGGCTCGGCCGCCACTTCGAGGTCGTGCTCGGCGGTCAGTTCGGGGTCGCGGACGGTCAGTCGTATGATCATCGAACCCTCGCAGGGCGGGGACCTCCAGCGTGCCTCGCGAAGTGCCCTTCTGTCCTGCCTTCCGCAGGGTTACGACATGTAAGGCATCAAGCCCGCGCTCCGACATGTTGCTGGTGTAAGGTGCTCCGGAATGCGGCGATACTCGGAACATGTCGGAGCTTCTCGCGCGCCACCGGGCAGTGATGCCCAACTGGTTGGCCCTCAATTACCACGAGCCCATCGAGATCGTCAGCGGCAAGGGCAGCCGCGTCGTCGACAGCGAAGGCAAAAGCTACCTGGACTTCTTCGTCGGCATCCTGACCAACATGATCGGATACGACGTTCCCGAGGTACGCGAGGCCGTCGAGCGGCAGCTGGCCACCGGTGTCGTCCACACGAGCACCGTCTACCTGCTGCGCGGCCAGGTCGAGCTGGCCGAGAAGATCGCCCGGCTCTCCGGCATCCCCGACGCGAAGGTCTTCTTCACCAACTCCGGCACCGAGGCCAACGAGACCGCCCTCCTGCTGGCCACCTACGCCCGCAAGAGCGACCAGGTCCTGGCCATGCGCCAGAGCTACCACGGCCGCAGCTTCGGCGCGGTCAGCGTCACCAGCAACCGCACCTGGAAGAACAACTCGCTCTCGCCGCTCAACGTGCACTTCCTGCACGGCGCCGACCGGCACCTGTCGCAGTTCAAGGGCCTGTCGGACGCCGACTACATCAAGGTGTGCGTCGAGGACCTGCGCCACGTGCTGGCCACGAGCGTCTCCAAGGACGTCGCCGCGCTGATCGCCGAGCCGATCCAGGGCGTCGGCGGCTTCACGATGGCGCCCGACGGGCTGTTCGCCGCCTACAAGGAGGTGCTCGACGAGGAGGGCATCCTGCTCATCTCCGACGAGGTGCAGACCGGCTGGGGCCGTACCGGCAGCGCGTTCTTCGGCATCCAGAACCACGGCGTGACGCCCGACATGATGACGTTCGCCAAGGGTCTCGGCAACGGCTTCGCCGTCGGCGGCCTCGTCGCCCGCGGCGACCTCATGGACGGCCTGCACGCGGTCGGCCTGTCCACCTTCGGCGGCAACCCGATCTCCATGGCCGCCGCCAACGCCACCCTCGACTACGTACTCGACCACGACCTGCAGGCCAACGCCGCCCGCACCGGCGCGCACATCATCGACGGTCTGCGCGCGGCCGCCGAGCGGCTGCCGATCGTCACCGGCGTGCGCGGCAAGGGCCTGATGTTCGCCATCGAGCTGGCCGAACCCGCGATGACCGGCCGCTTCATGGAGCTCACCAAGCAGGCGGGCCTGCTCGCGGGCAAGGGCGGCCTGTACGGCACCGCCATCCGCATGGCCCCGCCGCTCACCCTGACGATGGACGAGGCCGCGGAAGGCCTGGGCATCATCGTCGACGCTCTGGAGACCATCAACGATGAAGTCCGTTAAGCACTGGATCAACGGCGCGCTCGCCGACGGCGGCAGCCGTACCCAGGAGATCTACAACCCGGCGACCGGCGAGGTCAGCGGGACCGTCGCGATGGCCGAGGCCGCGGACGTGGACGCGGCGGTCGCCGCCGCCCTCGCGGCCTTCCCGGCCTGGCGTGACTCCTCGCTGGTCAAGCGGTCGCAGGTGCTGTTCCGCTTCCGCGAGCTGATGTACGCCCACCGTGACGAGATCGCGGCGCTCATCTCGGCCGAGCACGGCAAGGTGCACTCCGACGCGCTCGGCGAGGTGTCGCGCGGCCTGGAGGTCGTGGAGTTCGCCTGCGGCATCCCGCACCTGCTCAAGGGCGGCTTCTCCGAGGGCGTCTCGACGCGGGTCGACTCCTACTCCATCCGGCAGCCGCTCGGTGTCGTGGCGGGGATCACGCCGTTCAACTTCCCGGCGATGGTGCCGATGTGGATGTACCCGATCGCGATCGCGTGTGGGAACGCCTTCATCCTCAAGCCGTCGGAGAAGGACCCGTCGGCCTCGCTGCTGATGGCGCGGCTGTGGCAGGAGGCCGGGCTGCCCGACGGCGTCTTCAACGTCGTCCAGGGCGACAAGGCCGCCGTCGACCGGCTGCTGGAGCACCCGGACGTGAAGGCGGTCTCGTTCGTCGGCTCCACGCCGATCGCCCGCTACGTCTACGAGACCGGCACCGCGCACGGCAAGCGCGTCCAGGCCTTGGGCGGGGCCAAGAACCACATGCTGGTGCTGCCCGACGCCGACCTCGACCTGGTGGCCGACTCGGCGGTCTCGGCCGGGTTCGGCTCGGCCGGCGAGCGCTGCATGGCGATCTCGGTCGTGCTGGCCGTGGACCCCGTCGGCGACGACCTGGTCAAGAAGATCGTCGAGCGGGTGGACAAGCTCGTGATCGGCCCCGGCGACGACCCGCGTTCGGAGATGGGCCCGCTGGTGACCGGTCCGCACCGCGACAAGGTCGCCTCCTACCTGGACCTCGGCGTCTCCGAGGGCGCCACGCTGGTCGTGGACGGGCGGCGGACGGAGGTGCTCGGCGGCACGCCGGCGGCCGAGACGCCCGGATTCTGGCTCGGCCCGACCGTGCTCGACAACGTTCCCGCCGGTTCGCGGGTCCACACCGAGGAGATCTTCGGCCCGGTGCTGTCGATCGTGCGCGTGTCCTCCTACGAGGAGGGTCTTGAGCTGATCAACGGGCTCGAGTTCGGCAACGGCACCGCCGTCTTCACCAACGACGGTGGCGCCGCGCGGCGCTTCCAGAACGAGGTGGAGGTCGGCATGGTCGGCATCAACGTGCCGATCCCGGTGCCGATGGCGTTCTACAGCTTCGGCGGCTGGAAGTCGTCGCTGTTCGGCGACACGCACGTGCACGGCACCGAGGGCGTGCACTTCTACACCCGCGGCAAGGTCGTCACCTCGCGCTGGCTCGACCCGTCCCACGGCGGCGTGAACCTGGGCTTCCCGACGAACAAGTGACGCCCCTCCCGTTGCGGTCTGCCCGGGTAAACTCCAGCGCAGACCGCAACGAGAAGGGGGCATCCTGTTGAACCGCCGCACACCCGCCCTGGCGCTGGCCGCGCTGGCCGTGGTGGTGTCCTCGGCAGGTGCCGCACAGGCGAGCCCCACCCCCAAACCCACACCGGCCACCGCCAAGCCGACGCCCACCCCCACCCAGAGCGACGGCACGCTCCAGATCCTCACCTACCGCGGCTACGCCGAGTACGGCGGCACGAGCCCCAAGGTCAACTGGACCGGCACCTTCGAGAAGGCCACCGGCTGCCGCATCGCCCGGCTCGACCAGGTCCAGACTCCGGGGGAGATGGCCGCCCGGCTCGGGGAACGTTCCTACGACGTGGTCTCGGCCGGTCCCGGGCTGGCCGGGCGCCTCATCGCCGACAAGCAGGTGCTGCCGATCGAGCTGGCCAAGGTCGACGGGTACGCCGAGCTGGGCAAGTCGCTGCGCGACCTCACCACCTCCGGCGGCAAGGTGTACGGCGTGCCGTACCTGTGGGGCTCCCACGAGTACCTCTACGACACGAGCCGGATCAAGGCGCCCGGCATGGACCAGGTCTTCGCCTCGCCCAAGGCGGCGCTCAAGGACGACCCGCTGGCGATCGCGGACGCGGCCCTGGCGGCCGGGAAGTCCGGCAGCCCGTACTCGCTGACCGAGGCCGAGCTGGACAAGGCGATGGAGATGCTCGGGCGGCAGGGCGAGCGCGTCTACTGGGACGATCCTCTGGACGTGGTGACCGGGTTCGCGACGGGGCGGCTGGACTTCGCGCAGGCCACGCCGTACCTGCGGCTGCTGTTGCAGACGGCGGGCAAGCCGGTGAAGACGGTGTCGTCCGCGCGGACCACGGGGTGGGTGGACTCGTGGATGCTGGGCGCGTCCGGGGCGAATCTCGACTGCGCCTACCGGTGGCTGAGCTGGACGGCGTCGGCCGATACGCAGCGTGCCGCGGCGGCGTGGGTGGGGCTGGCCCCGGCCAACGACAAGGCGTGCAAGGGGAAGGCCAGGCGGGTCTGCGAGGCGTACGGGGTGGGCAAGAAGTCACGCTTCGACCGGATCGCCTTTGCCGTTCGGCCACCGGGGGATTGCCGTCCGCAGGAGCGGGAATGCACTGACTACGACACCTGGGAAGACAGGTGGACCGATCTTGTGAGCTGAGCGGGTGAATTCGGGGGCCCGCTCGCACATGCTGCGGGCGTGCCCGTCCCCCCGCTGGGCATCGCCTGCCTGAGGCGTCCCGGGCGTTCCCCCCGACCCGGGACGCCTCCCTTTTGCCCCTGTGATTGACTGAATGGCCAGTCAGTGAAAGAGTTCGGGCATGAGAATCCTCCTTGTCGGCGCCGGAGGCGTCGGATCGGCTGTCGTGCCCATCGCGGCCCGCCGAGATTTCTTCGAACACATCGTGGTGGCCGACTCCAAACAGGACCGGGCCGCGCGAGCGGTCGCCCAGGTCGACGACCCCCGGTTCAGCGCCATCCGGCTCGACGCCGCCGACCGGGCCCAGGTCGCCGAGGCGCTGCGGGCCCACGACTGCGACGTGCTGTTCAACGCCGTCGATCCGCGCTTCACCATGCCGCTGTTCGAGGCGGCGCTGGAGGCCGGGGCGCACTACCTCGACATGGCGATGTCGCTCTCGCAGCCGCATCCGCGCGAGCCGTACAGGAAGACGGGGGTGAAGCTCGGCGACCGGCAGTTCGAGCTCGACCCGCGCTGGCGTGAGGGCGGGCAGCTCGCGCTGGTCGGGATGGGGGTGGAGCCGGGGCTGGCCGACGTGTTCGCCCGCTACGCCGCCGACCACCTGTTCGCGCGCATCGACGAGATCGGCGTGCGCGACGGCTCCAACCTGGTCGTGGACGGTTATGACTTCGCGCCGACGTTCTCGATCTGGACCACGATCGAGGAGTGCCTCAATCCGCCCGTCGTCTGGGAGGACGGTGAGTGGCGCACGACCGAGCCGTTCAGCGAGCCGGAGGTGTTCGACTTCCCCGAGGGCATCGGGCCGGTCGAGTGCGTCAACGTCGAGCACGAAGAGGTGCTGCTCGTGCCGCGCTGGATCGACGCGCGGCGGGTGACGTTCAAGTACGGGCTCGGCGAGGAGTTCATCGGCGTGCTCAAGACCTTGCACAAGCTGGGGCTCGACAGCGCCGACAAGGTGAAGGTGGGCACGGCCGAGGTCGCGCCGCGCGACCTCGTGGCCGCCAGCCTGCCCGACCCGGCCACGCTGGGCTCGCGCATGCGCGGCAAGACCTGCGCGGGGACGTGGGTGAAGGGCACGGGCAAGGACGGGGCGCCGCGCGAGGTGTACCTGTACCACGTGGTGGACAACGAGTGGTCGATGCGCGAGTACGGCTCGCAGGCCGTCGTCTGGCAGACCGCCATCCACCCGGTCGTCGCGCTGGAACTGCTGGCCGGCGGCGCCTGGAAGGGGACGGGCGTGCTCGGTCCCGAGGCGTTCGACGCGGTGCCGTTCCTCGACCTGCTCAAGGAGTACGGCTCGCCGTGGGGGATGCGTCAGGCGGCCTGAGGCCTCATCGGGCCCGGAACGCCACCACGGTGGCCAGCGGCGCGGGCCGCAGCGCTTCCGCGCAGTCGTGGCAGGCCAGCACGGCGGTGTCGTCGGGGAAGCGGCCCACCCGCACCCGGGGACGCGGCCACCTCTTGTGGCAGACCACGCAGGCGTCCCCGTCACGCTGGGCCCAGCTCAGGCCGTCAGGGTCGAACGTCAGCATCGAACCCCAGTCCATCACTCTCCCCCAGGCGTTCGCCCACCCCTATACCGGATCCGTTATAGCCGCGCTCGCGCCGCCGGTCGGCTAGCGCAGCGTCAAGCTCAGGTGAAATCACGGCCGGATGGCGTGCGGTACACCAACAAAACAGGGCCATCCCCACCAAGGTGGATGGCCCGTTCTGTGGGGGTTCTTCTAGGAGAACGCCTTTTCCAGGATGCCGAGGCCCTCCTCCAGGAGGTGCTCGGGCATGACCAGCGGCGGCAGGAAGCGCAGCACGTTGCCGTAGGTTCCGGCCGTGAGGATGATCAGGCCCTCGGCGTGGCAGCGCTTGACGATCTCCTGGACGGCGGCCGGGTTCGGGTTCTTCGTCCCGGGCTCGACCAGTTCGATGGCGATCATGGCGCCGCGTCCGCGTACGTCGCCGATGATCGGGAAGCGCTCCTGCAACGCCCTGAGGCGGGGGAGCATGATCTCGCCGATCCGGCGGGCCTTGGCGACCAGGTCGTCCTGCTCGATGGTCTCCAGCACGGCGAGCGCCGCCTCGCAGGCCAGCGGGTTGCCGCCGTACGTGCCGCCGAGGCCGCCGACGTGCACCTGGTCCATGAGCTCGGCGCGGCCGGTGACCCCGGCCAGCGGCAGGCCGCCCGCGATGCCCTTGGCGGTGCAGATGATGTCGGGGACCACGCCCTCGTCCTCGCAGGCGAACATGTCGCCGGTACGCGCGAAGCCCGTCTGCACCTCGTCGGCGACGAAGACGATGCCGTTGGCGCGGCAGTACTCCGCGATCCTCGGCAGGAAGCCCTTGGCGGGCTCGATGAAGCCGCCCTCTCCGGCGATCGGCTCGATGACCACGGCGGCCACGTTCCGCGCGCCCACCTGCTTCTCGATCATGTCCACGGCCTGGGCGTACGCCTCGTCGGCCGGGTTCTCGCCGGGCCAGCGGAACGGGTAGGCCAGCGGCACCCGGTAGACCTCGGGCGCGTAGGGGCCGAAGCCCTGCTTGTACGGCATGTTCTTGGCCGTCAGGGTCATCGTCAGCAGGGTGCGGCCGTGGTAGCCGTGGTCGAACACCACGACGGCCTGGCGGCCGGTGGCGTAGCGGGCGACCTTGATGGCGTTCTCGACGGCCTCGGCGCCGGAGTTGACGAGGAAGGTGCGCTTCTCGTGCTCGCCCGGGGTGATCTGGTTGAGCTTCTCGCAGACCTCCACGTACGACTCGTACGGCGTGACCATGAAACAGGTGTGGGTGAAGTCGGCCACCTGCTTGCGTACCCGCTCGGCCACGCGCGGAGCGGCGTTGCCGACGCTGGTCACGGCGATGCCGGAGCCGAAGTCGATGAGCGAGTTGCCGTCGGCGTCCTCGACCACGCCCCCGCCCGCGCGCGTCACGAAGACGGGCAGTGTGGTGCCGATGCCGGGGGGCACGGCGGCCTGCTTGCGGGCCAGCAGTTCCTGGGACTTCGGCCCCGGGATGGCGGTGACGAGACGACGCTCCTGCGGAATGCTCATGCTCTTGACGGTACGGCGGGTGATGACCTGCGCCGATACGTCGATATGTCACACTTGAGGGGTCTCAATCTGCCGGACTGGACAAAATGCCGCCTTCTCTGGGAACCGTGGTGCGACGGATGGGCCTTCGGCCCCTGACCGGGTCGCTCGACTCGGACGTGCGGTGGGTCGCGGTCAGCGAACTCGAGGACCCCACGCCGTTCCTGGAGGGCGCCGAACTGGTGCTCACCACGGGGATGCGGCTGAGCAGCGCAAGCGACTTTCCCGGATATGTCGGGCGGCTGGTGGAGCGGGGCGTCGCGGGGCTGGGGTTCGGGGTCGGGCTGACCCACGACGAGGTTCCGGCCGCGCTGGTGGACGCCGCTGCCGCCGCCGGGCTGCCGTTGCTGGAGGTGCCCCGCGAGACGCCGTTCATCGCCATCGGCAAGGTCGTCAGCGAACTGCTGGCCGCCGAGCAGTACGAGGAGATCACCCGCGCCTTCGCCGCCCAGGGGCGCCTGACCCGGGCGGCGCTCCGGCCCGAGGGGATGCGCGCGGTGATCGACCGCCTGGCCAAGGAGGTGGGCGGGTGGGCGGCGCTGGTGTCCGAGACCGGGGAGATCCTGCACGCCACCGCCGGGACACGGACGGACCAGGTGGAGTCGGCGCTTCGGCGCAGGAGCGGGCGGTTTCCGGCGAGTGTGGCCATGTCGGGCCCCGACGGGCAGGTGGTCGTGCAGCCGCTCGGCGGCGGGGCCAGGCCGCGCGGGTTCTTCGCCGTGGGGGCCGGGCGGGCGTTCTCTCCTGTCACGCACACCGTGATCAACGCGGCCGGCTCCCTGCTGACGCTGGCCGTCGAGCAAGGGGGCGCGCACAGGGAGGCCGAGCGGCGGGTGCGCGGCGCCGTTCTGGAACTGCTGCTGGCGGAGCTGGAGGGCGCGGCGCGCGCGGTGCTGGCCCCGATCGGCGCCCACCTGCCGGACGAGCCGGTCGTGGTCCTCGCCGCCGCCCCCGACGCCCTCGACCTCCTCGAACCCCACGGGTTCACCGCCCTCCACGACGGCGCCGCGGTCGCGGTGGTCTCCGCGGAGGCGGCCGGCCGGGTCGCCGGGAGGGTGGGGGTGAGCGGACCGGGCCCGTACCGGGACCTGCGCGGCGGGCTCGACCAGGCGCGGCGCGCGCTGCAGGCCAGCACGGGCACGCCGGTCCGCTTCGCCGACCTGGCCGGACAAGGGCTGCTCGCCCTGCTGGATCCCGCCGCCGCCCAGGCGTTCTCGGCCGCGCTGCTCGCCCCCCTCAGCCAGTACGGCTCCCGCGCCGACCTCATCGCGTCCCTGCGCGCCTACCTGGCCAGCAACGGCCACTGGGACGCGGCCGCCCAGCGCCTGGGCATCCACCGCCACACCTTGCGCTACCGGATGAAACGCGTCGCCGAACTCCTCGGCCGCGACCTGGACGACCCGGGGGTGCGCGCGGAACTCTGGATCGCCCTGGAAGCTACTTGTTGACCAGGTAGCAGCAGATGGTGGCCGTGGTGACCGCCTCATAGGTGCGGCCGTCGCGCAGGTGGCCCGCCCGCTCCAGACTGATGGCGCCCTGGGCGGCGGCCCACAGGGCGTCGGCGATCTTCCTGGGCTGGGTCGGGATGAGGTAGCCCTGGGCGATGCAGTCGGAGATCACCCGGTCGAGGATGTTGAGGGCGGCGCGGGCCAGCGTACGGGCGCGTTCGCTGGGCTCGAAGCCGGGGATGGCGCGCTCGAACATCAGCGAGTAGTAGCCGGGCTCGGCATGGCAGGCCTGGCGGTAGGCGGGGCCGAGCGCGGTGAGGTACTCGAAGGGATCGCGCCGGTGCGGCACCGCGTCCAGAAAGCGGCGGAAGCGTTCGAACCCCTCCAGGTAAAGCGCCTCGGCCAGGCCCTCCCGGTTGCCGAACATCGTGTAGATGACGGTGGTGGTGCAGCCCGCCTCAGTGGCGATCCTGCGCATGTTCAGGCTTTCCGGGCCGTCGCTGTCCAGCAGGGCGACGGCCACGTCGAGCAGGCGCGAACGCAGCTCGTCCTGCCCGGCCCGCTCGCCCAGAAGGTAGGCACCCTGAAGCCCGAGCGGAGCCGAAGCATGCTGCTCGGTCACGGGGCCCACGCCTTTCTAGCTCGGGGGCCCGCCGCGCTGGAGACCCGCACACGATGACTTAGCCATGGCGGCGATCGTTCAAACCGCTCCACACGGTAAACATCCCGATTTAGTACTACTTCTGTTACACAGCGGGTAAACATGAGGGCCACGTGGCAACAGTGACGCCAAGCCCGGGGCGCCGATCGGGGAGCAGGCCTTACCCTGACTTGGGGTTAGAGATCTTACCCATGGCCTGATCGACGGCACCCTCTGACCATCACGGTTGCGAGTCGGCTTCGTGCCGGCGGCGGCGAGGGGTTGTACGGAACGGCGGAGGCCCGAGGTGGTCTTGTGCACCCCGGTGCAAATCACCGATCTTCCTGGTGGCATACCGTCATGGGTATGGACGTGCGTACCTTCTGGCTCGCAGGGCGCCCCGCCACCGGGGACGTCGAGCTCACCGTGACCAATCCCCACGACGGTCGCGAGGTCGGGCGATATTCGGTGCCGACCGCCGCGCAGGTCGAGGAGGCCGTGGCGGCCGCCGCCGCGGTGGCCGGGCAGGCCGCCGCGCTGCCCGTCCACGTGCGCGCCGAAGCCCTGGCCCATGTCTCGCGCCGCCTGGCCGAGCGGGCCGACGAGATCGCCCATCTGATCATGTCGGAGAACGGCAAGCCGATCATGTGGGCCCGCGGCGAGGTCAGCCGGGCCGTCGCCACCTTCCGCTTCGCCGCCGAGGAGACCCGCCGCTGGTCCGGCACCACGCAGCGGCTCGACACCGAGCCCGCCGCCGCCGGCCGGCTCGCCTACGTCACCCGCGTGCCCAAGGGGCCCGTGCTGGCGATCACGCCGTTCAACTTCCCGCTGAACCTCGTCGCCCACAAGGTCGCCCCCGCCATCGCGGTCGGCGCGCCGGTCATCGTCAAGCCCGCGCCCGCCACCCCGCTGTCCTCGCTCGTGCTCGGCGACATCCTGGCCGAGACCGACCTGCCGGCGGGCATGTTCTCCGTGCTCCCCATCGAGAACGAGCGCGCCTCGTCCCTGGTCGACGACCCGCGCCTGCCCGTGGTGTCGTTCACCGGTTCCGCCCCGGTCGGCTACTCCATCGCCGACCAGATCCCGCGCAAGCACGTCACGCTGGAGCTGGGCGGCAACGCGGCGGCCGTCGTGCTGGCCGACGCCGACCTCGACTGGGCCGCCCGGCGCATCGCCCTGTTCTCCAACTACCAGGCCGGCCAGAGCTGCATCGCCGTCCAGCGGGTGATCGTCGAGCAGCCGGTGTACGACGCCTTCGTCGAGCGACTCCTGCCCGCCGTCGGCGACCTGGTGACCGGTGACCCGGCCGACGAGAAGACGCAGGTGGGCCCGCTGGTCTCGCTGGCCGCCGCCGAGCGCGTCGAGCAGTGGGTCCAGGAGGCCGTCACGAGCGGCGCCCGGCTGCTGGCCGGCGGCACCCGCGACGGCGCAACGGTCACGCCGACGGTGCTGGCCGACGTCCCGCACGACGCCAAGGTCAACGTCGAGGAGGTCTTCGGCCCGGTCATGATCCTTCAGCGCGCCGCCTCGATCGACGAGGCGTACGCGATGGTCAACGACTCCAAGTACGGCTTGCAGGCCGGCGTGTTCACCCGGTCGCTGGACGCCGCCTTCCGGGCCAACCGGGAGCTGGAGGTCGGTGGCGTCATCATCGGCGACGTCCCCTCCTACCGGGCCGACCAGATGCCGTACGGCGGGGTGAAGGACTCGGGCATCGGCCGCGAGGGCCTGCACTCGGCGATGGAGGACTACACCTACGAGAAGGTGATGGTTCTGACCGGGCTGACCCTCTAAATCCCGCAATAATCGGCGGCATGGCGAGGGAGTACCGGTATGCCGACGCCGTGCGGTTACTGGGCGGCGACGACCCGGCGGTCAGAGCGCTCGACACGGTTCTCGGGGCCGCCACTTTGGGGCTCTGGGACCTGATCGACGCCAAGGGCGAGCTGATCCGGGTCGGCAACGACCTGCTCGGGCGGTGGCGGGACTGGCGGGCGGGCAAGGAGTGGCGCGGCCGTACGGACCGCATCGAAGCGGCGCACACCATCCTGGTGCTCACCGCGTTCTTCGAGGCGCTGGACGGGATCGAACTGCCGTTCAGCGCCCGTGAGCTGCGCATGAGCAAGTCGGAGCAGGTCACGCTGCTGCGCGGAGTGGATCTGGGCAGCCCGGTCTGCCCGTCGCCGCAACTGCCGTTCGAGGAGGCCAAGAGCGTCATCCTCGTACGGTACGAGCGGCTGCGCGGCGCGCTGCGGAGCTTCGCGGAAGGGCTGAGCCTCTGGGAACGGCTGCAGGAGCACCAGCGGGAGTGGGTCTTCGACAGCTCACTCGCCACGGCGGCCATCCGCAGGTACGAGGACGGCTACCGCAGGCTGGCCATGGACGTGCCGGAATTCGGGTTCTGGTCGGCGATGGTCGAGCACCAGGCCACCCGGGCGCGGCTGGCCGATCTGGCACGGCTGCTCGACGGCCTGGCCCCGGCCCGCGCGCAGGACGCACAGCTGGCGGCGTTGGGCAAACTCCACCAGGCGGCGCTGCGCCGCCCGGTCGCCGAGACCGGAGACGTGCCCGCCGGGCTGGCGCTGCCCAGCCTGGGCGACGCCTACGTCACCCCGCGCTTCCGCTCGGGCCGGCCGGAGCGCGCGGAGGACCCCAGCCAGGAGGCGTGGTGGAGCGAGCGTGAGGTGCGCGACGGTCTGCCGCGCTTCCTCGCCGGCTACCTCACCTCGCCGGAGGCGGGCAGGACGCCGCTCATGGTCCTCGGCCAGCCGGGGGCGGGCAAGTCGGTGCTGACCAAGGTGCTCGCCGCCCGCCTGCCCGCCGACTTCGTGCCCGTCCGGGTGCCGTTGCGCGACGTGGCGGCCGGCGCGGACGTACAGGAGCAGATCGAACAGGCCGTCTACCAGCTCAGCGGCGAGCGGCTGCACTGGCCCGACCTGGCGAGGGCGGCCGACGGCGCGCTGCCCGTCGTGATCCTCGACGGCTTCGACGAACTGCTGCAGGCCACCGGTGTGCGGCAGTCCGACTACCTGGCCAAGGTGGCCCGCTTCCAGCAGCGCGAGCTCGACGCGGGGCGCGCCGTCGCGGTGATCGTGACCTCCCGTACGGCGGTGGCCGACCGCGTCGACTACCCCGAGGGCTCGCTGGTGACGCGGCTGGAGCCGTTCGATCTGGAGGAGATCGAGCAGTGGCTGGAGGTGTGGAACCACGCCAATGCCGCCTACTTCGACGAGGCGGGACTGCGGCCGCTGTCCATGGAGGTCGCCCGCGCGCAGCGCAACCTGGCCGAGCAGCCGCTGCTCCTGCTCATGCTGGCCCTCTACGACGCCTACGGCAACGCCCTGCGCAGGAACCTGGCCGACCGCATCGGCGAGGCCGAGCTGTACGAGCGCCTCATGCGCGCCTTCGCCGAGCGGGAACTGGAGAAGAGCCACCCGCGCGAGCGGATCCCGGCCCTGGTGGAGAAGGAACTGCTGCTGCTGGGCATCGTCGCGTTCGCGATGTTCAACCGGGGCCGCCAGTGGGCGACCGCCGCCGAGGTGGACGCGGACCTGGAGGCGCTGCGCCTGTCCGCCCGCCGCCCCACCTCGCTGGCCACCCCGCTGACCGCCGGTGAGCAGGCGTTCGGCCGCTTCTTCTTCGTCCACCAGGCCCAGGCCACCCGCGACGGCGGCGAGATCCTGCAGACCTACGAGTTTCTGCACGCCACGTTCGGCGAGTTCCTGATCGCCCGGCTGATCGGCAGGCTCCTGGACGACATGGTGGTCCAGGAGTCGCGCCTGGTCGTGGAGGAGGTCAGCGACGGCATGCTCGGCACGCTGCTGTCCTGGTCGACGCTCTCCACCAGGCCGCCCGTGATCACGTTTCTGCGCGAGTCGGCCGACCCGGCCTGGCGCGGGCTGGCCACCCGCCTGTTCGCGCTCGCCGACCTGCGCGACCAGCTCGCCCACCCCGGCTACCGCCCGTGGACCGCCGGACCCGCCCGCCGCAACGCCTACTACACGGCCAACCTGCTGAAGGTCGCCCTCGCCTGCGACCCCGCCCGCCTCCTCTGGTCCCGGGTACGGCCCGGCCACGAGGACCCCTTCACCGAGTGGCGGCGCTTCGCGCTGCTGTGGCGTTCCCAGCTGGCCAACGAGGAGTGGGACAGCCTGACCAGGGTGGTGCGGGCCACGTCCGTCGGCGGGGCCGCCGCCGTCGGCGGCCCCGCCGACCTGGAGCTCGCCCTGGACACCGGTTCCACCTGGGACCTCACCCCGATGGACACCTCCTGGATCGCCCCGCCCGACACCGGCGCGTACCTGCGGGCCCGCCAGGGTGTGCTGTTCTCGTTCCTGCCGCACGAGACGCTCTTCCTGCACGCGCTGGAACCCGTGCTCGGCGCCGCCCTGTCCTGGAACGGCGGCAAGTCGCTGCTGCGCGAGATCCTGGAGATTCTGGTCCTGCGCGGCCCGAACGAGGACGGCCGCGCCCGCTCCTACCTGGCCCTGGCCGAGTACGTGCACTACCTCAGTGACCACGTGATCACCGAGGCCGTCATCAGGGCGATCGCCGGGGACATGGCCACGCTGCGGGAGAGCCAGGTGAGCGAGGTGGTCGACGAGGTCTCGCGCGGCTCGATCGCCGGACAGCGGCTGATGAGCCGGATCCTGCGCCTGCATTCCCGCTAATACACCTAGGGCATGAAGGATGTCAATAGCGGATGACCACTGTCAATTCTATCTGTCCGGATCATTGAGCCTGCCCGCGATCGTGGGCGACAGTGGGCGCATGGAGCCGTCGTGGTCGGACAGCCACGCGCTCTGGCCTGGGGGAAGCCGTTGACCGTGCGAAACGGTCCGGCCTCACTGTGTGTGCCCGCGGGGTTGCCTGCCCGTACGGCTGGACCGGCACGTCGGCCTGGAACCCGCTGAGAGGTACTCGATGACCAAGAAGGTACAGAGTGTCCTGCTCGTCAACGCCGGCAGCGACGCCGATGTCTCCTCGATCGCGAACGACGGCACGTTCCCCGCTCTCGGCGTCGTCTCACTGGCGACGGTGCTGCGACGCGACCACCCCGACCTGGACGTGATCGCCGTCGACGGCCAGATCACGCCCATGGCGGAGATCGAACAGCTCGTCAGGGACCTCGATCCCGACATCCTCGGCGTGGGCGTGCTGGCCACGTCCTACGGAAACGCGCTGCGGCTGGCCGAACTCGGCAAGAACGCCGGCGCCGTCACGGTCTTCGGCAACGACCAGGCCACGGCCATGGCCGAGCGGATCCTGAAGCACCGCGAGGCCGTCGACTACGTGTGCGCCGCCGACGTCGGCGAGTTCGCCCTGTCCGCCCTGGTGAGCGCGGTGAAGGGGGAGCGCCCGATCGACTCCGTGCCCGAGCTCCTCTACCGCACGCCCGACGGGCTCGCCCACAACCGCCTGCCGGAGATTCCCCCGGACGAGATCAAGGGCAGCGGCGGCGCGTTCAAGACCATGATCCTGGACGCCATCCCCGTGCCCGACCGCACGTTGATGCCGGACAACAACTGGGAGCGGTACCTGGACAACTACCTGAACCGGTATGGCGGTTTCCACGACGACGAGGAGGTCACCGGCGTCACCACCATGAACCGCGCCCGAGGGTGCGCGCGGGTGAAGGCGCCCTGCCATTTCTGCGGCATCATGGACCTGAGCCTGCGCTTCTCCTCCCCTGAGATGTTCTGGAACGACGTGCGCACCGCTCAGGAGCAGATCTCGGCCTCGATCTTCTACGAGGCGTTCGACAGCATGAGCAGCTCACCGCGCTGGATCAAGGCCGTGGTCGACGCCAAACCGGACGACATCGGCGACCCGAAGTTCTTCGTGTACACGCAGGCGGCCGAGACCACTCCGCGCCTGGTCGAGCTCTACCAGAAGCTCGGCGTCTACCGGGTGAACATGGGCCTTGAGGCGGGCGACACCAGGATGCTCAAGGTACTCAAGGGCCCGCGCGACAGCCTGGAGAACAACCAGCGGGCCTGCCACCTGTTCCAGGACGCCGGAATCCTGATCCACGGCTCGCTGGTCCTGGGCGGACCCGGCGAGAACGCCGAAAGCCTGGAGAACACGGTCAAGTTCGGGCGCTGGCTGATCGACAACGAGATGATGGCCTCGCTGGAAGCCCAGCCGCTCTATCCCGACTTCGGCGCCCTGACCGGAAAATGGATGATGAACCCCGACCTCGCCAGGCAGGTCGCCAAGGAGCGGGGTTTCGAGATCTACGACGAGGAACTGCTCGACCTCATGCCCGCCAAGTACGGCACGAGCGACATCGTGGACTTCGACGAGGTCTCCAAGGACTGGTGCAAGATCTTCAGCCACTCGACCTGGGACGAGCTCATCGACGCCACCCACTCCATCCGCTCCTACGCGGAACGGGTCGGCACCGTCACCGGCTCCGGCCGCATCACCCAGGCCACCCTCGGATCGTTCTAGTGCTCTCACTGCTGGCCGCCACTGTCCTGTCCTGCGCCCTCGTCGTCCTGACCCCCGGGCCGGGCGTGCTGATGGTGCTCCACCTCGGGGCCAGTGGCGGCCGCCGCTCCAGCTTCGTCTTCGTGCTGGGTCACCTGGCGGGCGACCTGGTGTGGTCGGCGCTGGCGCTGGTGGCGTTGCGATGGGTGCGGCTGATCTCGCCCGTCTTCTTCGCCGCCCTGACCATGGCCAGCGCCCTCTACCTGATCTACCTGGGCGTACGGGCCCTGGCCGCCGCGGACACCCCGCAGCGGGCGGCGGCCTTCACCGGCAGGCGGGCGATGCTGCAGGGCGCCGCCTTCGGCATGACCAACCCCAAGAGCTACCCGGTGACCCTCGCCGTCTTCACCGCCGTGCTCGGCGACCGCATCGAACTGCTCACCGTGGCCACGATCCCGCTCTTCCTGGCCGCCGGTCTCCTCGGCTGCCTGGCCTCGGGCGCGCTGCTGTCCTGGATCTCAGGCCTTCCCGCGTTGCGGCAGGCGTACGGCAGGGCGGCCCCCGCGATCAGCCGGCTGGTGGCCCTGGTCTTCTTCGGCTTCGCCGCCTGGTCCCTCATCCACCTGTCGCTTCGGTGGTGAGACGTCCGCTACTTGCCGCGCAGCGTGCCCAGCGGGCTGGGGTCCTGCTCCAGGGCGGTGGCCGCCGCCTTCCACGCGGTGTCCTCCGGGTAGAGGGCGCTGCGGAGGAAGGCCGTGGTGAGCCGCTGGATCAGCGCGACGCGTGCGGGGTTCTCGTCCGTCGTCTCGGCCGCCTCGTAGCCGGCGATGCCGCCCAGCGAGTGCTCCGCACCGAACAGTGTGAGGAGGCTCTTGTCCGCCGGGCTGTGGAGGAACGGGTCGACGAACCAGTCCGGTCCGCGGGTGGACAGGTGGGACTGGTCGTTGTCGCCGGCGACGATGAGGGCCGGTGTGGTCATGGTGTCGAAGGACGGCCTCATGAAGGGGAAGTGCTCGGCGGCGAACGGGACCAGGTCGTCGCCCAGACCGGTGAGCGCGAGCAGTACTCCCGCCTTGACGCGGGGGTCGGACAGGTCCTCGCCGGGGACGCCCGCGGCGTCCAGGACGCGCGCGCCCAGCAGCGTGCTCGCCGTCTGCGCACCCCAGGAGTGTCCGGCCACGGCGACGCGGTCGCGGTCGACGCGCCCACCGAGACCCGGCACCGAGGCTTCGAGGATGTCGAGCCCGTCCAGGACGCGGGTCAGGTCGTGGATGCGGATGCGCCAGATGTCCGGCGTTCTGGGGTCTTCGGCCGGGAGCGCGAGCGTTCTGGAGTCGAGGTGGGTGGGCCGCAGGACGACGAAACCGGCGGCGGCCCAGTGGTCGGCCAGGGGGGCGTAGCCGTTCATCGACGAGCCGAAGCCGTGCGAGAAGACGATGACGGGCAGGCCGCTGCCCGTGGCGGGGGCCGAGACGTGGACCCGCAGGTCCTCGCCGCGGCCGGGGGCGGGCAGGACGACCGGGTGCGCGGACACCACCGTGGCGTTCGGGTGGGACATGGAAGTGCTCTCCATTCGGATTGGCCGGCAGACCTCTGATCTGCCATCATGGGAAAAACGGAACACTGCTCCGCTAACAATACGGAACACGGTTCCGCTTCGCAAGTCTCTCGGAAGGAGTCCCGCCGTGAACGACAGCGCGACCGGGTCCAAGCGCAAGGACGCCCGCCGCAACCAGCAGGCCCTGCTGGACGCGGCCGCCGCGGTCTTCGTCACCGCGGGCGTGGAAGCACCGGTGCGCGACATCGCGGCCAAGGCCGGGGTCGGCATCGGCACGATCTACCGCCACTTCCCCACCCGGGCGGACCTCGTCATCGCCGTGTACCGGCACCAGGTCGACGCCTGCGCCGAAGCCGGACCGGCCCTGCTGGCATCCAGCCCGACCCCGCGCGCCGCCCTCGAAAGCTGGATCGGCCTCTTCGTCGACTTCCTGGTCACCAAGCACGGCCTCGCCGCCGCGATGCGGAACGACGGCACCGGCTTCGAGACCCTGCACGCCTACTTCCTCGACCGACTCCTGCCGGTGTGCGCCCAGCTCCTCGAAGCCGCCGCCGCCTCCGGTGAGATCCGCTCCGGCCTTGACGCGTACCAGCTCATGCGTGGCATCGGAAACCTCTGCGTCGGCGCCGAGACCGACCCCCGCTACGACGCCCGCCGCCTGGTCGCGCTCCTGGTCGCAGGGCTGCGCCGGCACGTAGGCTGAGCCCCGTACGTGACGGACGGGAGGTTGGGGTGGCCGAGACCACGGTGGCCGAGGTGATGGCCGAGCTGGCCGTACTCGAGGACCCGAAGATCCGCGAGGTGAACGAGCGACACGGCGACGACCACGGCGTGAACCTCACCAAGCTGCGCGCCCTCGCCAAGCGGCTGAAGACACAGCAAGAACTCGCCCGTGAGCTGTGGAAGACGGGCGACACCGCGGCGAGGCTGCTGGCGCTCCTGATCTGCCGCCCGAAGGCGTTCGAGCGCGACGAACTGGACGCCATGGTTCGCGACGCCGGCACGCCCAAGGTGCACGACTGGCTCGTGAACTACGTGGTGAAGAAGAACCCGCACGTCGAAGAGCTGCGCGTGGCCTGGTACGCCGATCCGGATCCGGTCGTGGCGAGCGCGGGCTGGGCGCTGACCACCGAACGTGTGGCGAAGCAGCCTGGCGTCCTCGACCTGGCAGGGCTGCTCGACGTCATCGAGGCGGAGATGAAGGGCGCCCCGGATCGCCTGCAGTGGGCGATGAACCACTGCCTGGCGCAGATCGGGATCGAGCACGCCGAGCACCGCGCCCGTGCCGTCGGCATCGGTGAACGCCTGGAGGTGCTCAAGGACTACCCGACGTCCCCGGGTTGCACGTCTCCGTTCGCGCCCGTCTGGATCGCCGAAATGGTGCGCCGCCAGCACGCCTAGCCGGGCGAGGCCGTCAGGCGTTCTGGGCGGTGGTGAAGAGGGCGCGGGCGGAGTCGCCGAAGTAGGGGCCGTACATGGTGCCCTGGTCGTCGGAGTACTTGAAGCTGCTGACCGAGGTCACCGTGCCCTTGCCGGTCGCGGGGTCGAAGCGGGTCAGCCACGGGCCGCCGCTTGAGCCCGCGGTCATGTCGCAGCCCAGGCCCTGGTCGCGGGTCTGGCCGTAGGGGTCGTTGCGCAGGCGGCCCGCGCAGTAGAACAGGCGCTCGCCGTCGTACGGGGGGTCGGCCGGGTAGCCGAAGCCATAGGCCTGGCCGCCTCTGCCGCCGTTGAAGGCGATCTCCTGGGTGCCGACCACGTCGGCCACGTGCTTGCCCCGCGAGGTGTTCAGGGCGACCATGCCCACGTCGTAGCTGTCGTCGCCGCTGCGCGACCACGGGCCGGCGACGAACATCCGCCTGGCCGTGTACGCCCCGTACGGCTGCCCCCCGCCCTCCTGGTACCCGGGTACGAACGTCCAGTTGTCCGCCCAATCCCCGGCCCCGTCCTTCACGCAGTGGCCCGCCGTGACGACGACGTCGCGGTTGGCGCTCCTGACGGTGCCGGCGGAGCACACGAAGTCGACGCCGCCCACGGTGAGGAAGACCCGGCCGGTGGTCTTGGACACCAGGCCGCCGGTCACCCAGCGGGAGCCGGAGGTCGTGGCCTGGGGCCTGGCCGACTGGTGCCGTGGAGTCGCGCCGCCCGCCAGCCCGGGGACCGCCGCCTTGCCGGGCAGCTCGCGGGTGACGATCTTGGCCGCGCCCCCGGCCACCTCGGGCGCCGTGCCGACGCCGGACCTGCTGGACAGTCCGCTGAGCAGCCCGCCGCCCTTCATGACGAGGCCGAGCATGTCGATCGGCAGAGCTCCGGCCATCCGCTGAGGTGTCCAGTAGCCGAGCACGCGCCGCTGGTCCGCGGGTGTGCGGGCGGCGACGTGCTCGACGACCTCGGCGCGGGGTGCCGCGCGCTCGACGCTGGTGACGGACGGGCGGTCGGCTGGCTGATGGGCGGGCGCGAGCGCCGTCGCGCCGATGAGTGCCGGTCCCACCAGTCCCGCGACGAGCGGTGCCGCCGCAAGCAGGGGGGTGCTCAGGGTCATGAACCCCGAGTGTGCACTACGACGGGTGTTCTTGTGACTACTTTCGGTAAATTCGTCAGAGGGCGTCGGTGCTCTGGGCGGAGTTGTAGACGGCCTGGGCTTCTGCCCCGAAGTATGGGCCGAACATCCAGTTGGGGGCGAAGTTGTATTTGAAGCTGTTGACCGAGTTGAGCGTGCCCAGCCCGGAACTCTCGTTGAAACTCTGGAACCATGGACCCCCGCTCGAACCACCGGTCATGTTACATGTCAGGCCGTGGTCGCGGGAGAGCAGGAAGTCGTCGAAGGTCCGCCCGGCGCAGTAGATCAGCTTCGACCCGTCGTACGGCGCCGCCGCCGGGTAGCCGAACGCGTGCATCTGCACCCTCCGGCCCTGGTTGAAGGAGACGCCCTGCCCGCCCACCACGTCCGTCAGGGTCTTGCCGGACAGGGGCGCGACGACCGCCGCGGCCATGTCGAAGTTGATGTCCTCACGGGCGTTCCACTGCGGCGTGGTGAGCAGTCTGGTGGCCGGCCAGGTGCCGTGGGGCCGCTGTCCGGCGTTGTAGCCGGGCACGAAGACCCAGTTGGTGTGGAAGGCGCCGCCCATTTTGACGCAGTGCCCGGCGGTGATGACGACGCTCTCGTTGGCGCTGGTCACGGCCGAACCCGAGCACGAGGCGTTGCGGCCCTGGTAGGTGAAGAAGACCCGGCCGGTGGTCTGCGCCACGGCGCCGCCGCGGGTCCACGGGGCGCCGCCGCTGGCCTGGGCCTGCTGCTGGGGGGTGCCGGTGGGCGGGACTCCCCAGGGGTTGCCCGTGGTCGGCTCGCCGGGGGTGCCGGGGCCGTGCTTGGCGTTGGCCTTGGGCGCGGGGGGAGTGAGCGGCTGCGCGTCCTCCATCTTCTGCGGGGTCCAGTAGGACAGGACCTCGCGCTGCTCGGACTTGCTGTCTGCGGCGGCTTTGGCGGCGGGCTTGGGGCCCGCCGCGGCCTGCGCCGCCCCGGCCGGGAGCAGGAAGCTCCCGGCCGCGAGGGTGACGAGGGAAAGCAGAGCGACTCTGCGGTGCATTACGTACCTCCCGAAACCGGACCTGGGGTTGGAAGGTAGCGGTGCCAATATCCCGATTTCTCAAGATTTACGCGAACGGATATAGCGATATTCGGGCATTAATGCCGTCGATTATCTGGTGTCACATCTGTAGCCGGTATTCGGCCGTGAAACCCAGCAGCCGCTCCGCCTTCGACAGGTCCACCGGGACCGTCCGGCCGGGCAGCGGAGCGCGTACCTCCGCGTCGGGGTGGTAGCGGCGCAGCAGGTCCTCGGTCGGCTCCTTCGCCATCGTCTCGGGCGCGCAGACGTTCACCACCTCCACGCCGGGACCCGGCACCCCCAGGGCCAGCACGCACGCGCGGGCGGCGTCGCGCGTCTCCAGGTAGGCCCAGTAGCCGCGGGCGTGCGCGCCGGGGTCGGCGGCGCAACGCGCGGCGAACGCGTCGAGCCGCTCATCGAACCCGCCCACGTACGGCAGGCGCAACGCCACGATCCCCATCCCGTGCCGCCGCGCCATCGTCGCCGCGGTCAGCTCGTCGACCTGCTTGGACAGCGCATAGGGGTCCTCGGACTGCGACGGCAGCCGCTCGTCCACCGGCACGTAGGCCGGATGAAGTTCCCGCGCCGCGAACGGCACCCCGTCGGCCGCCATCGAGCTGGCCAGGCACACCCGGCGCACCCCCGCCAGCCCGGCCTGCTCCAGCACGGTGAAGGTGGCCAGCGTGTTCAGCCCGAACACCTGCTCGGCGGGCAGCCACTCCGGCGTGGCGATGGCGGCGAGGTGGATCACCGCGTCCACGCCGTCCAGAGCCCGCCTGACCGCCGCGGGATCGGTCGCGTCGCCGGTCACCACCCGCGCGACGGGCAGATCGCCGGGGTCCGAACGTTCCAGCGCGACCGCCTCGACGCCCCGCGCCTGCAGCAGGCCGAGTACCGACCGCCCGATCCGCCCCGCGGCGCCGGTCACCAGCACGCGCTCCATCAGTAGGCCCTGACCGCGATCAGGTGCGCGGAGGGCGCCCCGTTCGACGCCTCGACGACGATCCGCAGCCCCTCCGCCGTCACGGGCTCGGGCAGCGGGTGCGCGATCCGCCTGCGGCGGTTGCCGCGGGTCTCGGCGACCTGCCGCCACCGCCCGCCGGCGAGCGCCTCGACGCGGTAGTCGCGCACGAGCGTCGGGATGATCTCGAACGGCGTGCGGTGATGATGCAGATTGATCAGATCCTCGTTGACGTCGTCGTCGGCGATGACCTCCACCCGCCCGATCGTCACCGGCTCCGGCCAGCGCAGCTCCAGTTCGGCGGGCAGCGTGGCCGAGACCCACATGTGCGGCCCGGCGTAGGGGCGCTGGTAGCCGTCGAGCGCCTTGCCCGGCGCGAAGGCCGCCGTCACCCCCGTCTCCAGGCAGAAGGTACGGCGCAGCAACCCCCGGTCACTCCACTCCCGCAGCGGCTGCGGCGACTCGGCCTGCGGCGGCAGCGGCACCCGCGTGAAGCACAGCACCCCGGGAGTGGCTTGGTCCGCCACGTGCAGGGACACCAGGGGATTGGCCTTGACCAGCAGGAAGGCGTTGCGCGCTGTCTCCGGGTGCCAGTCCAGGCCCAGCTCCGCCCACTGCTTCTCACCGGCCGCGAGCGCGATCTCCCGGGTGGCGACCAGCTCGCGCGGCACGTAGTTCTGGCCGAGCACCGGGTCGTGCAACTCGACGGTGAGCGTGGTGTCGCCGGCGGCGTCGAGCAGCAGCCGTACCCCGGTGAGCGACGGGTCCACCGGCAGCACGATCCCGGCGTCGGCGTCGAGCCGCCACGCCTCCTGCGGGGTGTCGGCCACGAGCCGGGTGAGGGTGCCGGACGCGGTGGCGGCGGCCGTGCCGCAGAGGTCGGCGGGGTCGTCGTAGCGCAGGCCGACGACGGAGGCGTCCTCGCGCAGCAGGGTGCGTTGCAGGTCGGCGACCGGCAGGTCACGCGGTCGCGCGCCCGTCGCGGCGCACAGGGCGGCGGCGGTGCCCGCGGCCTGGCCGATCGTCGCGCAGGTGGCCATGACGCGGGTGGAGCCGAAGGCCACGTGCGAGGCGGAGATGTTGCGGCCGGCCATGAGCAGATTGGGCACGTCGACCGAGTAGAGCGAGCGGTAGGGGATGTGGTAGATCCCGTCGGCGTACTGCTGCCTGGCCCCGGCCTCGGTGGCGTACATGCCCTGCGGCGGGTGCAGGTCGATGGACCAGCCGCCGAAGGCGACGCGATCCTCGAACGGCGTCTGGCCGAGCACGTCGTGCTGGGTGAGCACGTAGTCGCCGAGCAGGCGGCGGTACTCGCGCTTGCCGGGCAGCGCGCCCACCCATTCGAGTGTCATCGTGTCGGCGTCGAACTGGCCCGAGTTCTTGATGTGGTCCCAGATGCCGTAGATGACCGACCAGAGCTCGTCGCGGATGCGGTCGTTGTCGTGGACGGTGTCGAGTTCGCCGCCGAACTCGATCCACCAGTAGGCGCAGCCGTTGTCGCCGGCCTTGATGATGCGGCGCTCGGGGATGGAGGTCCGGGTGATGTCCTTGGCGAAGTCCGGCGGGACGTAGCGGACGGGCTCGCCCGCGTCCTTGGTGTAGAACAGCAGCGTGCTGCCGAGCGTGATGTCGTCGGGGACCTCCGGCGCCCACGGCTCGCCGTACTCCTCGCGGCCCTCGCGCCCGATGCGGTGGCTCGCGCCGGCGAGGTGGCCGACCAGGCCGTCGCCGGTGCAGTCGAGGAAGAGCCCGGACTCGAAGGTGATCTCCCGCTCCGAGCCCATCATCCAGCCGGTGACCGACTCGATGCCGCCGGGGCCGGCGGTGACGTGGCGGACGTCGGTGTTGAGGAAGACGGAGAGGTTCGGCTCGGCGCGGACGGCGTCGAGGATCGTGGTGTCCCAGAAGTAGGGGTTGCCGTGCGGGTTGCGGTACTGGTTCTCGACGAACAGCTCGCCCATGATGCCGCCCTCGCGGGCGTGGTGGTTCTTGCCGTGGCCGGTGGCGCCGCAGACCCAGACGCGGACCTCGCTGCTGGAGTTGCCGCCGAGCACCGGCCGGTTGTTGACCAGGGCGACGGTACGGCCGAGGCGGGCGGCGGCGATGGCGGCGCAGGTTCCCGCCAGGCCGCCGCCGACCACCGTGATGTCAGCTTTTATGGTTTCTTGTCGCATTAGCACAATCCGTAGTAGATGCGGGGCGCGCCGTCCAGAGTCAGCGTCACCTTGCCGTTCTTCACCGGGACCCGGGTCTCGCGGCCGATGCAGTCCACGACGCGCACGTGCGCGCCCTTGGCCGCCACGGTGAGCCGCGTCTTGGTCGGCCAGTGGTCCACCCACGCCTCCTTGTGCGGGTACCACTGGTCGGGGCCGTGGTCGGCGTTCAGGTGGTAGCCGTCCGCGCGGGTCCACAGGATGGCGAACCCGTCGAACCGCAGGCCCTTGACCTGCTGGTCCTTGAAGGTCATCCACGTGACGAACCTGGCGCCCTCCAGCGTCCTGGTGGCCGTGGCGAAGGCCAGCAGGGCCGCCTTGACGCTGGTGTCGCGGTTCATGAGGCCGAAGTGGTACTCGGCGTTGTTCGGGTCGGCCTCCTGCGGGTGGTGGATCGTGCTGTCGTGGGGCTGGTACCAGTTCACGCCGTCCACCCCCTCCGACAGCGCCAGGGCCAGCGTGAGCAGCACGTTCTCCGCCGCCTGCCGGTGGTTGTCGTTCCACCAGCGGTTGGGCCGGGTGCAGGCGTACGCCTCGGTCAGCCAGAGCTCCTTGCCGCCGCCGTGCGCGTCGACGGTCCTGCGCGCCTCGCGCAGCGCGCCGAGGAAGTTCCAGTACGTGCCGTTCTCGCCCTGCTGCCACTCCGACGGCGGCGGCGCGTAGTCCGGGGTGAAGTTGCCGCGCCCCGGGTGGAAGGCGAAGACGTCGATGAGCGGCCAGCCGCCCGCCTTGTGGAAGTTCGCGGTCCAGTTGACGTCCATGCCGCCGAGGCCGCAGTTCATGAGCTTGATGCCGGAGCCGTTCAGGCGGTCGTGGATCGGCTTGAGCCCATCGCGGACGTACTCGGCCGCCTTCTGACCGGACATCCACGGCTGGTTGAGCTCGTTGGCCACCTCGAAGTAGCGGGCGCCGGAGGCGCGGGCGATCGCCGCCTTCTCGTCGGCCCACTTGGTGATCTGCTCGGGCGTGCCGTTGAAGATGACGCCGCCGAGCTGCACGTTGTGCGGGATGCCGAGGGCGTCGAGCTCGGCGGGGGAGTGGCCGGGCGCGCCGTCATAGGCGATGCGCACCGACTTGACGCCGATCTTCTTCATCAGCTGCCCGACGGCCGCCTTGTCCGGGACGAGCATCCAGGTGTAGTTCGCGATGCCGAAGCGGCCCTCGGCCTGGTAGACGTGGTCCTTGAGCGTGGCCAGGTTGGTGCGGGCGAACACCTCGTCGGTCCCGGCGACCGCCTTGACCTCGGTGAAGACGATGCCCTGCGGGGCTCCCGCGACGGTGAACGACTCGTCCCAGACGGCGCCGGGCGCGAGGGTCCTGTTCAGGGTGCCGCCGCCGACCTGGCCGCCGTCGAAGTCGCGGGCCCACCAGGTCAGCGTCACCTGCCGTGGTACGGTGGCGCCGTTCACGACCTGGGCCTTCAGCGCCATGGGCGCGGCACTGCCGTAGAGGCCGAAGGGCTGCTCGCTCCAGACGTCGACGCTGAGCGGCGCGCCGGCGCCCAGCGCGTTGGCGGCGGCCGGACGCATCGCGCCGAGCACCAGCTCGACGTCGGTGGCGCCGTCGGCGCCGGCGGGGGCGTGGATCCAGCTCGCGTTCGTGAAGCCGGGCGTGGTCTTGGCCAGCCGGAAGTAGGCCTGCGTGTCGCTCCACGTCTCCTGGTAGAGCGCGCCGTCATTGATCTCGTACGGCACGCCGCCCCGGGCATCGCGCGTCCACTTGGTCGCGGGCACGTAGCGCTCGGGCGCGGAGGGCGCCAGCAGGGTCCTGGCGAACATGTAGCCGGTCGGGGTCAGCGTCGTGCTGCCCGAGACCTCCCAGCGCAGGCGGGCCCGGCGGGCGGCGACCGTGAAGATCCCGCGTACCGTGACCGCCTGGGCGGAGGCGGACATGACGTAGGCGATCTGGATGGCCTGCCGCCCGTCCACGGTGATCAGGGAGGGCGTGCCGCCGAAGGTGCGCTGCTGCCCTAAGACGCTGTCCTTGATCATGAAATGGGTGAGCTTGATCCGGTCGGCGCCGTCGCCGACCGTGATCGACCCGTCGGTCCCGGCGGTGAGCACGATGCCGTCGGCCTCGATCGTGATCGGCGCGGTGGCGGTCGGCGCGGTGCTCGCCCGCGCGGGCGAGGGCGCGAGGGCGGGTGCGACGGCGGCGGCGGGTGCGATGGCGGCCGCGCCCGCGATCTGCAGGGCGTTGCGTCGTGAGACTTCTGGCAGGGGTGAGATGTCCGGCATGGGGGTGCCTTTCGCGAGTTGTCAGCCCTTGACGCCGGTGAATCCCAGACCGGCGACGATGTACTTCTGGAAGACCAGGAAGACCAGCACCGGCGGGGCGAGCGCCATCGCCATGGCGGCGATCAGCTCGTCCTGCGGCGCCTGCTCGGCCAGGTTGGCCAGCGCGACGCTGATCGGCTGCTTCTCCGGGTCGGTGATGGCCACGAGGGGCCAGATGAAGTCCTTCCAGCTGTGCATGACGGCCAGCAGGCTGATCACCGCCACGATCGGCCGGCTCATCGGCAGCACGATCTTGGTGAGCAGTTGCCAGGTGGTCGCCCCGTCGATGCGCGCCGCCGCGAACAGCTCGGCGGGCAGCGCGTCGAAGAAACGCTTGGCCAGCAGCACGTTGAACGCGCTCGCGCCCGCCGGCAGCCAGATCGCCCAGTAGGTGTCGACCAGCCCCAGGTCGATGACGGTCATGAACAGGCTGACCATCGAGACCGTGTAGGGGACGAACATCGTGGCCAGAATCGCCCCGTACACGTACCGGCCGAACCGGGGCCGCAGCACCGACAGCGCGAACCCGGCGGTCACCGCCACGAACAGCTGCACCGCCCACGCCCCGCCGACGACCTGCAGCGTGTTGAGCAGGTACCCGCCGACGCCCAGATCGGCCCAGGCGGTGGCGAAGTTCTCCGGGCGCGGGTCGGCCGGCCACAGCTCCAGCGGCTTGGCGATCAGGTCGGCCGAGGGCGAGACCGCGCCCTTGACCGTCATGTAGAGCGGCCCGATCCCCAGCGCCACCAGCAGGCCGAGCGTGACCCACTGGATCGAGCGCAGCGCCGCCCGTACGGCCGGCCGCCGCTCCTCCACCGGCGAGATCATCATGAGGCGCTCCAGCTCCGGGTGGCCCGCAGGTAGACCGCGGACAGGATGCCCAGGACGATCGCCAGCAGCAGCGACAGCGCGGCGGCCTGGCCGTAGGCGCCGTCCTGGAAGGCGTAGCGGAAGATCAGCAGCAGCACGGTCAGGGTGGAGTTCTCCGGGCCGCCGCCGGTGAAGACGTACGGCTCGGTGAACACCTGCATGGTGGTGATGAGCTGCATGAGCAGCAGCAGCCCGATGACCGGGCGCAGCTGCGGCAGCGTGATGTGCCAGATCCGGGCGCGGATGGAGGCGCCGTCCATCTGGGCGGCCTCGTACAGCTCCGAGGGGATGCCGACGATGGCCGCCAGGTAGATGAGGACGGCGCCGCCCATCCCCGCCCACGTCGACTGGAGCACCAGGCTGAGCATCGCGCTGCCGGGCGAGTCCAGCCACGGGAACGGTCCCAGGCCGGCCAGGCCGAACAGCTCGTTGAACAGGCCGTGCCCGGGGTCGTAGAACCACTTCCACAGCAGGATCGCCACCACCGGGGGGATGACGACCGGCAGGTAGACGAGGAACCGGTAGATACCGGCCGCCCGCCGTACCGTGGCCATGACCGTGGCCAGCACCAGCGGGGCCGGGAAGCCGATCAGCAGCGCCAGCCCGACGAACAGCAGGGTGTTGCGGATCGAGACGCCGAGCAGCGGGTCGGCGAACAGGGCGGTGAAGTTGGCCAGCCCCACCCACTCGGCGGGGTCGACCAGGTTGGTGCTCTGGAAGCTGATCAGCAGCCCGCGCACGATCGGCCACCAGGAGAAGGCGCCGAAGACGATGAGCGCGGGCACCAGGAAGACCAGTGCCGTGAGCGTGTTCTTGCGGATCATCGCTGGGCGGCGGCGAGCTTGGCGTTCACGTCGGTCTCCGCCTTGGCCAGCAGCGCGTCGATGTCGGCGTCCTTGTCGGTGAGCACCGCCTGCACGACCGTGTCGAGTACCGCGTAGACCTGCTGGGCCTGCACGGGCGGCTCGGGCTTGAGCGTGAGCGCGGGCGTGCCCTCCAGCCAGGGCGCGAAATGCTCAAGCTTGACGTTCACGTGCGGCTTGACCGCATCGTCGATCTTGGCCTGCTGCGCGGCGTCGAACATCGGCAGGGTCGGCACCCCGACCGCCGACTCGGGGTCGGCGGCGAGCTGTTTGGCCCGCTCCGCCGCCGCGGCCGGGTCGTAGGCGGGCTGGGCGTAGGCGAACAGCAGCCACTTCACCGCCGCCGCGGCCTTCTCCTTGCTCACCGACTTGGGCACCAGGTAGACGTCGCCGCCGGTCAGCGTGGCCTTGCCGCCGGCCTGGGGGAGCGGGCCGATGCCGAACGCGTCGGTGTTCTCCATGCCGTAGGTCATCTTGGCCAGGCGGTAGGTGCCCGGCGTGCCCATGTACATGCCGATCTCGCCGGCGGCGAAGCGCTTGATGACGTCGTTCTGGTCGTTGAGCTGGTTGCTGCCCATTGAGTCGTCGCTCCAGCGCATCTCCTTGAGCAGGGTCAGCGCCTTCTTGGCAGGCTCGGCGTTGAAGGCGGCGACGTACGTGCCGCCGTTGTCCTTCTCGATCTCGCCGCCGTGGGTGTAGGTGAGCATGGTGAGCTGCCAGCCGCCCTGGTTGCTCTTCGACTCGTGGACGAACCCGGCCTTGCCCGTCTTCCCGGCGATCTTCTTGGCGGCCGCGCGTACCTCATCCCAGGTGGCGGGGGGCTTGTCCGGGTCGAGCCCGGCCTTGGTGAACAGCTCGCGGTTGTAGACCAGGCCCTGGGCGAAGGGGGCCTGCGGCACGCCGTACACCTGGCCGGAGCCGTCGCTGAGCGGCTGCAGGACCTGCGGGTTGAACTCTTTGTAGTGCGCCCACTTGCCGAGCTCGGCGGTCAGCGGCTGCACCTGCTTGCGCGCGATGAGACCCTGCGGCTCGGTCAGGGGGACCTTGATGACCTCCTCGGCCCGCCCGCCGGCCAGCTTGGCGGAGAACGTCAGCGGGTCGAAGGCGGTCGTCGAGCCCTGAACCTTGATGCCGGGGTTCTGCCGCTCGAAGTCCGCGACCATCGTCTTGAACTGGGCGAGGCCGGGCTTGTCCGTGGCGGGCGGCATGCCCTGCACGCGGATCACGACCGCGCCGTCGTCGGCGCTGGGTGATCCGCACGCCGCGAGCGCCGTGGCGAGGACGGCGCAGCCGAGAAGGGCGGCGGTGTGTTTCATGATGACTCTCCCGCGTCGGGGCAGGTGGGGATAGAGGTACGGCGAACGCCGCACCTTCAGGAGGTTGGGGTTCAGCGCGGGGCGGGCCCCGTGGAGGCGCGCGGGATCAGGCGCGAGCCGATCTCCACCACGCGCCCCTCGCCCCTGCCCGCGATCGTGTCGATGAGCAGGTCGGCGGCCTGGGTGGCGACCTCGTCGGCGGAGATCCTGATCGTGGTCAGCGAGGGGGTGGACGTGGCGGCGAGCAGCGTGTCGTCGATGCCGATCACGCTGACGGCGCCGGGGACCTTGACGTCGAGCTTGGCGAGCTGGTGGAGCACGCCGAGGGCGACCAGGTCGTTGTGCGCGACGACGGCCGTGGCGTCGCCGGAGGCGACCAGGGTCGCGGCGTGCACGCCGGTCTCGAAGCGGGGCTCGTAGGGGCCGAGCTCGGCGAGCGAGAGCTCGTGCGCCTCGAACGACTCCCTGATGGACTTGCCGCGTTCGAGCTCGGGTCGCGAGCCGTTGACGAACACGCAGCGGGTGTGGCCGTAGGCCTTGAGGTGCTCGGCGGCCTGCGCGATGCCGGCCGCCAGTGAGATGCGCAGTTCGGGAATGCCCTCGACGTGCCGGTTGACCAGCACGAGCGGAATCTCCGCCGCCAGCTCGCGCAGCCGGTCCTCGCCGAGCATGGACGCCCAGAGCACCAGGCCGTCGACCCTTTTGGAGACGGTGGCGATGGTCTCGAGCTCGTCGAACTCCCGCTCGTCGGTGTCGGCGGCCAGGATCGTGTACCCCTGGCGCCGGGCCCTGGCCTGCATGGCCTTGAAGATCGGCGGGAAGAACGGGTTGTTTATGTCGGGGATGATCAGCCCGAGCGAGCCGGTCCTGCCGCCGCGCAGGGAGCGGGCGGCCGGATTGGGCGCGTAGCCGAGCTTGGACGCCGCGTCGAGGATGCGCTGCAGTGTCTGCGGCTGCACCTGGTCGGGCGCGGTGAAGGCGCGCGAGACGGTCGAGACGGAGACCCCGGCGGCGCTCGCCACTTCCTTGATGGTTACCGCCACTCCGGCCTCCTCTTCGTTGGTAGCCAGGATGCTTGCAAACGTTACCGCCATGCGTCAAGAGTGATAAATCCAGATCTTTTGCAGATTACGCGGAGATGCCATGATGCGTTCTTGAGATTCTCGGGAACGTTTTCATAGGAGCACGAGTGAAGATCACCGGCTGGGAAGTGCTGACCCTGCCCGACCACGGCGACAGCATGATGCTGCTGGTCCTGGATACCGACGAGGGCCTGCACGGCATCGGCGAGGTGGGCATCCGCTCGCGCCAGAAGGCCGTGGCCGGCGCCATCGAGCACCTCGGCGAACTGCTCGTCGGCGAGGACCCGGCCAGGATCGAGCACCTCTGGCAGGTCATGTTCCGCCGCGGCTTCTTCCCGGCCGACCGCTTCGTGTCGGCGGCCATCGCCGCGGTGGACGTGGCACTCTGGGACATCAAGGGCAAGGCCCTCGGCGTGCCCGTCTACGAACTGCTCGGCGGCCGGGTGCGCGACCACGTGCCCGCCTACATCCACCTGGGCGACGACTACCACGACCGCGAGCGCTTCCTGGCCAAGGCCCGGGACCTGGTCGCGGAAGGCTGGGGGCACCTGCGCTTCGCCGTGCCCCACGCGCCGGACGGCGTCCTTGACCAGCGCGCCTCCATGCGGGCGGGGATCGAGCTGTTCCACCAGGTCAGGGCGTCCGTCGGGGACGAGGTCGAGCTCATACTCGACGTCCACACCCGGCTCGACCCGCCGGAGGCGCTCACCCTGTGCAGGGAGATCGAGGCGGCGCGGCCGTACTTCGTGGAGGACCCGCTGCGCAGCGAGGGCCTGGACGCCTACCGCATGCTCCGCTCCCGTACGGCGGCGCCGCTCGCGGCCGGCGAGCAGTTCGGCTCGAAGTGGGAGTTCCAGCGTCTGGTGGAGGCCGACCTCATCGACTACGCCCGGGTCGACGTGGGCGTGGCGGCCGGGCTCACCGAGGCCAAGAAGATCGCGGCCATGTGCGAGGCCCACTACGTCAAGCTCGCCACCCACAACCCGCTCGGCCCCGTCACCGCGGCCTCCTCGCTCCACCTCAACCTCGCCTGCCCGAACGTGGCGATCCAGGAGCACCAGGAGCAGCCGGAGCCCGAGATCGACGCGCTGTTCACCGCCCGGCCGAAGATCCACGCCGGCCGCGTGGAGATATCCGACATTCCCGGTATCGGGGTGGACATCGACCGGGACGCCGCCCGCCGATACCGGGCCGTCGCCGCGGAGCGGCCCCATCTGCGCGGCTCGGACGGCGCTTTCACCAACTGGTGAACAGGGCGGCACTCCCGGGCGGGAGAATGGAGCCGTGCATGCAGACATCTCCCGCCCCGTCGTCGTCCTCGGCTCCACCGGCTCGATCGGCACCCAAGCGCTCGACGTGATCGCCGCCCACCCGGCCGGCTTCCACGTGGTGGCGCTGGCGGCCGGGGGCGGCAGAGCCGGACTGCTGGCCGAGCAGGCCGCCCGGTTCGGGGTCGAGGCGGTCGCGGTGGCCGACGCGGCGGCCGTACCGGCGCTGAAGGAGGCGCTGGCGGCGCACGGCGTCCGGCCCGAAGTCCTGGCCGGGCCCGAGGGCGTCGCCGAGGTCGCCACCTGGACACCCAGCGGATCCGGCGACCTGCCCGGGGCCGCCTGGGCGCCCGGCGCCACGCCGCTGGTGCTCAACGGCATCACCGGGGCGCTCGGCCTGACCTCCACGCTCGCCGCGCTCGACGCAGGCCGCACGCTCGCCCTGGCCAACAAGGAGTCCCTGATCATCGGCGGACCCCTGGTCAAGCGGCGGGCCAAGCCCGGCCAGATCGTGCCGGTCGACTCCGAGCACTCGGCGCTGCAGCAGTCGCTGTGGGCCTCAGGACCCTCCGGGTACGACCCCGAGGCGGTACGCAAGCTCATCGTCACCGCGTCCGGCGGGCCGTTTCGCGGCAGGCGGCGCGCCGAGCTCACCGGCGTCACCCCCGAGATGGCCCTCGCCCACCCCACCTGGTCGATGGGGCCGGTCATCACCATCAACTCCGCGACCCTGGTCAACAAGGGCCTGGAGGTCATCGAGGCGCACCTGCTGTTCGACATCGGCTTCGAGCGCATCGAGGTCGTCGTCCACCCGCAGTCGATCATCCACTCCATGGTCGAGTACGTGGACGGCTCCACCATCGCCCAGGCCAGCCCGCCCGACATGCGGCTGCCGATCGCTCTGGCGCTCGGCCACCCCCACCGCGTCGACGGCGCCGCCCGGCCGGTCGACTGGAGCACCGCCCACACCTGGACGTTCGAGCCGCTCGACAACGAGGCGTTCCCCAGCGTCGAGCTGGCCAGGCACGTCGGCACCGAGGGCGGCACCGCCCCGGCCGTCTACAACGCGGCCAACGAGGTCTGCGTGGACGCCTTCATGCGCGGGGCGCTGCCGTTCCTCGCGATCGTGGACACCGTGGCCGAGGTCGTCGCCGAACACCAGGTCACCCCGGCCGACACGGTCGAGGAAGTGCTCGCCGCCGACGCCTGGGCCCGTACACGTGCCGGTGAGCTCACCGGCGTTGCCTAGACTGGGTCCCGTGACTTCTGTAGCACTCGGCATTCCGACGGTCCGCCCGAAGCCGCTCGCCGAACGCCGGCACTCCCGCCAGATCATGGTCGGCAACGTGCCGGTGGGCGGCGACGCGCCGGTATCCGTGCAGTCGATGACGACCACGGTCACCGCCGACATCAACGCGACCCTGCAGCAGATCGCCGAGCTGACCGCCTCGGGCTGCCAGATCGTCCGCGTCGCGGTGCCGTCCCAGGACGACGCCGAGGCCCTGCCCATCATCGCCAAGAAGTCGCAGATCCCGGTCATCGCCGACATCCACTTCCAGCCGAAGTACGTCTTCGCCGCCATCGACGCGGGCTGCGCCGCGGTGCGGGTCAACCCGGGCAACATCAAGAAGTTCGACGACAAGGTCGGTGAGATCGCCAAGGCCGCCGCCGAGACGGGCACCCCGATCCGCATCGGCGTCAACGCCGGTTCGCTCGACCCCCGCCTCCTGCAGAAGTACGGCAAGGCCACCCCCGAGGCGCTGGTCGAGTCCGCGCTGTGGGAGTGCTCGCTGTTCGAGGAGCACGGCTTCCGCGACATCAAGATCTCGGTCAAGCACAACGACCCGGTCGTGATGATCAACGCCTACCGGCTGCTCGCCCAGAGGTGCGACTACCCGCTCCACCTCGGCGTCACCGAGGCCGGGCCCGCCTTCCAGGGCACGATCAAGTCGGCGGTCGCCTTCGGCGCGCTGCTGGCCGAGGGCATCGGCGACACCATCCGCGTCTCGCTGTCGGCTCCTCCGGTCGAGGAGGTCAAGGTCGGCGCCCAGATCCTGGAGTCGCTCGGGCTGCGCGAGCGCGGCCTGGAGATCGTCTCCTGCCCGTCCTGCGGCCGCGCCCAGGTCGACGTCTACACGCTGGCCGAGCAGGTCCAGGCCGGGCTTGAGGGCATGAAGGTGCCGCTGCGCGTGGCCGTCATGGGCTGCGTCGTCAACGGCCCCGGCGAGGCCCGCGAGGCCGATCTCGGCGTCGCCTCCGGCAATGGCAAGGGCCAGATCTTCGTCAAGGGCGAGGTCATCAAGACCGTCCCCGAGTCGCAGATCGTGGAGACCCTCATCGAGGAGGCCATGCGCATCGCCGACGAGATGGGCGTCGAGATCGACCTCGACGACGAGGACGCGCCCGGCCCGCAGGTCACCGTGGCGCGCTGAGCCAGCCCCACACCACCTCGGGCGTCATCGGGGTGCGCGTCACCCGCTCGGCGACCTCGGGCAGCGCCGCGGCGACCGCGTTGGCGATCGCCGCGGGCGGCCCGATCGTGCCCGACTCCCCGGCGCCCTTCATGCCGCCCGGCGTGATCGGCGACGGGGAACTGCGCAGCACCACCGTGATGTCCGGCACGTCGCGCACCGTCGGCGTCAGATACATGGCGCCCGGCTGCCCGTCCGCCGTGTAGACGACCTCCTCGGTCAGCGCCATCCCGATGCTCTGCGCTATGCCGCCGACCAGCTGCCCCTCGACGATGGCCGGGTTGACGACCACGCCGGAGTCGGCCACCGCCCAGTAGCCCTCCACCTCGACCTTCCCGGTCTCCGGATCGACGGCCACCGCCGCCGCGTGCGCGCCGTAGGCGTAGGTGGAGTCCGGCGGGTCGTAGGACACCCGCTCCTCCAGGCCGGGTGAGAAGCCCTCGGGCAGATCCCAGCCGCGCCAGGCGTGCGTGGCGATCTCCCGCAGCGTCAGCGCCGCATGGGGGTCGCCCTTCACCCGCACCGTCGCGTCGACCAGCTCCAGGTCCTCCGGCGCCGCCTCCAGCCGGTGCGCGGCCAGCGCGAGGACCCGCTCCTTGAGCCGGTCGGCCGCCTGCCGCAGCGCGCCGCCGCCGACGACCAGCGACCGGCTCGCGATCGAGCCGACCCCCGAGTACGGCGTGGCCGCCGTGTCCCCCAGCACCACCCGCACGCCCGCCAGCGGCACCCCGACGCGCTCGGCGGCGATCTGCGCCAGCGTCGTCTCGATGCCCTGCCCCATCCCGGCCACGCCCGCGGACACGACCACCGAGGCGTCCGCCTCCATGCGCACCACCGCGGTCTCGAACCCGCCCGCCCGCATGCCCATCCGCCGCATCACCTCCGACGGGCCGAGGCCGGTGCCCTCGACCTGGCAGGAGTACCCGACGCCGCGCAGCCGCCCGTCGTCCTTGGCGGGCGCCCGGACCAGCTCGCACAGGGCGCGCAGCGCGCCCGGATAGTCGCCCGAGTCGTAGGCCTGGCCCATCCGGCTGGTGTAGGGCAGTTCGTCCGGGCCGATCAGGTTGCGCAGCCGCAGCTCGACGGGGTCCAGGCCGAGCCGCCTGGCCGCCTCGTCGATCAGCCGTTCTCTGGTCATCGCCGCCTCCGGCATGCCGAAGCCGCGGTAGGAGCCGGTCGGCACGGTGTTGGTGAGCACGCACCGCAGCCGCGCCCCCGCGCGCTCGAACCGGTACGGCCCCGGCAGCATCGAAGCGGTCACCGCGAACGGCGAGGTGCCCACGTTGGAGGGATGCGCGCCCAGGTCGCCGAGCACGTCCGCGTGGATCGCCACGAACCGCCCGTCCGCGTCCAGGGCCAGCCGGGCCCGATGCGTCGCCGCCCGCGCGGGCAGCGACGCCACCAGCCGGTCGCCCGGTGTCTCCGCCCAGGCCACGGGACGGCCCAGCCGCATCGCCGCCAGGCACACCAGCGCCTCGTCCGGGTACAGGTGCTCCTTGGAGCCGAAGCCGCCGCCGGTGTCGCCGGCGACCACCCGGATGCGGTCGAGCGTGAGGCCGAGCGCGTGCGCCGCGTGGTCGCGGACGTGGTGCGGGGCCTGGGTGGCGGTCCACAGCGTGAGGTCGCCGTCGGCGTGGTGGGCCACGACGCCGCGGGGCTCCATGGCGAACGGCGCGGCCCTGCCGTACCGGAAGGACATCTCCACGACGTGGGCCGCCGCTACCTCCAGCGCGTCGGCGTCGCCCAGCGTGAAGTCCGTGACCACCTCGCCCTCGCCGAGGTCCACGACCGGCGGCAGTTCGGCGAGGTCCAGGTCGATGAGGTCGGCGGCGTCGCGGGCGAGTTCCGGAGTGCGGGCCACGACCAGGGCCACCGGCTGGCCGACGTAGCGGAGCGTGTCGTCGAGCACCGGGTAGCTGGTCTGGGCCTGGCCGGGGGCGACGGTGACGCAGGGGAGCGCGGCGCCCGGTGCCTCGCGGGCGGTGATCACGTCCAGCACGCCGTCGAGGCCGCGCACCGCGTCCGCCGCGCAGCCGAGCAGGCGGCCGTGCGCGATCGGACTTCTGACCACGAACGCGTGGACCATGCCGGGCAGGCGCACCGCGCCCACGAACCGGCCCGTGCCCGTCAGAAGTCGCGCGTCTTCCCTGCGGGGTGTCCTGGAACCGATGACCATGTCGTGATTCTGGGTTGATTACAGAAGGCAATCAAGCGATTACACCATGGTAAGAGTTTCTCCATACCGAATGTAGTGGATCCGCCGCGGGCGGCACCATCGCAGTGCCGTACGACTAGAGCGGGGGAACAGCCGGGTGAAGCGGGTTGTCGGGATTGTCGCCGGACTGGCGGTGCTGGCCATGGGGGCCGTGGGGATGGGCGGCGCGGTGGCCGCGCCCTCCGAGGCGTCCTCCGGACGCGCGGACATCGTCTGGGAGAAGTGCGCGAACAAGAAGCAGGGGTCGGTCACCGGGAACGTGCTCGGTGGCACCGGGCTGGTCGACGAGGAGCCGCCGGGGCCGGGCGTCGAGTGCGCCACGCTGCGGGTGCCGCTCGACTACCGCGAGCCCATGGGGCAGGCCATCAAGATCGCCCTCAACCGGGTCAAGGGCAGCGTCTCACGTGACCACCACCACCTCGGCACGCTCCTGGTCAACCCGGGCGGGCCCGGCGCCTCCGGTCGGGAGCTGGCCGAGTACGTCGCCGCCGCGTTGCCGGGCAAGCTCGCCGAGCGCTTCGACGTGATCGGCTTCGACCCGCGCGGCGTCGGGTCCAGCGAGCCCGCGCTGCGCTGCGTCGACCCGGCCAAGTTCTACGCGCCGCCGCGGCCCGACGCGGTGCCGCGTACCGGCCGGGACCAGAACGTGCTGCAGGCCCGCGCCCGCGAGTACGCCGAGCGCTGCGGCAACCTGTGGGCCTGGATGCTGCCCCACATGACCACCGAGAACGTCGCCCGCGACATGGACACGATCCGCGCCGCGCTCGACGAGCAGGAGATCAGCTACCTCGGCTACTCCTACGGCACCTACCTCGGAGCCGCCTACGCCACGCTTTTCCCCGAGCGGGTCAAGCGCCTGGTGCTCGACAGCAGCGTCGACCCGGACGGCGTCTGGTACAAGGCCAACCTGGCCCAGGATCGCGGCTTCGAGCGCAGGCACCGCGACTTCCTCGCCTGGACGGCCAAGAACAACAAGGTGTACAAGCTGGGCCGTACCGCCAAGCAGACGAGCTTCGCCTGGTACGAGATGCGCTCGCGCCTGCGCGAGCGTCCCGCCGGGGGAGTGGTCGGCCCGAGCGAGCTCGACGACATCTTCACCGTCGGCGGATACACCAACACCATCTGGCCCTCGCTGGCGCAGGCGTGGGCGGGCTATGTCCGCAAGGGCGAGACGAAGGACCTGGTCGCGGCGTTCAAGCGTTTCGGCGAGAAGGACGCCGAGGACGAGAACGGCTACGCCGTCTACCTGGGCGTGCAGTGCCGCGACGCCGCCTGGCCGCGCGACTGGAAGGTGTGGCAGTCCGACATGAGCCAGCTGCACCGCAAGGCGCCGTTCCTGACCTGGCCCAACGCCTGGTACAACGCGCCGTGCGCCTACTGGTCCGTGCCCGGCGGGAAGCCGCCCAGGATCCAGGGGGCCAAGGAACTGCCGCCGGTGCTCATGCTGCAGTCGAAGGGGGACGCGGCCACGCCGTACGTGGGGGCGTTGAACATGCGCAAGCTCTTCCCCACCGCCCGCATGCTCACCGAGTCCGGCGGCAACCACGGCATCTCGCTGGCCGGCAACCGCTGTGTGGACAAGGCCCTGGCCGCCTATCTCGCCGACACCACCGTGCCCAAGTTCGGCGCTACTTGCCCGAGTCTGCCCGCGCCGCGCCCGGCGGCTCGCATGTCGTCCGGTTTGCCCCAGGGTCACGAAAGGCTCACCGACGTCATTGCGAGATGAGCCAATCGGGGGGCGTTCGCGTAGTCTGACCGTGTGATGCTGCGTACATCGGCGTCGCGCGTGCTCGATGACAGCGATCGCGATGAGGTGCTCGACCTCCTGGACACCGATCCGGTCGCCAACGTCTTCGTCGCCTCCCGGGTGCGGACCGTCGGACTCAATCCGGCACGGCTGGGTGGTCAGATGTGGGGCTTCGGGCCGCGCGGCGGTCTCGTCTCGCTCTGTTATGCCGGTGCCAACCTGGTGCCCGTCAACGCCGGCCCCGAAGCCGTGCACGCCTTCGCGGACCGTGCCCGCAAGCAGGGCCGGCGGTGCTCGTCCATCGTGGGCCCACAGGGCGCGGTGTCGCTGCTGTGGGAGCGCCTGGAGCCGCACTGGGGGCGGGCGCGGGCGATCCGCTGGGCGCAGCCGGTGATGGCGACCGCGCAGAAGCCTCCGGTTCCGGCCGATCCGCTGGTACGGCGGGTGCGGCCGGAACAGTTCGAGCGGCTGCTGCCGGCCTGCGTGGCGATGTTCACCGAGGAGGTGGGGGTCTCGCCCAACGCCGGTGACGGGGGCGCGCTCTACCGGACCCGGGTGGCCGAGCTGATCAGGATCGGGCGCTCCTACGCCCGGATCGACGACGGCCGGGTCGTCTTCAAGGCGGAGGTCGGGGCGGTGACGCCGCAGGCCTGCCAGATCCAGGGTGTGTGGGTGGACCCGCAGCTCAGGGGGCAGGGGCACGCGGTGGCCGGGATGGCCGCCGTGGTGGAGGCGGTGCTGGCCTGCTTCGCGCCGGTGGTGACGCTGTACGTCAACGACTTCAACCGCTCGGCGCGGGCGGTGTACCGGAAGGTCGGGTTCCACGAAGTGGACACCTTCATGTCGGTACTTTTCTAACTATGTTGGTGTCCTTTTGGTTTGACCCGACCTGTCCGTATACGTGGATCGTGTCCCGGTGGCTCGTCGAGGCCGCCGACGTGCGCCCGCTCGACATCCGGTGGCGGCTGCTCAGCCTGGCCGCCCTGAACGAGCACCTGGAGGTGGACCCGGAAGGGGACACCGAAGGCTACCTGTGGTTCCCGGCCCGGGTCTGCGCCGCCGTGGAACTCGCCCACGGCTCGGCCGCGCTCGGCCGCTTCTACGAGGAGATGCAGAAGCTCGACGGCTGGGACTGGACGGTGGCCCTGGAGGCCGCCGGGCTCCCGCCCGAGCTGGCCACGGCCGCGCAGACCACCGGCCACGACGACCACCTGCGCGCCTCGACCGCGGAGGGTGTGGCGAAGGTCGGCCCGCACGTGGGCACCCCCATCATCGCCGTCGAGAACGGCCCGGCCTGGTTCGGCCCGGTGATCTCCCAGATCCCTCGCGGTACGGCCGCCGGAGACCTGTGGGACGCCACGCTGGTCATGGCCGCGACGCCCGGCTTCCATGAGCTCAAGGGCGGTCCGCACGCGGAGATCTAGGCGCGTAGTCCTGGAGGCCGCCGGCCAGGAGGGTGAAGGCGCGCTCGCCGTACCGGCGCACGTCGCCCGCGAGATCGCGCACGCGGTCGTCGGACAGGACGCGGACGCGGGCCAGATCCACCATCGCCCGGTGCACCCCGACCAGCGCGCCCGCCGCCACCCGGGCGGTGGTCTCGTCGCCGGTGTCCGCGGCGATCGCGCGGCCCAGGTCGGCGGTGAGCCGGGTGAAGGCCTGGGCCTCCCTGGCCTGCAAGGCGGTGCTCTCGGAGATGACCCGGTGGACGGCGCGGGCGCGGGCGAGCGCCTCCTCGTCGCCCTCGGCGATGGCCTCCAGCAGGCCCCCGGACTCCAGCAGGAACCGCCGCACGGCCGCGATCACGGGCTCGCCCGCCGCCCGCCCGGAAACGGCGGCGACCAGACGAGCCCCGAACTCGTCCAGGCCCGAGTAGAACAGGTCCTCCTTGGCCGGGAAGTAGTTGAAGATCGTGGCCGGACCCACCTGCGCCTCCCGCGCGATCTCCGTGACCGTCACCCGGTCGAAGCCGCGCTCGGAGAACAGCCGCCAGGCCGTCTCCATGATCTGCTGACGCGTCAGCTCCTTCTTGCGCTCCCGCAGCCCCACCCTCGCTCCAAACTTAGAGTTGCTATAAGTCGATAGTAACTCTAGATTGAGAGTAAGTACACGATTCGAGCGAGGAGGACCACCATGTCCGCGGACGTTCTCGATCTGGTGCACCGCTGGGCCGCCGCCGAGCAGGCCAACGACGCCACCGCCCTCGACGGGCTCCTGGCCGACGGCTTCGTCGGAGTGGGCCCGCTGGGGTTCGTACTCACGCGTGAGCAGTGGCTGGTCCGGTTCGACAACGGCCTGGTCAACAGCGCCTTCGTGGTGGAGGAGCCGCAGGTGCACGAGCACGGTTCCGCCGCGGTGGTCGTCGGCGTGGACGCGCAGGAGACCACGTTCGGCGGGCGCGACAACTCCGGCCGCTTCCGGCTCACGCTGTCGGCCGTCCGGCAGGAGGCCGGATGGAGGGTCGCGAGCGTCCACCTCGGGCCGCTGCGGCAGATGGGCGGCTAGCCATAAGCGTCAGCATCGGGCTGACCAACTACTCGTCCACCCTCGGCTACCTGGCGGCCCACACCGGCCGCGTACGCCTGGGCACCATGGTCACCGCCGTCACCTTCCGCGAGCCGGCGCTGCTGGTCAAGGCGGTCACCACGGTCCACGCGCTCTCCGGCGGCCGGGCGTGGCTGGGCATAGGCGCCGGGTACCACGAGGAGGAGGCGCACGCGATGGGCGTCCCGCTGCCGCCGGTCGCCGAGCGCTTCGACCGCCTGGAGGAGACGCTGCGCATCGCCCGGCACAGGTGGTCCGGCGATGAGTCCCCGTACGAAGGCACCCACTACCACCTGGCCCGGCCCACAAGCCACCCACGCCCCGAGAGTCCTGATCGGCGGCACCGGGGAACGCCGCACCCTGCCCCTCGTGGCCCGTTACGCCGACGCGTGCAACGTCTTCGACATCCCCGACGACGGTCACATCGTACGCAGGAAGCTGTCCGTCCTGGCCAGGGAGTGCGAGAAGATCGCCCGCCCCTACGAAGAGATCGAAAAACCCCTCTCCACCTGCCTGAACCCGGGCGAATCCGCAACCTCCTTCACCCGCCGCTGCGAACAGGCGGCCGCATGGGGCATCGACCACGCCGTCGTCATCACCGCAGGCCCCTGGACCCACGCCCCCCTGAAAACCCTCACCACGGGCGTCCGCGCCCTTGCCGGATCACCCTGACCCGATCGCGCGGTTGATCGGTACCCGGGTCAGAAAGCTGTCCGGCGACGACAGGCTGGCGGCCTTCGCCGACACCGTGGCCCGCGCGCGCTCCAGCCAGTGGCCCGCCTCGTCCTTGCCGCACGCCTGGAGGACCTGGTAGTGCACGTAGTACACCTCCTCGGTCCGCAGCGCTGGCAGGGTTCCGGCCTCCTCCAGAAGCGTCACCGCGAGCGTGCTGGAGCCGAGCGCCGCGTCGATCTCGCCGCGCTGCAGCTCTACAAGCGCCTGCAGCGAGAGCGCTCCGACCTGGCTGCGCCGGAACCCGGTCCGGCGGCACTCCCGAACGGTCTCGGCACACAGACGACGGGCCCGTTCAAGGTCGCGGTGCCCGGGTGCCATCAGCGACTCGGCCAGGTAGGTGCGCAGGATGGGTGTGATGGAGGCGTGCCCGGCGCGCAGGACCCGCTCGTACCCGGTGTCGATCATCGGCCGAGCCTCGTCCGGTCTGCCCCACTCCAGATAGAGCTTGCCGAGCAATCCCTGGTTGTACCCCTGGTGCACGCTGAGATCGGCATCCTCGCGCAGGACACTCAGCGCCTCCTGGAGCACCTGCTCGGCCTCCTCGAACCGGCCGGTCGCGGTGAGCAACTGCCCCAGATAGTTGGAGATCATCGCGAACTGGTCCCGGGCGTGTGTCGCGTTCAGACCTCTGATGGAGCGGCGCAGGCCCTGCTCCGCCTCGTCGAACCGGCCGTCGTCGAAGGCGGCGACGCCGATGTGGCCGTGCAGCCGTGCGGTCTGCACGCGGAACAGTGGCCGGTCCGCAGGCGGGATCTCGGCCTCCGCGCACTGCTCTGCGATCCTGCGAGCCTTCTCGAGCGTGGCGATGCCGTCCGCCATGTCGAGCCCCACCAGATGATGTCCCAGCGAGGACAGCGCCTCCACACGGGCAAGAGGACGGCCGGACCGCTCCGCATGACCGACCGCCTCGCGGAAGCAGGAGACCCCCGCGTGCAGCCCCTCGGCGGCCAGGCGGTAGGCGCCGGCGCTGACGCCGGCCATGGCTTGGAGCGCGGGATCGCCGGTACGGCCCGCCGCCTCGACCGCCGCCTCGACCTGAGTGCGGATGGCGTCGGAAGGGCTGGTTGCCCACCATAGCTCGGTGGCGGTGAGCTGGAGGTGGCTGAGCCGTACTGTGAGTTCGTCGTCCTGCGTTCCGGCGGCCAGGCCCTCCTGGCAGTGTTCTGCGACGCGGTGGTAGTCGCCCCGCTCGTATGCGGAGAGGGCAGCGCGAAGGAACCGGTCAGTCATCCTGGTGCTCCTCCTGCGACAACCGCGCGGCCTCTGCCTCAAGCCACGCCGACGGGATGAGGTCGGTGTTGCCGCGGGCGTGCTCGGCCGCCTCGCGCAGGAAGCCGCTCGCGGCGTTGGGCTGTCCCGCCGCGCGGGCTTCGACGGCCAGGAGCAGGGCCCGTGCCGCCTTCCCATCTCCGCCTTCGCCGGTCGGGAACGCGGCGACCGAGAGCTTCGCGGCAATGCGGGCCTCATCGATTCGGTCCAGCGTCCAGTGGGCCCACGCCAGGTTGTACTGGGTCATCCCGAGGATGCGGGGGATCTCCACCTGCTTGCCCTCGTCGTTGGCCTGGCGGAGTGACGACAGAGCCGCCTCGACCTGGCCGAGGCCCAGTTGCGCGATGCCCAGGACGTTGCGCGCGTAGCCGAGAGCCTCCGGCACGCGGGCGGTCTGGTAATCGGCGATGCCGGCAGCCGCGCTTTCGGCGGCGGCGGCCCACCTGCAGGCCACGATGTAGGCGGCGCTGCGGGCATCATGCGCACGCGCCCGTGTCATGGGATCTCCGGTCTCGGTGGCCAGGGCGGTGAGACGGTCGGCGACCTCCAACGCGGGCTCGATCCGCTCCAGGTAGGAGTACGTCAGGCTCAGGCAGAGCAGGGCATGGTCCTCGTGGAAGCGTTCGCCGATCTCGTGGGCGACGGCGACGGCACGCTCCAGGAGCGTGGTGGCGTCGCGCAGCCGCCGTGACTGCCGGAAGAGGTCGCCGAGGGCGAACAGCGCGCGGGTGAGCTGCAGTTTGCGGCCGGGAGAGAGCTCGGCCAGCCGGATCGCGGTCTCCAGGATGGCGATGCTGTCGTCGGTGGGGCCGCCGACATGATGGGCGAGTCCCTTGCCGACCAGATGGGCGAGCAGCGCCTCCTCGTTGTCGAGCCGCCCGTCGATGGCCTCGTGCATGCCGAGGACTTCGCGCACCGAGCCCTGCCAGAGCAGGAACTCGCCGATCTCGTCCAGCAGGAACGCCGCGGCGTCATAGTCCTCCGCACGGACGCGGTGCTCGAACTCCAGACGGTGCTGGACCAGATCGTCGGCGGAGGTCCAGGGCTGGGGGGCACGTTGAGTGGCGTACCAGCCGGCCACGCGGCGCTCCAGTACGCGGCGGCCCCAGGGGTTCTGGTCGTCCAGCGCGGCGTAGGCGATGTCGGCGTCCAGCGGGTGGAGGGCGAAGGTCCGCGATCGAGGGTGGCGCGTGACCATGTAGATGTCGGCCAGCCTGGCCAGCGCCCGCGAAGGGTCCAGGCCGGGGGAGAGGGGCCGCATCACCCACTGCACGGCTTCGGGTGGTGCCGGGCTGCGGAAGACCGCGAGCACGTCGAGGGTCAGGCGCTCCTCCTCGCTCAGCTCGTTGAGGTTGTGCTGGGCGAGCTGCTCGACGATGTTGCCCCGCGCGGAGTAGTCGCTGATGACGTCCTCAAGCGTGGGCAGCGTCAGGTGGTCGTTGACGATCGCGCCGATCGCCAGTTCCAGCGCCCGGGGGACGCCATGCAGGCGCTGCGCTGCGGCTTCGAGGTCGGCGCGTGAGGCCGCGGACAGGCCGGCCGCGCCGTCGTGGTCGAGTTCGAGCAGCAGGTCGGCGCTGTCGGAGACCGGAAGCCCCTCCCGAAGGTGGACGCGGGACTCGAAGCGCAGCAGCGCGGGATCGAGGGCCAGCGGAATCTGGGAGGTGAGCAGCACCCGGGGCGCGTTGGGCACGCGGAACACGGTCTCGAAAAAAGGCACCAGGTCGTCGTCGCGCAGTTGCCCGTCGCTGCGCAGGTGGTCCTCAAAGTTGTCGAGCACGACCAGGACGCGTCGCTCGTGCCCGAGGACCTCGAACAAATCGATCAGCTTGTCGTATGCCGACTGCTGCCGCCCCCAGAGCGCCTGAAGCGCCTCCCGTTCGCCGGCCGGGACAAGCCGGCAGCAAGCGAAGAAGATGCGTTCGACGGTGATCGCGCCGTCGACCCTGCTGCTGAGGTTGACGAACCCGTGGAAGGTCGCGGCCTGCGCCGACAGGGTATCGACCACCTTCGCGCCAAGGGCGCTCTTTCCGATGCCCCGGCGGCCGAGGATGCTCACCATTCGGATACCAGGTCGCGCCAGTGCCTCGCACAGCCGGTCGAGTTGCTCGGTGCGGTCCTTGAACAAGTCAAGCCCATATCCGATGGGCGGTCCCACGACCGTGGGCGAAGGGGCCATAGATCCTTTTACCATGTCCCTGGACGTTCCCGTGGAAAAGGAGTTCGGGTTGGCCGAAAAGGAAATTCCGACCCGGCAAGAACGAGTTATGAAGACCGTCCGCGACAGAAGCGTACAGGTCCTCACCTGGGTGACCCTGTGTGGCGTTGCTTTCGTCGGTACTGGCTGGATCATGGACGGCGCGGCATACGTGCCAGGGCTTCTTCTGGAGCTCGGAGTTTCGCTCGTGTTGCTGGTTCCGTTGGCGCTTCTGGGTCTCATGCTGGAGAAACGGCTGCGCAAGACCGAAGAGCACATTCGCGATGCCACCGCGCGTCTTGACGCACTGAGCGCGGTGACGAGGGAGCGGCTGATCGAGCACCGTCGCCAGCGTGCCGACCTCTACCAGGACGCGGAGCGCAACCCCACGCAGGCTCTGCTGCGCGAGCTGCTCCAGGACGCGGTAGCGGTCGGCGCGGTCGCGAGGGAAGGGCCGCGGGTCCGTGTCGCGGGCACCACGTTACGGCTGCGCCTACGCATGCGGGCACAGGACCAGAACACACTCGAAGCCATTGTGGAAGAAGCCGGCGGCCGGGCAAGAAATCATCTCTCGTGGCCGGCGGGTGAAAGTGCCGAGGATTTCGCCGAACGACTGGCCGAGATATTGAGAACGGACCATCTTTATCCGGGTGACCAGGCCTACGACCCGTCCGACCTGCTCCTGCGGTTCGTAGAGCTTCTGCACACCGCCGTCGAGGCGAGGACCGGAGAAAGCGAGCACGACCTGGGAACCGTCCTGGAAATACCCAATACACAATGGGTGGTCAGTCGTGAGGGGCTTTACTGCCTGGATCGGCATTACCACATTCCGGCGGCACGGCTGACCGGCTTCACCGACTGGCCCACCTACATGGCAGGACAGGAATGGGCCGATCGTAGGCGGTTCGGCGAAGCGTTCCGGCTGGCCCGCTCACTGCTGAAGTGAGCGGGGGATGTGGACGAGGGTGGTGAGGAGGCGGTCGAGTTCGGTGTCCGGGTCGTCGGTGAGGCCGGCGTGGACGGGGCCCGTCTGGACGATGGTGCTTCTGGGGGCGGTCAGCCAGCGGAAGCGGGCGCCCAGGGGCTGGCTGGACAGGGGTCCGGAGGAGGCGTCGCAGGTGAGCTGGTAGGCGGCCAGTGCCTGGCGGAGCGCGGGGATGTCGGCGGACGGGTCCAGGGCGTGCAGGCGGGATTCGTCGAGGTCTATCCGGGCGCAGAGGTAGGAGCGGGGCTGGCAGTACAGGAGTACGCCGACGTTGATCTGCTCGCCGCGCTCCACGCGCGGGATCACGCGGATGAGGGCGTACTCGTAGGCGTCCCTGCTCATCGTTCGCTTCCTCGCCAGAACTCGCCGACCGAGGCCGGGCCGGGCTTCGTCCGGGGTTCCTCGCCGCGGATCAGCCAGGTGGCGGGGCCGTGGGCGCGCTGGAGGAGGTGGTCGACGTAGGCCTGGCGGACGTCGGCGGCCGAGTCGAAGCCGGGCTCGCCGTCCAGCCACTCGTCGGGGACGAGGGCGGTGACCTCGCGCAGGAGGGCGGGGGTGATGCGGGCCGACAGGTCGGCGGCGGCGGCGTCGAGCTGGGTGGCGTAGGCGGCCAGGACGTGGTCGCCCGCGTCGAAGCGCCGCTGCGGGTCGGCGGTGCGCCAGTTGTGGTGGAACCAGAGCGCGGCGCCGTGGTCGATCAGCCAGACGGTGTTGTGCCAGACCAGGAGGTTGGGGTTGCGCCAGCTGCGGTCGATGTTGTGGATCAGGCCGTCGAACCAGACCACGCGCGAGGCGAACCCGGGGTCCGGCGGCCAGGCCAGCGGCTCGAAGCCGAGCGCACCGGGCAGGAAGTCGACGGCCAGGTTGAGTCCGGCGCTCTTGCGCAGCAGTTCCTGGACCTCCTCGTCGGGCTCGCGGTCGCCGAACTGCGGGTCCAGGTCGATGAGCTTCAGCTCGGGGGTACGCAGCCCGAGCCGCCTGGCCAGCTCGGCACAGATGATCTCGGCCACCAGCACCCGCCTGCCCTGACCGGCTTCGCGGAACTTGACGGCGTATGTGCCGAGATCGTCGGCCTCCACGACCCCGGGCAGTGACCCGCCCTCCCTGAGCGGCGTCACATACCTCGTCGCCACGACCGTTTCCACGTGATCGAGGTTACCGCCCTTTCCCTCCGTTACGGCTCGCGCCCGCCCACCCGCACCGCCGCCCCCGGCGCGCGCCCGTCGAGCGATGGTCGTGAGGGCTCACGGACTTCTCGCCGTGACAACTCCGCTCCCGGCACGTGTGGGCGGAGCCCTTCACTCGCCCAGGAGTTCCGCCAGTGCCAGGTCGACCAGGGCGGCCGTGTCCTCGTGCATGATGCCCAGCCGCCGCAGCGCCGCCACCCCCAGGTAGCTCGCGTATCCGGCCAGTACGCGGCGCTCCGCGGCCTCCTCGCCGATTCCCGTCTGGGCGACCGTCGCCGTCATGAACGCCAGGCGGCGCTCGTTCACCCGTCTGGCCACTTCGGCCACGGCAGGGTCGTCGGCCTCGCTGATCAGGCGGAACGACACCGCCGCCTCCGCCGCGTCGGCGAACGCGAGCTCCAGCAGGGTCCGGAGTCGTTGGCGGGGATCGGGGATCTTCTCCAGGCCCTGGATGATCTGTTCGGTGCCGCGTTCCCAGAAGGCGAGGGCCGCCTCGACCAGGGCCCGCCGGTTGGCGAAGTGCCAGTAGAAGCTGCCTTTGGAGACGCCCAGCCGTACCGCCACAGGTTCCACGGCGACGGCGGCGAGGCCGCCTTCGGACAGGGCCGCGAGCGCGGCCCGCGCCCAGTCGTCGGCGTTCAACTTACCCACCCGCCAAGCCTGCCATACGGTGGCGTATAGTCGGACCATACGCAGCCGTATGGAGGTCGTGACATGGTCTACAACGTGCATGAACGGGTCATCGCCGGCTCGGTCGAGGAGGTGTGGGCGAAGCTCGCGGACGTCGGGCGGATCTACCCGGCGAGCAGTGGGACCTTCGAGCTGCCCGAGGGGCTCTTCGAGGGCGCGCCGGTCCGGCACGACCGTGCCCGCTACCGGGTCGCGGTCGTGGAGCCCGGCCGTAAGCTCTGGTTCGACCTCGGCAAGACGATCAGCGGCGGGCACGGCTTCGAGCTGTTCCCCGTCGAGGGCGGCACACTGGTGCGCCATCACCTCAAGGGGCGGCTGTCGGGGGTGTTCGCGCTGATGTGGCCGCTGATCATCCGGCGGCATCACGACAAGGCGCTCGAAGGGCTTCTCGACAACCTTGAGCGCGAGGTCGCACATGCCGACGCTGGCTGAGGGGTTCATCCCGGTCCCCGACGCGTCCGAACGGCACGCGATCGTGATCGCCGCGCCCCGCGAGCGGGTGTGGGAGGCCATCAGGCGGCCCGACCCCTCCGACATCCGCCTGGTGAAACCGCTGTTCGCGCTCCGGAACCTGATCTCCAGGCTGCTGAACGGGCACGAGCAGCGGGATATGCCCACCTTCACGCCGCTGGCGGAGGAGCCGGGCCGCGAGGTCGTGCTCGGCACCGTCGGCCAATGGTGGCGGCTCGGCCGGTCGAAAGGGGTCGACGCGGTCGGCACCGCCGAGCAGTTCACCGCCTTCGACCGCCCCGGATACGCCAAGGGCACCTTCAGCTTCGTGCTGGAAGAGGCCGGGCCGGGGCGGATCAGGCTGGTGACCGAGACCAGGGTGGCGGCCACCAGCCCTGACGCCCGCCGGGCCTTCCTGCGCTACTGGGCGGTGATCCGGCTGGGCAGCGGGCTGGTGCGCTGGGCCATCCTGTCGTCGATCAAGGCTAGAACTTCGCGATGACCTCCTCGGCGAAGCGCTCCATGGTGGCGATCTTGAGTTCCAGGGTGCCTTCGCCGTGCTCGGCCTTCTCCTCGGGCGTGGCCAGCCACCACGGGGCGGCCATGGTGGCGGTGACGCCCTTCGCGGCGAAGCGCCGGTAGACGGCGGCGTCCGGCATCACCGCCAGCGGCGCGACGACCTCGAACGGGCGATCCTTCGGCAGCTTGGCCAGGACGGGGTCGAGCTGTTCCTCGGTGTAGATCCGGTTGCCGATCCACCCGTCGCCGAGCCGGGAGGCGCGGGTGAGCGCGGCCTCGCTGTCCCCGCCGACGTAGATCGGGATGTCCCCGGACGGCGTCGGGCAGATGGACAGCTCGGGCAGGCCGTCCAGCTTGACCGCGGAGCCCGTCCACAGCTCCCGCAGGGCCGGGATCATCTCGTCCAGGCGCCGCCCCCGGGTGTGGAAGTCCTGGCCGGTCGCCTGGAACTCCTCCTTGCACCAGCCCACCCCGACCCCGAACGTCACGCGCTCGCCCGACAGCACCGCCGCCGTCGAGACCTGCTTGGCCACGGTGAACAGGTCGCGGGCCGGCGCGATGTAGACGTTGGGGGAGAAGCGCAGCGTGCTGGTCGCCGCCGCCATCGCGCCGATCGTGACCCACGTGTCCGGCCAGTGGGTGCCGGCGTTCCAGCGCGGCCTGCCGCTCTTGGAATAGGGGTACGGCGAGGCGAAGTCGGCGTAGAAGATGTGGTCGGAGAGCGTCAGCGTGTCGAACCCGCAGCGCTCGGCGGCCCGCGCCAGCTCCACGAACTGGTCGGTGGGGACGAACGAGGCCCCCAGCCAGAACCTCACTGGAACTCCGGGATGACCTTGGTGGCGAACATCTCCAGGTTGCGCTTGACCGTGTCGAGCGGCAGCACGCCCTGCTGGCCCTGCATGTACAGGCCGAACCACTCCAGGTCGGGCATTCGGTCGAGCATGCGCTGGATGCCGCGCTTGACGTCGTCGGGGGTGCCGAACAAGGCCATCTCGACGTCGTTCATGCGCTTGGCGTCGCCCTTCTCCGGGGAGATGGGCTTGTGCTTCTCGTCCTCCTTCTTGCGCAGCACCTCCAGGTAGCCGAAGGGGCCGAAGAAGGCGGCGAAGTCCTTGGGGATGCTGCGGCCGAAGGTGTTGATGGCCTCCTCGGTCGTGTCCGCGATGCCGACGATCTTGAGGATTCCGGTGTGCTCGCCCAGCTTGTAGTCGCGGCCCTGCCGGGCCGACTCCTCCTGGTAGAGCTTGGCCTTGGCGGCGTGGTCGTCGGGGTTGGGGGTGAACATCCAGGGCAGGATGTTCTCCTGCGCGGCGCGGATGACCGAGCGGTCGGAGATCGTGAACGGCTGCCACAGCTCCGGGTGGGGGTTCTGGTACGGCCGCGGGCAGACGGAGACGGCCTGGACCTTCCCGTCCTCGTCGAGTTCCCCGGGCGCGCCGAACGTCTTCGTCCACTCCTGCGCCGGCCAGCCCTCGATGCCGTCGAAGGGGAAGGGCACCTCGTAGTCCAGCACGTCGGACTTGTAGCGCAGCGTCTCCTGGGTCCAGGCCATCTTCATGATCTTCAGGACCTCGCCGAACACGTCGAAGTTGCGCGTGTCCGACGCCGAGCCGTCCGAGCGGGCCGCGGCGGCGTGCCAGCGCTGGCCCAGGACGTTCATCCAGCGGTTCTGGTAGCCGCGGGCGACGCCCAGGCGCAGCCGTCCCTTGGAGAACTGGTCGAGCAGCGCCACGTCCTCGGCGGCCCTGATCGGGTCCCAGGCGGGCAGCACCATGCCGAGCGGGGCCAGCAGGATGCGTTCCGTGCGGGCCGCGAGGTCGGTGAGGAACATCAGCGGGTTGACCGAGAACTCCATCCCCTCCGAGTGGAAGTGGTGCTCGGTCATCATGAGCGCGTCGAAGCCGATCTGGTCGGCGTGGACGGCGATCTCCCGCACCTCGTGCAGCAGTCGCTGGTATGACTCGGTGTCCCGTCCGATGGGCCGCTTGGCTTTGGCGTTCTCCTCGGCGGCATATCCGGAGCCTGGAATCTGCGGGTTCAGGAAGATGGAAAACTTCACCGGGAGTCCTCTTTCCGCGGGGCGTTTCTCTGACCGGCAAGCTACTCTAAGAATCTTAGCCGAGCAATCGCTTGGTTGACATGGGAGGTCGGCAATGCGGCTGGGCGTCACGATGTTCTCCACCGATCTGGCGATGCCGGTGCCGGAGCTGGCGCGGGCCGCCGAGGAGCGCGGCTTCTCCTCGCTGCTCCTGCCCGAGCACACGCACATCCCCGTCTCCCGTCGTACGCCGCCGGCCGGCGGGCAGGCCGTGCTGCCGGAGGAATACAAGCGCACCGTGGACCCGCTCGTCGCCCTCGGGGCCGCGGCCGCGGTGACCACGCGGATCCGGCTCGGCACCGCCATCCTGCTGGCCGCACAGCGCGAGCCGATCGTCACCGCCAAAGCCGTGGCCACACTCGACCACCTGTCCGGCGGGCGGGTGATGCTCGGCATCGGGTTCGGGTGGAACGTCGAGGAGATCGAGAACCACGGCGTGCCGTACCGGGAGAGGCGGGAGGTCGCGCGGCGCAACGTGCTGGCGATGCGCGCGCTGTGGAGCGAGGAGGTGGCCTCCTTCGAGGGGGTCGAGGCGTCGTGGTCGTGGCCCAAGCCCGTCTCCGCGCCGCCCGTGTACGTGGGCGGCGCGGCGGGGCCCAAGATGTTCGCGCACGTCGCCGAGTACGCCGAGGGGTGGATGCCGATCGGCGGCAAGGGCATCAAGGCGGCCCTGCCCGCGCTGCGCGAGGCCTGCGAGAAGGCCGAGCGCCCCATGGCCGAGGTCATCCCGATCGGGACCCTGCCCACCCGGGAGAAGCTCGACTACTTCGCCGGGCTGGGCATCGAGGAGGTCGTGGCCACTCTGCCGAGCGGGCCGGCCGGCCGGGTGCTGCCGGTGCTCGACTCCTACGCGGAACGCTTCCTGTCATAATTACGCGCTATGTCGCGATTGGCGGAGCTTCGGGCGGGCGATCCGCGCCGGCTGGGCTCCTACCTGCTGGCGGGCCGCCTCGGCCAGGGCGGGCAGGGCGTCGTCTTCCTCGGCCGGACCCCGGCGGGCGCGCAGGTCGCGATCAAGCTGCTGCACGCCAGCGTGGCCGCCGACCCCGAGGTGCGCCGGCGCTTTCTCGGCGAGGTGGAGGCGGTGCGCCGGGTGGCGCCGTTCTGCACGGCGCAGGTGCTCGACGCCTCCCTTGAGGACGACCGCCCGTACATCGTCAGCGAGTACGTGGACGGCGTCTCCCTGCGCGACCACGTCGTGGCCAAGGGGCCGAGGACCGGCGGCTCGCTCGACCGGCTGGCCATCGGCACCGCCACCGCCCTGAGCGCCATCCACCGCGCCGGGGTCGTGCACCGCGACTTCAAGCCGGGCAACGTCCTGCTCAGCCTGGACGGGCCGAGAGTCATCGACTTCGGCGTCTCCCGCCTCATGGACAGCGCCGCCACCACCAACCAGATGCCCGTCGGCACCCCCGCGTACCTGGCGCCCGAGCGCATCGAGGGCGAGTCCGCCGGCCCGCCCGCCGACATGTACGCCTGGGCCCTCACCCTCGCCTACACCGCCAACGGCCGCCACGCCTACCGCGCCGACACCTACCAGGAGATCCTCGCCCGCATCCTGTACGGCCGGCCCGACCTGGGCACGCTGACCGGCCGGCTGCGCGAGATCGTGGAGGCGTGCCTGGCCCGATCGCCCGGCGAGCGGCCCCGGGCTGAGGAGGTCCTGAGCCTGCTGCTCGGCCACGAAGGCCACGAAGGCCACGAAGGCCGGGACGACCGGGACGTCCTGACCTCGGGGGCCAGGGCCGCCGTCGACACCACCGACCCGAGAGCCGGCATGCCGGCGGGGAACGTCCCGGCCTCGGGCGAGGGCGACACCCTCCCCATCGGGCCGGAGGACTCCACCCCGACGGCACCCGGACCAGAGGATGCGCCCCAGCCCGGCCCCGGGGCGGGCCGCCCGGGGCGTGGCCGGCGGCGGGTGGCGAAGTGGCAGATCGCCGTGGCCGTCCTGGGGGTGCTGGCCGGGGCCGCGGGGTTCGGGTTGTGGCTGCGTGGCGCGCAGAGCCCCGGGCTGGCGGGGACCTGGACCGGGTCGGCCGATCACCCCAGCGCCGGCCGCGTGTTCCCGGTGGAGATCAAGCTGGTGGGCGAGGGCGACTCCGCCATGCGGTGGGGCGCCGACCTGCGCTGCTCCGGCCGCCTGGCCAGGACCTCCAGCGCGATGGTCTACACCCTCGACCACGTACGCGGCGCGGAGTGCTACCCCGGCACCCTCCGGATGTTCCCCAGCGGCGGCGACGCCGACCAGGCGGTGATCAGAGTGACCCGCCGAGGTGACACCGATGTCACCTACTCGGGCAAGGTGAGCCGCCCGTCCTGACCGGATGTGTCACGGTCGTGTGCCGATTGGGCGGCCCGCGTTGACTGCCCGGCATTGGTTGCTTTCAGTGGAATGAGTACCGGGTGGCGGCGAGGGGAGGCCCTTGTGCCTGACACGCAGCCGCTCAAATCGGGGGACCCGCGGCAACTGGGCGACTACACACTGTCCGGCCGGCTGGGCGAAGGTGGCCAGGGCGTGGTGTTCCTCGGGATGAGGGGCGAGGAACGATACGCGATCAAACTGCTCCACGGGCCGGTGGGGGACGAGCAGGCGGCGTTCTTACGCGAGGTGGAGCTGGCCAAGCACGTCGCGCGATTCTGCACCGCCCAGGTGGCGGACGCCGGGTTCGACGACGGCCGGCCGTACATCGTGAGTGAGTTCGTCGACGGTCCTTCGCTTTATCGGGAGGTCGCGCTCACCGGGCCCAGGAGCGGCGGCGCGCTGGAGCGGCTCGCGGTCGGGACCGCGACCGCGCTGGCGGCCATCCACCGCGCCGGGATCGTGCACCGCGACTTCAAGCCGCAGAACGTGCTGCTCGGCCCGGACGGGCCCCGGGTGATCGACTTCGGGCTGGCGCGGGTGCTGGACGCCGCGGCCACGCAGAGCGGGCGCGGGGTGGGCACGCCCGCCTACATGGCGCCGGAGCAGATCACCGCCGCGCTGGTCACCGGCGCGGCCGACGTGTTCTCGTGGGGCGCGACCATGTGCTTCGCGGCCAACGCCAGCGCGCCGTTCGGGCAGGACTCCGTGGCGCCGGTGCTGCACCGCATCCTCACCGCGCCGCCGGAGCTCGGGCGGCTGGACGGGTACCTGCGCGACCTGGTGGCGGCCTGCCTCGACAAGGACGCGCGCAACCGGCCGTCGAGCCGCGACCTGCTGTACGCGCTGCTGGGCGACTCCGACGGGGTGCCGGCGGAGGTGCTGCGCTCACCTCCGCCGCACCTGCTGCGCTCGGGGGCGGCCCCGATGGCCGAGCCCGAGACGACAGGGGCGGCCCCGGACGTCTACCACCTGCCCGCCGCGCCGGTCGCCGCCGCCGCGAGCGGCCCGGCAGCGGTGAGCCAGGACACGCAGGACGTACGCGCCGGTCAGCGGGCCAGCGCCGCCAACCGCGCGGGCCTCGCGGTCTCCTGCGCGCTGCTGGTGAGCGCGGCGGTGCTGGTGACGCTGCTGGTTCCGGCCTTCCGCTCCGGCGACGGCCCGGCGCCCCAGGCGGCCGCGCAGCCCAGCGGCTCCGCGCCCGCGCTGCTTCTGCCGCAGCTCGCCGAGCCCTCCCCCTCGCGTGAGCGGCAGGAGTCGAAGGTACGCGGGGGCGCCACCGAACCGGCTCCGCCACCGCCGAGGGTGGAGCCGGCGGGGGTGGGGGTGCCGAGCCTGGTGGGGCTGGATCGTTCCGCGGCGGTGAAGGCGCTCAGGCGGGCCGGGCTCAGCGCGGGGACGTTCAACGAGGTGGACTCCAAGCTGCGGATCGGCCGCGTGCTGGCCAGCCGTCCCGCCGCCGGGGCGCTGCTGGCCAAGGGGGCGGAGGTCGATCTGGACGTGTCGGCGGGGCTGGCCGTACCGGAGCTGAAGGGGCTGGGCAGGAAGGCGGCGGAGCTCGCGCTCGGGCGGGCCGGGCTGGAGACCGGTGTGGTGAGCCGGGCCTGCTCGGCGCAGCCGGGCGGGCGGGTGCTGTCCTCGGAGCCCGCCGCGGGTACCCGGGTGGCGGGCGGGAGCGCGGTGGCGCTGGTCGTCACGCAGCACGGGGCCGAGGTTCCGGCGGTGATCGGCAAGGGCAGGGAGAGCGCGGTCACGGCGCTGAAGGCGGCGGGGTTCGCCGTGGAACAGCGGGTACAGATCGTGACCGAGCCCGGCGAGGTGGACACGGTGCTCGCGCAGAACGTGCCGGCGGGCCGGTGCGCCCAGCCCGGCAGGACGATCGTCATCACCGTCGGCGTCGAGGGACAGACCGGCCCGGACCCCGGTGAACCCGAGCCGGATCCCACCCCCACCCCGTCATAGCGCCCGCTTCTCACGCGGCGGGCGCCTCGACGGCGGGGTGCTCGGTGTTGCCGCCGCGTACGCGCGCGGCGTTGACGAACACGGCGACGAAGGAGTAGAGGCGGTCGGCGTAGACCTGCCGCATGGCGCTGAGCTGGAGTCCGGCCTCGTCCGCGCGGGCGCCGACGGCGAGCGGCGGCACGGCCCGGGTACGGAGCCCGACCTTGGCGCCGCTGGTGGACGTGGCCTGGTAGAGCGGGTGGGCCTCGGTGTAGCCGGGGTCGATGTCGCAGACGATCAGCGTTCCGCCCGGCGCGAGCAGGCCGGCCAGACGCCCGAAGTCTGGCATCTCCGGCATCGAGGACAGGACGAGGTTGAGCAGGATCACATCCTGCGACCGGGGCGCGATGCGGTCGCGGACCCGGTTGATGTCCTCGACAAGGATCTTCGTGCGCTCGTAGAGCGGCTGACCCGCCAGATGACGCTGGAACTGCTCGGCCATGCCCGGACAGAAGTCCACGTAGGTCCAGCGCATCGAGGTGTCGAGGAAGAAGTGCGTCGCGACGTTCTTGCCGGAACCGCCGCCCAGGTCGAGGACGCGGAGGCTGGGCTTGGCGTCGCGGAGGCTGACCAGCAGCCTGATGACCGCCCGATGGGTCTCCAGCAGGTTGGCGGAGTTGCGCTGGTCGTAGTTGGGGGCGATCGCCTGGTAGAAGTCGCGCGCCTGCGTGGTGTCGAAGAGCTGGACGGCCTCGTCGTCGTTCGCCGCCGCCGGGGCGAGCGCCTCCTCGCGCGGTCCCACCCGCGGCGGCCAGAACTCGATCGACCTGCCCTGCCGGTACGCGCCGACGAGGACGACCAGAACGATGGCGGCCACCCCGGCCACCAGATATCCCGAGCTGCTGCCCAGGGCGTCGAACACGTGCTTCAGATCCATCCCGGAACCTCCTTACCTGCGTCCATGAACGCTCGCGCGCGCCTGTCCCGCCAGAGCGGTGGACAAGATCGTGCTGGATCCGCGCCACGCGCGGATGGGACAGGACACGCGGGGACGCGGCCGCGGAGAATAGGTCAGGCTTTTCCCCGCGATAGCGGTCACATAAATGCGGAGTGGGTGCTAAGGGACGGACAATTCGCGTACTGTTGCGGACAAGCTTGGACAATCGCGGACAGCTCAATGAGGCGTTATGGGAGAAGAGTCGGTTGACCTTGTCTCTGCGGTGACAAAGGTCGCGACAAAGGAAGACTTGGCGCGACTTATGCGGATACTGCGGGCTCGCGCGGATATGCCGGCCTATCGCGATCTGGAGAAACGCGCGGTCTCCGCCGGTGGCTCGCTGCCCCGCACCACGCTGGGGGAAGTGCTCAACGGGCGTAAGTTCCCAACGAAGGCCTTTCTGATTACCTTTCTCAACGTCTGTGAAGTGCCGCCCACCGAGCAGATGACCTGGCTCGAGGTGTGGAATCGGCTGGCCGCCGAGTACAACGCCGGCGCCGTCACGGACGGCGCCCGCGCGGCCGACGGAGAGCTGCCGCTGAGGGAGGCCAGAGAGCTGGCCGACCGCCTGGGCGAGGACCTGGTCCGGGAACGGCGCCGGTTGTCCGAGCACGGCGCGCGGCTGGAGGAGATTGTCCCGATCTTGCATCAGGCGGTGTCCGTCCTCGCCGAGTCCGGACAACACGAACTGGCCGAGCAGATCTCCAGCGGCGTCGTGGAACTGTGCCGGGGCGCCGCCCGCGACAAGTCGCCCGCGTGCCTGAGCCTGCGCCACGAGCGGGCGATGATCCTTGCCCAGCGCGGCGCCCCCTCCGCCCCGTCGCTGCTGGGGGAACTGCTGGCCGACTGCAGGGAGACGCTCGGCGACGCCGATCCGCTCACCGCCACGGTCGAGGCCGCGCTCGCCCGCTACGCCACCGGTGCTCCGCCCGCGACCGGCATGCTGCCCACCGTCTGGAACGTCGAGCCGCGCAACCCCGAGTTCACCGGCAGGGAAGAGGTCATCGCCGAACTGGGCCGCCGCTTCCGCACCGGCGGCCTGGCCAAGGTCCAGGTGCTGCGCGGATGGGGCGGCGTGGGCAAGACGCAGATCGCGATCGAGTACGCCCACCAGTTCGCCGCCGACTACTCCGTCGTGTGGTGGATCGACGCCGAGGACCCGATGCTGATCGGCAAGCAACTGGCGGAGCTGTCGGTCCAGTTACGGCTGGCGATCCCCGACGTCGACTCCGGCAGCGCCGTCGCCCTGCTCAAGGCACACCTGCGCCAGCACTCCGGCTGGCTGCTGCTGATCGACAACGCCGAGGACCCCGGGCTGGTCCGCCGGTGGCTGCCAGGAGGCCCCGGCCACGTGGTGATCACCTCCCGGGTGGGCGGCTGGGAGCACCTGGCCGTCACCGTCCCGGTGAACGTGATGGAACGTGCCGAGTCGGTCCAGCTGATCCGCAGCCACGGCCCGGACCTGCGGGGTTCCGAGGCGGCGGCGCTGGCCGCCGAGCTCGGCGACCTCCCGCTCGCGCTGGTGCAGGCCGGTACCTTTCTCGCCGAGACCGCGACCGCCCCGGCCGACTACCTGGGGCTGCTGCGCTCACGGCCGAAGGAGGTGCTGAGCGAGGGCGCGGCGGGCGAGTACCCGCACTCACTGGCCGCGGCCGTGGGCCTGACCATCGAACGGCTGGCCAGGCACGAACCGGTCGGCCTGGCGCTGGCCCGGATCTGCTCCTTCCTCGCGCCGGACACGATTCCCGTCGAATGGCTGGTCGGCGCGCACCCGGCCGCGGCCGGGAAGGGCCCGCTGGACGGCTTGACGGCGGCCGAGGACGACGCGCTCGCCCTGCGCCGGGGCGTCGGCTCGCTGAGCCGCTTCGGCCTGGCGGTCGGCGCGCGCGGCGGGCTCCGGCTGCACCGGCTGACCCAGAGCATCATCCGCGATCACCTGCCGCCGGCCGAGCAGGAGATCGTCCTGGAGCACGCCAGGGCGCTGCTGGCCCGCTACCGGCCCGACGACCCGGAGGACCCCGCCGGCTGGGCCGCCTGGTCCCGTATGGTTCCGCACCTGTTCGCCGTCGCCCCGGACGCCTCCGGTGACCACGACCTGCGGGAGATGGCCTGCGACGCCGGCTGGTACCTGATCGAGCGGGGCGAGGCCCAGGCCAGCGCCAGGTTCTCCGCCCAGTTGTACGCCCAATGGCAGAAGACCCTGGGACCCCGGCACGCGCAGACCCTCGCCGCCGCCCGCGACCTGGCCAGGGCGCTGCGCGAACAGGGCGACTACGCGGACGCGGCCCGGCTCTACGAGCGGGCGACGGGCGAGGCGGAGGCGGGGCTGGGCCCCGACGACCCCCTGGCCCTGCGGCTCAAGCACGGATCCGCGATCAATCTGCACCTGCTCGGCCGCGACCGGGAGGCCTACGCGTTACAGAAGGACGCCTTCGAGCGCTACGAGCGCGTGCTCGGCCCGAGGCACCCGCACACGCTTCACTCCGCCAACCACATGGCGGTGGCGCTCCACGCGCTCGGCCGCTTCGAGGAAGCCCGCGACCTGCACGAAGAGACCTACGCCCGGTACCGGGAGGTGCTGGGCGACGATCACCCCGACACCCTCCGCTCGGCCAACAACCTCGCGGTCGACCTGCGGACCCTGGGTGACCACGACCGGGCCCACACCCTGCAGATCGAGGCGCTGAGCCGCCGGAGGCGGACCCTCGGCGAAGATCACCCGCACACGCTGCAGTCGGCCACGAGCCTGGCCGAGACCCTGCACACGATGGGACGTTCCGAGGAGGCCTTCCGCCTGCAGAAGGAAACCCGCGACCGCAGCATCAAGGTTTTGGGCGCGCATCATCCGGACTCCCTGCACGCGAGCCGAAACCTTACTAACATCCAGGAGTCCCTCCGCCATTCCTCATAGACATCTGCCCTAGAGAATCGTTGCCCGCGCCCAAGTGTCATGGTTCTATAAGGGCGGCCGATTTCCAAAGGACGGATGCACATGGCTCATGCGCGCATTGCCTTGGTGACCGCCAGACCGCGACCAGAAGTCAATCCGGATTTGGATATGCCGCTGCTGCACGCGGCCTTCGACGAGGTCGAAGCCGAAGCGGAAATCACCCATTGGGACGATCCAGAAATCGATTGGTCCTGTTTCGATCTCGCCGTCGTCCGCTCTCCGTGGGACTACTCCTGGCGTTCGGCCGAGTTCCTGGCATGGGTCGACCGCTGCGCGGAGCGCACCCGCGTGGCCAACCCACCGGAGATCATCCACTGGAACGCCCGCAAGGAGTACCTGCTCGAACTGCGGGAGCAGAAGGTTCCCGTGGTGCCGACCACCTACCTGCTTCCCGGTTCGGCCGCCGACCTGCCCGCCGGGCACGACTTCGTCGTCAAGCCGGCCGTGGGGGCGGGAGCGCGCTTCGCGGCCCGCTACACCCCCGCCGATCGCGACCGGGCCGCCGCCCACGTCGAACGCATCCATGCCGACGGAGTCACCGCGATGGTCCAGCCGTACCTCTCGCGGATCGACGTGAGCGGGGAGCGGGCGCTGGTCTTCGTCCGCAACCGCTTCCTTCACGCCATCCGCAAGCGGGCGGTCCTCGCGCCCGGCCTGCGCTACGACGAGCCCAGGGACGCGCACCCCGGCACCGAGCCCTGGCAGCCGACCGCCGCCGAACGGGACCTCGCCGATCGGGTGCTGAGCACCGTGCCCGACGCGGACAAGCTCCTGTACGCCCGGGTCGACATGGCCGACGACGCGGCGGGAAACCCCATCCTGACCGAGCTCGAACTGGTCGAGCCCGGCCTGTACCTGCGCTTCCACCAGGACTCGATTCCCGCGTTCGTCGAAGCGATCGTGAACGTCGCCGAGGCGCTCCGGCCGGCGGGGAGCGGCCGTACGAGCTGAGCGGCACCGCCAGAGAACCTTCCAGCCAGGGGGCCGCGCCGTGTCAGAGGAGTTCGGGCCGATGCCCTTCACGGCGCCCACTCCCTTCGCCGAGCCTCCCGAGTTCGAGTGCCTTCGCGCTCGGGAGGGTCCCGTCCGCGTGCGCACCGCCGCGGGGGACGCCGGCTGGCTGGTGACCCGCTACTCCGACGTGCGAGCGCTCTGCGCCGACCGGCGCATCGGCCGGTCCCACCCCGATCCCGCGTACGCGCCGCGCCTGTGGCCGGCGCGGCTGTTCGATCCGCCGGGCGACGTCGACGGCGAGATGGCCGACCACCGGCGCCTGCGCGCGCTCCTGGTGCCGGCGTACGGCAGGCGCCGGGTGGTCGCGGAGCGGGCGCGGGCCCAGGCGGTGCTCGACGAGATCCTTTCGACGCTCGTGGCCCGAGGCTCGGCCGCCGACCTGTATGCCGAGCTGGCCCTGCCGTACGCCATGCGGGCGGTCTTCGGCTTCGTGGGCGTGCCGGAAGCGGAGTGGGAGCTCTACCGGTGGCGTTCCCGCTGGTTACGCGCGCCGGGGCGGATGGCGGAACAGCCGGGCGGGATGCGCGCGGCGATGAGCCGGATGGTCGAGCGGGAGCGGGGCAGGGCGGGGGAGGACATGATCACCCGGCTGGCCGCGCTCGGCACCGAGGCGGCCACCGATGTCCTGTGCGGCCCTGTGGGTCTGGTGGAGTACGAGACGGTCGCGGCGCGGATCGGCTACGGGCTGCTGTACCTGCTGGCCGATCAGGAGCAGCGGCGGCGGCTGGTGGCCGACCCCGGCCTGGTTCCCTCCGCGGTCGAGGAGATCATGCGGGTGGCGGTGCCGGGGGGCAGCTGGATCCCCCGGTACGCGCTGGCAGGCATCGACCTGGGCGCGGCCAGGATCCGCGCGGGGGACCTGGTGGTCCTGTCGATGCAGGCCGCCAACCGGGACGCGCGCCGGTTCCGCGATCCCGGCGCGTTCCTCATCGACCGCGTGCCGAACCCGCACCTCGGCTTCGGGCACGGCAAGTTCTTCTGCCTGGGCGCGCATCTGACCCGGATGCTGCTGCACCAGGTGCTCACGACGGTGTTCCTTCGCCTGCCGGCGTTGCGGCCGGCCGTACCGGTGGAGGAGGTCGAGTGCGATCGTTCGTCGGTGACCGGCGGGGTGCGGGCGTTGCCGGTCAGCTGGTGAGGTCTACTTCAGGGCGCCTGCCGTCAGGCCGGCGACGATGCGGCGCTGGAAGAACAGGACCAGCACGACCAGCGGGATCGTCACCAGGACGCCGGCGGCCATCTGCGTGCCGAACGGGGTGTCGAACTTCGCCGCCCCGGTGAACTGGGCGATGCGGACCGTGGCGGTCTGCGTCGCCTGGTCGTTGACCATGGTCACGGCGATGATGAACTCGTTCCACGTGCAGATGAAGGCGATGATCGCGGTGGTGAAGACGCCGGGGGCGGCCAGGGGGAGCAGGACGCGGCGGAAGGCGGCGAAGGCCGTGCAGCCGTCGATCATGGCGGCCTGCTCCAGTTCCAGGGGGAGCTGGCGGAAGAAGACGGTCAGGTTCCACACGGTCAGCGGCAGGGCGAACGACATCGAAGGGACGATCATCGCCTGATAGGTGTTGATCCAGCCGATCGTGGTGAACAGCTTCAGCAGCGGCACGATCAGCAGCGCACCGGGGAACATGGACACGGCGATGATCAGGGCGAGGATGAGGTTCTTGCCGCGGAAGGTCAGGCGGGCCAGGGCGTACGCGGTCATCGTGCCCACGAGCAGCGTCACCGCGGTCGTGACGGCGGCGACCAGCAGGCTGTTGCCCAGCGCGCGGCCGAAGCCCATGCCCTCGGCGAAGACGGCGGCGTAGTTCTCCAGCGACCACGGCATCGGAACCGGCGACTTGTCGTAGATGTCGGAGGTACGCCGGAAGCTGGAGACCACCATCCAGTAGAAGGGCACCAGGCAGTACAGGGCGATGCCGGCCAGGCCCGCTCTACGCAGCAGCATCGCGCGACTCCTTCTTGCGGGCCCGGACGTCGCTCAGCAGGTCGGCGCCCAGCAGCTTCACGAACACGAACGCGATCACCGCGATGTAGACGAACAGGGCGGTGCCGTAGGCGGAGGCGGGGCCGTAGTGGACGCGGGTGGCCTCGTCCCAGATCAGCCCGGACAGCGTCTCGACCGACGCCTTGCGCGGTCCGATGAGCACGTACGGCAGGTCGAAGACCCGCAAGGCGTCCATGAGCCGGAACAACACCGCCACCAGCAGCGCCGGTTTGACCAGCGGGAGCGTGATCCGCCAGAACCGCTGCCCGGCCGACGCGCCGTCCACGCGGGCGGCCTCGTACACCTCGGCGGGGATGATCTGCAGCCCGGCCAGCACGAGCAGGCCGACGAACGGCGACGTCTTCCACACGTCGGCGATGATCACGGCCAGCTTGGCCCACACGCCGTCGGCGGTCCAGAGGATCTGGGTGCCGAGGATCGCGTTGGCGACGCCGTCCGCCTGGAAGATCCACTTCCACATGAGGCCGGAGACCGCGGTCGGCACCGCCCACGGCACCAGGATGCTGGCCCGAAGGAACGCCCGCCCGCGGAAGGCGCGGTGCATGACCAGCGCCATCGCGACGCCGAGCACGACCTCCATCGCCACCGTCGCCACGGTGAACAGCGTGGTGTTGAGCGTGGCGTTGAGGAAGCGCTCGCCGAGGACGCCGGCGTAGTTGGCCGCGCCGGCGAACCGCTCGCCCTCGACCACGAAGCCGTCGGCGTCGAGCGTCTGACCGCTGGTGTAGAAGGATTCGCGCATCGCCGCGACCAGGGGATAGAACACCACCAGCGCCAGGACGACCAGCGTCGGCGAGACCATCCCCCAGCCGAGGAGATTCTGCCTGGTGCGGATCACTTGAGCAGGGGGCCCAGAGCGGACTGCATCTCGGCGAGCGCCTGCTCGACGGGCTTGGTCCCGGAGACGATCGCGTACGCCGACTCCTGGATGGCCGCGGTGACGTCACCGTACTTGACCGCCGAAGGCCGCGGCTTGGCGGCCAGGATGCCCTCCTTGAGCGCGGGCAGGTACGGGTACTTCTTGATCAGCTCGGGGTCGTCGTAGAGCGAGGCCCTGGCCATGGGCGTGGAGTTGATGAGCGCGAACGCCTTCTCCTGTTCGGCCGAGGTGACGAAGGCGATGAAGTCCTTGGCCGTCTCCTTGTGCTTGGAGAAGGCCGACAGGGCCAGGTTGTTGCCGCCGAGCGTGCCGGCGCCCGGCCCGTTCAGTCCCGGGATCGGCGCCACGTCGAACTTGCCGGCGACCTTGCTGGAGCCGTCGGTCTTGTTGGCGGCCTCGTACATGTAGGCCCAGTTGCGGTAGAAGAGCAGCTTGCCCTCCTGGAAGGCGACGCGCCCCTCTTCCTCCTTGTACGTGACCGCCTCCTTGGGGATCATCCCGGAGGTGAAGCCGTCGGCCAGGAACCGCGCGGCCTGCTTGGCCGAATCGCTGCTGACCTCGGGGAACCGGCCGCCGGCCGAGTTGACCGCCTCGGCGAAGTTGACGGTCAGGCCCTCGTACTTGTCGAACTGCCCGCCGTAGCAGGACATGCCCTTCTGCTTCGGCAGCACCTCGGCGCAGATCTTCTTCATCTCGTCCCAGGTCTTGGGCGGCGTCTTGACCAGGTCCTTGCGGTAGTAGAGCAGCCCGGTGCCGGTGAACAGCGGCATCGCGTAGAGCTTGCCCCGGTACTTGCCGGTCTCGACGGACGGGGGCAAGAAGCCGGTGACGTCGAAACGCGGCCCGGTCAGCTCGTCGGCCCAGCGGTTGGCGGCGAACTCGCCGGTCCACACGGCGTCGATGAGCAGGACGTCGAAGGCGTCGGACTTGGTCTGGGCGTTCTGGATGAGCTTGCGGCGCTGCTCGTCGGCGCTCTCCGGCAGCAGGACCGAGGTGACCTTCTCGTTCGGGTGGGCGGCGTTCCAGGTGTCGACGATCTTCTGCGTGGCCTCGGCCTCGAACTTGCCGCTGGCGAAGGTGAGCGGGCCGCGCCCGCCGTCGGCCGGCTTCTGCGTGCTGGGGGATCCGGCGTCCTGCCCGCCGCAGGCCGCCAGGCCGAGGCCCAGCAGTCCCGCGACCAGAGCGGCCGGGATCTTCTTACCGTGCATTATCGGGGGGTTCCTTCCAAGGTGACGGTGGTGCCGTCGAGGCGGGACCTCTCGGCCGCCCAGGCGATCAGGTGGCTGTGCAGGCTCTCGCCGGGCGAGGACAGCACGGCCGAACGGTCTCCGGTCTCGACCGCGCTCAGGAACGCCGCCATCAGACCCTCGTCGCCGCCGCCGTGACCGCCGTCGGCCGTACCGTCGCCGGTGGCGGAGCTGTCGACGACGGACGTCTCGCCCGTGACGAAGTCGGTCACCTTCAGCAGCACGCCGTCGCCCTCGATGGAGCCGTGCGTGCCGAAGATCCGGGTCTGGCGGTGCTGCTGGGGGGTGAAGGCGGTCATGGTGAACGCCGCGCTCGCGCCGCCCTCGAACTCCATGTTGACGACCTGGTGGTCGACGACGTCGTTGTCGCAGGCGTAGACGCATCTGCCGTACGGGCCGGTGCGCAGCGCCTCGCGCACGCCCGCCGCCGAGACGTCCTCGGTGATCACGGTCAGCGGCCAGCTCTCGCGCCCGGCGAGCGGCAGGTAGAGGCGGGGCGCGGAGTAGGGGCAGGTGCTCTCGACCGCGCAGTCCAGGCAGCGGTCGGCGGCGCCCTCGGGACGGTTCTCCGGGCGGAAGTGCTTGAGGCCGCCGAAGGAGGAGACCCGGGTGACCTGCCTGCCCATGATGTGCACGAGCCAGTCGAGGTCGTGGCAGGACTTGGCGAGCAGCATGAAGGTCGACTCGTCGGTACGCCGCCAGTTGCCGCGCACGTAGGAGTGGGCCTGGTGCCACCAGCCGACCGGTTCCAGGTGCTGCACGCTGACGATCTCGCCGATGGCGCCCGCGTCGAGCAGTTGCTTGAGCGTCCGGGTGTAGGGCGTGTAGCGCAGCACGTGGCAGACGGCGAAGACGGTTCCGGCCTTCTCGGCGGCGGCCACGATCGTGCGGCAGTCCTGCTCGGAGACGGCCATCGGCTTCTCCAGCAGGATGTGGTAGCCGAGCTCGGCGAAGCGGACCGCGGGCTCGACGTGGTCGGCGTCCATGGTGGCGATGATCACGGCGTCGGCCTGGCGGGGGAGGGCGGCCAGCTCGCGCCAGTCGGCGTAGTGGGCGGCCTCGGGGAAACGTTCGCGGCGGGCCGCCAGCGGGTCGGCGACGGCCACCACGCGTGCCCTGCCCTCGGCGCGGCGGGCGTACCCGGACCCGCGTGAACCCGCGCCGACGACGGCGAGAGTGACCATCAGTCCTCCAGATATGTAACCAATTCACGTATGTCGGCTGATGCTAGGATTCGAGGTCAAACAGGTCAATAGGTGGAGTCGGTCACAGTTATGAAACGGAGTCACATAAGTGGCGGGTGACGCTTCGCTCCTGCGACGGGTGAACACCCAGGTCACGCTGAACGCGCTACGCCGCGAAGGCGTGGCCACGCTCACCCGGCTCGGCCGGATCACCGGGCTGTCCCGGCAGACCGTCGAGACCGTTCTGGACGAACTGGCCGAGCGCGGCTGGGTCAGGGAGATCCCGCCGGACGAAGGCGTCATGGGCCGGCCAGCCCGCAGGTTCGGCTTCCGCGCCGACGCCGGATACGTGCTCGGCGTCGACATCGGCGCCAACAAGATCCTCGCAGCGCTCGCCGACCTCAACGGCGAGGTCGTCAGCTGGCACCGCGTGGCCGTCTCCGACGGCGCCCCCGCTCCCGAACGCCTGGAGGCCGCCCGCCAGGCCGCGCTGGCCTGCGTCGACGTCGCGGGCGTGGCCCGTACCCGGGTGTGGGCGGTCTGCGCGGGCACCTCGGGCGTCGTGGACCGCTCGGGCCGCGTCTCCCTGTCGACCGTGCTGCCCGGCTGGACGGGCGTGGACCTCGCGGGGCTGGCCGGGGGCTGGTTCGGGTGCAAGGGCCTGGCCGCCAACGACGCCAACCTCGCCGCCCTGGCCGAGCACTGGCGCGGCAGCGCGCAGCACGCCGCCGACGTCGTCTACGTCCTGGTCGGCCATCGCGTCGGCGCGGGCATGCTGATCGGCGGCCGGCTCCACGGCGGCAGGACCGGCGCGGCCGGCGAGATCGGCGCGCTGCGCCAGGTCGGCTGGGAGGACGCCGCCGCGGAACTCGACACGCACGGCGAGGCGGCCGCCGTCTTCAAGGCCGCCGGCGACGGCGACCCCGGCGCCGCCCGCGCGGTGGAGCGCTTCGCGGAGAAGCTCGCGATCGGGGCCGCCGCCCTCGTGCTGGCCGTCGACCCCGACCTGCTGGTGGTCGGCGGGGGCTACTCCCGCGCGGGCGACGTCCTGCTCATGCCGTTCCGCCGCCATCTGACCGACCTGTGCCTCGGCGTGCCCGAGGTGGTCACCTCCACGTTCGGCGACGAGAGCGTCGCCCTGGGCGGGGTACGGCTGGCCCTCGACCACGTGGAAAGGGAGATCCTCGGGCTCTAGACCATGTACTGGTCGTGCTGCTGATAGAGCTCTGTCCACTCCTCGTCGCTCAGCTTGCGGCCGGAGGTGGCGAGCTCGGCCAGCGCCTCGAAGTACGCCTCCCGCGGCGCGCCGGGCGTGAACAGGATCAGCATGGTCACCCGCTCGCCCGACTCGTTGCGGAAGCCGTGGTGGCCGCCGGGCGGCACGTACAGGAAGTCGCCGGGCCGGCCGTCCACCCACGTGTCGCCGCTGTAGAGCTTGACCGAACCGGAGATCACGTAGAACGACTCGGAGATCGTCCGGTGGAAGTGCGGGGTGGCGCCGCCGGGCCGCACGCCCATCTCCCACCGGTACAGCCCGAACTGCCCGTCGGTGGTGGCGCCGGTACCGAGGTAGTGCACCTCGGTGCCACCGGCGCCCATGACCAGGTCGGGGGCTTGATCGCCCGGGCGGAGCACACCGCTGTGCTCTCCCGAGTCGCCTTTGTACCTAACTTCGGGATACGACATGGGGCTCACTCTTCCAGACCCGCGGCTCCTCGTCGTCCTCGTGACCTTCGACGGAGAGGTTGGGCAGCAGCCGGTCCAGCCAGCGCGGGCACCACCAGTTGAGGCGTCCGAGCAGCACCATGGTGGCGGGGACGAGGAAGCCGCGGATGATCGTGGCGTCCACGGCGATGGCCACCGCCAGCCCCACGCCGAACGTCTTCACCAGCGGGTCCGGATAGGCGATGAAGGCGACGAACACCGCGACCATGATCAGGGCGGCGGAGGTGATGACCCGGCCGGTCGAGCCCAGCCCCTCCGCCACCGCCCGCCGGTTGTCGCCGTGTTTGAGGTACGCCTGCCGTACAGCCGTGAGAAGGAACACCTCATAGTCCATCGAGAGCCCGAACAGCACCGCGAACAGCATCAACGGCACATAGGGCTCAATGGGCACGGTGAAGAAGAGGGTCTGCAGGTAGGAGGCGTCGGCCGGTGGGTCCATGCCGACCAGCTGGCTGCCCAGGCCGTAGGAGAAGACGATCGCGAGCGCGCCGAACGCGGCCCCCAGCGACACCAGGTTCATCAGCGCCGCCTTCAGCGCGACCACCGGCGCGCGGAACGCCAGCAGCAGGAGCATCGCGCTGAGCAGCACCACTACGCCGATGACCAGCGGAGTGTTGCCCGAAATGCGGTCCGCTGCGTCGGCGAGCGCGGCCACCTCTCCGCCGACGTGCACGTTCACGCCCGGTCTGTCCAGCGCCCTGACCGCCTCGACGACGGCGGGCGCGCGCTCGTCACTGGGCGCGTAGTCGGGAATCGCCTGGATCAGCACGGTACGGCCGGCGTCGTTGAGCTTGGGCGGGCTCACGTGGGCAATGCCGTCGATGTCGCCCACATCCCTGGCCAGGCCTTCGACGATCGGGTCGGTGGCCTTGGCGACCTTGCCGCCCAGTTCCGCCACGACGACCAGCGGGCCGTTGCTGCCGGGGCCGAAGCCGGTGGCCATCAGCTCGTAGGCGCGGCGGGGGGCCGAGCCCTGCGTGCCGTACCCGTCGTCGAGCGGCCCGAGCTTGAGCGCGAGCGCGGGCGCGGCGAGCGCGCCGAGCGCCAGGACGCTGGCGAGCAGGACGCTCCACGGGCGCTTGGCGACCCACGCGCCGAGCCCGGCCCAGCCGCCGGAACCTTCCTTGCGGCGGCCCAGGAACGGCACCTTGAGCGCGTTGACCTTCTCGCCAAGGACGCCGAGCAGCGCCGGGACCAGCGTGATCGAGGTGAGCACGGCGAAGACGACCGAGATGCCGGTGATCCAGCCGAGCGTGCGCAGCAGCGGGAAGCCGCCGAGCACGAGCGCGCTGAGCGCGATGATGACCGTGCCGCCCGCGAACACGACCGCGCCACCGGAACTGGACACCGTCCGCCGCACCGACTCCAGCACCGGCACCCCGTCGGCCAGCAGCTTGCGGTGCCGCGAGAGCAGGAACAACGCGTAGTCGATGCCCACGCCGAGCCCGATCATCGTGGCCATGATGCCCGCCTGCTTCGGCACGTCGACCACATGCCCGAGCAGCCCGATCACGCCCAGGCCCGCGGCCACGCTGACCAGCGCCGTGAAGATCGGGATCAGGGCGGCCACGAGCGTGCCGAAGGCCAGCACCAGGACGAGCAACGCGCACGTGACGCCGATGATCTCACTGGGGCCGGTCTTGATCTCCTTGTCGGCCGGCGTCGAACTGTCGGCCGGAACCACCTCGATGCCCATCGCCCGCGCCGGATCCGCGGCCTTCGACAGCGCCTGCGTGGTCTCGGCGACCTTGGCGCTGTCGTGGCCCTCCATGCGGACCACGATCAGGCCGATCTGCAGGTTGGAGGCTATGCCGCCGCGCCGGTAGGGCGTCTCGACCTGCTCGACGTGGGGGAGGTCGCGGAGCTTGTCCATGGACCTTTCGACGGCCTGCTTCTTCGGCTCGTCCGTGAGCGGTCCCTTGTCCGAATAGAGCACCAGTTGCACCGTGCCGCCCGGCGCGTACCCCGGGCCGAACCCGTCGCGCATCAGGTCGTGCGCGCGCTGCGCGTCGGTGCCGGGAATGGTCACGTCATTGCTGACCGGCCGGCCGGAGACCAGGCTGCCGACCATGAGGCCGGCGGCCGCGATCACCCATAACGCCAGTACCAGCCGCCCGTGCCGTGCACACCAGCTACCGAGCCGCCCGAGAAACCTCGTCATTGTTTACGCCCGTCCTGTACGCTCGTACAGCGTCTACGATGCCGAGATTAGACGGGAAATTTCCGGAAATCCCGTGCTAGACCGGAAATGAGATGATGACCACAATCGACCCCGGGAACGACACCCGCAGCCGCATCCTCGCCGCCGCCCAGCGCCTGTTCGCCGAGCGCGGCTACGCGGCCACGTCGCTGGCCGACATCGCCGCCGAAGTGGGACTCACCAAAACCGCGGTCGCCTACCACTTCCACCCCAAGGACCGCCTGGCCGCCGAACTGCTCGCGCCCGCCGCCGACGACGTGTTCGCCCTGCTCGGCACCCGCGACGACTTCGTACCGGCGCTGGTGGACTGCGTGGTGCGCAACCGGGCGGTGATCCGGCTCCTCATGGAAGACTTCGGCACCGCCGACTCCGCCCCACCCGGCACCCCTGGCGAGGCCATCCGCACCTTCCGTGACGCCATCCACGAACGCCTGGTCGGCCCCAACCCCTCAGAACGGGACCGGATCCGTGGATGGGCCGTGCTGGGGGCGTTGCAGTGGGGCGTCGTCCACACGATGGACCTGCCGGAGGACCTCGTCCGCACCGAACTCCTCCACCTCGCCCAACCCCCTGAGCCATCGCATCCCAGCTAGCCTCCCCACCTCTTCCGCGCCGCCACCCCTCCCGGGCCGCCAACACCCCGGCCTACCGACGCCCCAGGTTGCTGATGCCCCGGCCCACTGATACCCCGGGTAGCCGACACTCCCGGGCTGCCAACACCCTTAGCCGCGGGCACCCAGGGCCGCCGACGCACTGAGCGCCACTCGCCCCCTGAGCCACTGGCGCCCTGAGCTCCCGATCTCTGGGCCGCTGCCGTCCTGGTCGGCTGCCGCCTGGGCCGCTGAACCCGGCCGCCCTATGGATTCGCGCTTATCCACAGGCTCTCGACCGAGCGTCGCCGTTATCCACAGAACCGCGTTCTGCTCCCCATCGCCCACCCCGGCTGAGCGATGCTAGGCCCTCCAACCCGCAGCACCCCTTGGAGCCGCCACATGCACGCCCGCCTCCACTACCTCAGCGTCATCGCCGGGGCACTCACCGGAGTCGCCGCCCTCACCGCCACGCTCGCCTCCCCGGCCGCCGCCACCCTCGCACCCGCCACCCAACCCACGGCTGCCTCCCAGGTCACGACCCAAGCCAAGCCGGCACCCCGGACCACGACCAGCCCCACGCCTTCGCCTTTGCCCGCCGCACGAGCACCCCTGGCCTCAGCTCCCGAGAACGCAACACCTCAGCGAACCCCCGAGCCACCCATCGACGGCCACACCCACCGCGACGCCGACCCTGACGAGTACCGCCCCCGCTCGGCCTGAACCACCCTCGCCCTCCCGGCCAGGCCTGGGCCTGGAACAGCGGTGGACCAGGTCGGCCGTCTGGACCAGGCCGGGCCGGGCAAGGTGGTGGACGGGCCTGGCCCAGGTAAGCCGTTTGGACCAGGCCGGGCCGGGCACGGCGGTGGGCCGGGTCAGCCCAGGTAAGCCGCTCGGACCACCGGGTTCTCCCGGATCTCCGCCGGCGTGCCGAGGGCGATGACCTTGCCCAGGTCGAGGACGACCAGCCGGTCACAGGTGCCCATGACGAAGCCCATGTCGTGCTCGACCAGCAGGATCGTGGTGTCCAGCGCGGCGACGACCTGGCGCAGCCGTACCGTCTGGTCGTGGTCGAGACCCGAGGTGGGCTCGTCGAGCAACAACAGGCGCGGACGGTCGGCGATCGCCCGCGCCAGCTCGACCAGCCGCCGCTGACCGACGGGGAGAGCCGCGGCGTAGGCGTCACGAAGCTCAGTAAGCCCGCACAACTCCAGAACCTCCGCCACCCGCCCGGCTCGTTCGCGTTCCAACCGCCGCCGAGTCGGCCACCCGACCAGATCGGCAGGCAGCCCACCACCACCCCCACGCCAATCAAGCGCAGCCAGCACATTGCCCGCGACAGTGAGCCGCCCGAACACCTGCGTACGCTGAAAAGTACGGCGCAACCCCGCCCTTGCCCGCCGAAGCGGCGACAGCGCGGTCACATCAGTGCCATCCACCCCGACCCGCCCGCTCAGCGGCCTGCGCAAACCGCACACGACATCGAACAGCGTCGTCTTCCCCGCACCATTCGGCCCGATGACGCCACAGATCTGGCCCTCCGGCACCTCGAACGTCACCTCCGACAACGCCCGCACCCCGCCAAAGGCAACCGACACGTCCTCGATCGCAAGCATCACAACACCCCCGAGCAGACACCGACGAACCGATCGCGGTGCGCTCTGGCCGTGGTGAGCGGTAGGTCAATGGTTGTGAGCATCAACACCCCCAGGCAGGCTGGTGGTTGGGCATCAGGGGGCTCCCAGGTAGGTGGCGGTGAGGCGGGTTGGGTCTACCTCGGAGCGAGGGCCGGTCCAGGTGATGCGGCCCAGGCTCATGAACGCGACCCTGTCGGCCACCGCCAGGACCTCGGTCGCCTTCTCCTCGACCAGGAGCAGTGCCACGCCGCGTTCGCTGAGTTCGACGAAGATCTCGAAGACCTGCTGCACGATCAGCGGTGCCAGGCCGAGCGAGGGTTCGTCGGCGATCAGTACTGCCGGGGGTTTGATGAGGGCTGGGGCGAGTGTGAGCAGTTGCTGTTCGCCGCCGGACAGGGCTCCCGCGGCCAGCGTACGGCGGGCCGCGAGCTGTGGCATCCGGTCGTAGACCGCCTCCGGGTCGGGGAGCCAGGTGCGCAGGTTCTCCTCAACGGTGAGGCCGGGGAAAACGCCGCGGCCCTCCGGCGCCAGCAGGATGCCCTCGCCGACCCGCCGGTGCGCGGGCCATCGGGTGACGTCGATGCCGTTGAGCAGCACCCGGCCCGTGCCGACGGGCAGGTCTCCGGCTGCCACGGCGCAGGCGGTGGACTTGCCGGCCCCGTTCGCGCCGAGCAGGGCGACGACCTCGCCCTCGTGCACCTCCAGGTCCACGCCGCGCAGCACGGTCGTGTCGGCATACCCGGCCACCACGTTGTCCAGCCGGAACAACGGCGTGGCATCCCATTCCCCCGCCCCACCCACCGGCCCACCCGGACTCCGCGGCCCCGGCACCGCCACAGCCCCGGCCGCAGCGGGTCCGGGCCTGGCCGCGGGCGTTTCCGCTCCGGCCGTGGTGCGCGCCGACGCGGGTGAGCTGCCTGCGGTCGTCCCATGAGTCCCATGCGTCCCATGCGCGCCTGTGCCGGAACCCGCCGCTGCTGCAGCCGACGGTGCCGGTGCCGTTGCTGGTGCTGGTGTGGGCGCGGTGGGTTCTGACGTGGTGTCGGGTGCGGTTTGGGGGTGGGGGAGAGCCGAGGCAGAGGTGGCCGGGGTGGGCGTGTGAGCCGGGTCAAGGGCGGTTGGGGTGGGCGTGTGAGCCGGGTCAAGGGCGGTTGGGCTGAGGCTGGAAGTCGGGGTGATCTGGATGTGGGGGAGAGGTGGGGTGAGTGCGGGCGGGGTGGGTGTGGAGGGGAGAAGGTCTGAGGTGGAGGGGAGGTGGGCTGGGGTGGGATGGGTGGGGTTTGGGGTGGGATGGGTGGGGTCTGGGGGGTGGGTGAGGAGGTGGGCTGGGGTGGGATGGGTTGGGAGGTGGGCTGGGGTGAGGTGGGCTGGGGTGGGGTGGGTTGGGAGGTGGGCTGGGGTGAGGTGGGCTGGGGTGGGGTGGGAATGGTGGCGGTGGTGGTGGCGGGTTTGGGCTAGTTGGGTGAGGATGCCGTCCGGGTGTTTGGCGAGGATTACGCCGCCTGCTCCGAACAAGATGGCGCCTACGTGGGCGGAGATTTCCCAGGCTGAGAGGATTTCTGGGAAGGCGGCGGCGATTAGGCCGCCCAGTACGGCCCCGCCGATCCGCCGGACGCCCTGGAGGACCACCACGGCCAGCCATACGAACCCGGCGAACGCCGGCAGGTCGGTGGCGGTGATGGAGCCCTTGGAGACGGCGAACAGCACTCCGCCGAGCCCGGCGATCCCCGAGGCCAGGGCGAAGAGCATGATCTTGGTTCGGGGGCCGGAGATGCCCGAGGTGGTGGCGGCGGCCGGGGCGGAGCGGACGGCGAGGATGGCGCGGCCGGAGGCGGAGCGTTCGAGATTGCGCACCAGCAGGGCGACCAGGCCGATGAGGAGCAGGAGGACGACGACGCGTACGCGGGGATCGGAGGTGTCGGCGAAGCCGAAGCCGAGGGCGGGCAGTTGCCAGCCGATGGTGCCGTTGCTGAACGCGTCCACCTGGAAGAGCACCTGGTCGGCCAGCAAGGCGAGGGCGAGCGTGGCCAAGGTCAGGATGCGGCCGCCCAGGCGCAGGGCGGGCAGTGCCACCAGCATGCCGACGGCTGTCGCCGCCAGGACTCCGAGCACGATCGCCACCGCGAACGGCAGGCCGGAGGCGAAGGCCCAGCCACAGGTCAGCGCTGCCATCGAGGCGAACGCGGCCTGGGCCAGGTTGACCATGCCGCCGATCCCGGTCACCACGACGAAGGAGCAGAAGATCAGCGCCAGGACGAGCCCGTGGGCGGCGATGCCGACGTAGTACTCCTGGGCGGTGAAGGTGAAGACGACCAGTACGGCCAGCGAAACGGCCCACGGCAGGCGGCGCCGCCAGGCCGGGATGCCCGCGAGGTAGTCGGGTGGCGGCGCGTCCTCGGCCGCGCTGCCGGCGACGCGTTCGCGGGATCGGTTCAGCAGGATCAGGCCGGCGAAGAGCAGCAGGACCGGCACCGCCGTACGCAGGCCGGTGATCTCCGACAGGAAGTCGGTGTATCCGGCGACCAGGTTCTGCACGACGCCCAGCCCGAGCCCGGCCGCGAACGTCCACGGGATCGAGCGCAGCCGCCCGAAGACCGCGGCGGTCGCCGAGGCGAACAGCAGCACGGTGTACGCGGTCGCGTCCAGCCCGATGATCGAGACGGCCAGGACTCCGGCCAGCCCGGCCAGGCCGGAGCCGAGCATCCAGGCCAGGCCGGAGGTGGCGTCGGCGTCGATGCCGCGCAGGGTGGCCAGGCGCCGCCGGTCGACGCTGGCGCGCATCCGCAGGCCGTACGGCGTGTGCCGCATGAACGCCCACAGCCCGAGCGCGGCGACGGCGGCGAAGGCGAACGTGATGAGCTGCCCGGAGTCGAGCGGCACGCCGAGCACGGTGAAGGAGGTGGCCGGGAAGGGGCCGAGGCCGCGGGGGAGGGAGGTGGCGTCGGCGCTGGGGAGTTCGAGGAGGTCAACGAGGAGCAGCCCGGTGGCGGGCAGCGCGATCGTCAGCCCGATCGTGCCGACAATCTGCGCGGTTTCCCCCGCCTGCGCCAAACCCCGAAACATCACCCGGTGCAGGAAATATCCGAGCAAAGGCGCAAAAATCCCAACAGCCACCACCGCACACACCCACGTCGGCAGCCCCAACGCCACATTGAGCTCGTAGTACACCAGAGCCGTCAGAAAGCCGACCGCCCCGTGCGCGAAGTTGAAGACCCCGGTGGCCGCATAGGACAGGGTCAGCCCCGAGCCCATCACCGCGAAGATCGCGCCCGTGACCAGGCCGCTGAGAACGTAGCCCAGGATCATTTGAGCGGCACGTTGTCGAAGCACTTCATGTTCTTGGCCACCTGGAACGCGCCGCCCTCAAGCTTGACCAGCGCGCCGCAGCCGTTCGGCTCGGCATGATCCTTGGGGTACCGGACCCTGCCGAAGCCCGCGTTCTCGTAGCTGTAGGAGCCGTTGCCCACGTCGAGCACCTTCTGCCGGGTGAGGTCCTTGCCGGCTTTGCCGGCCATGTCGAGGAAGATGTCGGCCGACCAGTAGCCGATGGCCAGGTGCTGGGTGAGCGGGGTGCCGGGGGCGACCTTCTCTACGTCCTGCCGCAATTGGGCGATCTCCGGCGCGGTCGACTCGAAGGGCTCGAACATGGGCGCGGCGATCACGCCCTCCATCGCCTGCGCGGTGGCCGGGTCCTTGAGGATGGCCACGTCGTAGCTGGTGGCGTCGCTGAGTGTGCCCTTGTAGCCGGCCTTCTTCAACGCCGTGTAGAGCCCGACGTTGAATTTGGTCCCGGCGATGATCGAGACCACGATGTCGGGCGCCTGGCCCCCGTCGGAGGTCATGATCTTGTTGACGTACGGCAGCCAGTCGGGTGGTGGCGCGGCGGCGGGCAGCGCCGAGTTGAGGCCGACGAGCGTGAACCCGGCCGCCTCGAAGGACTGGGAGATGGTCTTGCCGCCGTACTTGCTGCCGCTGGAGTCGGAGGTCTGCACGTAGACGGTCTTGCCGTCGGCGCCGCCGAGCAGGTCGGCCATCTGCCGTCCCCACCAGGTCTGGGAGCCCGCGCCCGTTTTGGGGGCCAGGCAGCCGCTGTAGCCGAAGCCGGTCTTGGTGCCGCACCACTGGGGTCCGGTGGCCCAGCCGTACCAGGGGACGCCCTGTTGTTCGAGGAAGGCGGCGCCGCCGAAGTTGGGCGCGTGCACCGGCAGGACGGCGAAGACCTGGTCCTTCTGGACGAGCTTCTTGGCCGCCGCATCGCCCTTGGCCGCGTCCTGGCCGTCGTCCTCGGCGCCGACGAACTCGATCTTCCGGCCGTGGACGCCGCCCGCGGCGTTGGCGCGCTCGAAGCGCGCCTTCGCGCCGATCTCGGCGTCCTTGGTGGAGTAGCCGCTGGCGCTGGTCTTGGTCAGCACGCCGCCGATTCTGATCGTCGTGTCCGTCACTCCGGGTACGGCGCCGCCCGCCGCACCGGGGGCCTTCTGCTGGGCGGCGCACCCCGCGAGCGCCACCAGCACGGCCACCATGATCCCGAGTTCCCGCCGCAACAGGGCCATCACCGCTCCATTTGGCCTAGCGCTCGCTTGGTTTCGGACAGCGTAAGCAGCGGTTTCCTGCACGTCAATGTTCAAGCAAGCAATTGCTTGATACGGTCGGCGCATGCTGATGCGAGCGGCCGTCCTGACCGAGTACGGCAAGCCCATGGAGATCCACGAGGTGGACATCTCCGACCCCGGACCAGGCGAGGTACGCGTCCAGGTCAAGGCCTCCGGCGTCTGCGGCTCCGACCTCAAGGCCATCGACGGGAAGAGCCCGGTCGTCTCGCGACTGCCGTTCATCCTCGGCCACGAGAGCGCCGGAATCGTCGAGAGCGTGGGCGCGGGCGTGAGCGCGGTGAAGCCCGGCGACCACGTGGTCGTCTCGATGAGCGGCCCCTGCGGCAGATGCCCGGCCTGCGGCGCCGGCCGCTTCCACCTGTGCTCGGGCCCGGACCGCCTCGCCACGATCATGGGCGGTCCGCCCCGCGTGCGTCTGGACGGCGCGGAGACCCGCCGCTTCATCGGCATCGGCTCCTTCGCCGAGTACGCGGTCGTGCGCGAGCCCGCCTGCGTGAAGATCGCGAAGGACGCCCCCTTCGACGCGATGTGCCTGCTCGCGTGCGGCGTCATCACCGGCGTCGGCGCCGTGCTCAACGTCGCCCGGGTACGGCACGGCGCCACCGTCCTGGTCGTCGGCTGCGGCGGCGTCGGCCTGAACGTCATCCAGGGCGCCGTCCTCGCCGGAGCCACCACGATCATCGCCGCCGACGTGGCCGAGCGGAAGCTCAAGCTCGCCCAGCGCTTCGGCGCCACCCACACCCTGATTCCCGCGGACCTGCCCGCGCAGGTCGCCGAGATCGTCCGCGGCGGTGTGGACTACGCCTTCGACGTCACCGGCGTCCCCGGCGTCCTGGCCTCCGCCTTCGCCGCCACCGCACCCGGCGGGACCACCGTGATGGTCGGGAGCCCGCCCCAGGGGCAGCCCGCGCAGATCGAGCCCGGCCTGCTGTTCGCCTCCCGCCGCCTCATGGGCACCCAGGGCGGCGACAGCGCGCCCCACCGCGACCTGCCCATGCTCGCCGCCCTCGCCCAGCAGGGCCGCCTCGACCTGTCCGGCCTGATCAGCGAACGGCTCCCGCTGGAGCGGATCAATGAGGCCGTCGAGCACACCCGTCAGGGCGCCGTGGCCCGTACCGTGATCAGCTTCTAGAGCACTTTGCCCGGGTTGAAGATGCCCGCCGGGTCGAGCGCCCCCTTGACCGAACGGTGCAGGGCCAGCACCTCGGGGCCGAGTTCGGCGTGCATGCCGCGCATCTTCAGCAGCCCGACGCCGTGCTCGCCGGTGACCGTGCCGCCCAGCGCGATCGCGTCGTCGAGTATCGACTCGAACGCCCGCTGCGCGCGGGCCCGCGCGGCGTCGTCGCCGGCGGGCACCACGATCAGCGGGTGCAGGTTGCCGTCTCCGGCGTGGGCGATGTTGGCGATGTGCACGTCGTTCGCCTTGGCGTGGCCCTCGATCCTGGCCAGCATCTCGGGCACCAGGCCGCGGGGGACGCAGACGTCCTCGGTGAGCACCGGGCCGAGCCGTTCCAGCGCGGGGTAGGCGAGCCGGCGCGCGGCGAACAGCGCTTCGGCCTCCTCCGCGTCGGTGGAGCGGGTGCTCCAGCCCGCGCCGGCCGTGTCGAAACAGCGCTGCAGCTCGGCGGCCTCACGCTCGTTCCCGCTGTCGATGCGGCCCAGCAGCAGGACGTCGCCGAGGTCGGCCAGGCCCATGTTCTTCCAGTCGTCCACCGCGCGCAGGCAGTAGCGGTCCACCAGCTCCAGCGCGGCGGGGGTGACGCCGCTCGCGGCCACGCCGGCGACGGCCCGGCCCGCGGCGACCAGCGAGTCGAACGCGCCCACGACGGTCGTGGGCGCGCCGGAAGGCGGGCGCAGCAGCCTGACGGTGATCTCGGTGATGACGCCGAGCGTGCCCTCGGAGCCCACGAACAGCGCCGTCAGGTCGTAGCCCGCCACGCCCTTCCTGGTCCTGCGGCCGAGCCTGACCAGCTCGCCGGTGCCGGTCACGACCTGAAGGCCGAGCACGTAGTCGCGGGTCACGCCGTACTTGACGCAGCAGACGCCGCCCGCGTTGGTCGCGGCGTTGCCGCCGATCGTGGACCACGGGGAGCTGGCCGGGTCCGGCGGGTACCACATGCCGTGCCCGGCCACCTCCGCGCGCAGCCGGTCGTTGACCACGCCGGGCTGCACGACCGCGATCTGCTCGGCGGCGTCGATGTCCAGGATGCGGTCCATGCCGTCCATGGCCAGGATGACGCAGCCGTCGACGGCGTTGGCGCCGCCGGACAGGCCGGTGCCGGCGCCGCGGGTCACCACCGGGACCCGGTGCTCGGCGCAGACGGCCACGACCGCGCGTACCTGCTCGGGGTCCTGGGGCCGCACGAGCGCGGCCGCGCGCCCCTGCGGCGCCCAGGCGGCCTGGTCGCGGGAGGAGGCGGCGATCACGTCGGGGTCGCGGACGATCCGGCCGGCGGGCAGGACGGCGGACAGGGCATCGAAGAACGGCACGTCCCGCACGTTACGTGAACAACTGCCCGGAGTTCACGTCGACCGTGGCGCCGGTGATGGCGCCGGCTTGGTCGGAGGCGAGGAAGATGACGGCCCGCGCCACGTCCTCCTCCGTCGCGATGCGGCGCAGGGCCATGGCCCGCAGGTCTCGCTCGCGGATCTCGTCGAAGGTCACACCCTCGGATGCGGCTCTGGTACGCATCCAGTCGTCCAGCACGTCACTGGCGATCCAGCCCGGCGCCACGCAGTTGACCCGGACCCCCGAGGGCCCGAGCTCGTCGGCCAGGCAGTGGGACAGGAGATGGGCGCCCGCTTTGCCCACGGCGAAGTCGGAACGGCCGGCGTAGCCCTTGCGCGAGGACATGGAGGTGACGTTGACGATCGAGCCCGATCCCTGGGCCACCATGTGCGGAGCGATGTAGCGACAAGCCACTAAAGTCCCATAAGTCCCGATATCTACGGCTTCACGCCACGACCTGAGGTCATCTGGGGACATGTCCAGGACGTTGCGGCGATGCGTGCCCGGGAAGGCCGCGTTCACCAGCACGTCGATGCGCCCGAATCGGGCCAGCGTCCTGGCCGCCAGCCCGCGCATGTCGGCGGGCACGGTGACGTCGGCGGCCACCGCGATCGCCCCGGGGACCGGCCGCCCGGTCCTGGCCGCCGCGACGACCTCGGCGCCCTCCTCCCTCATCAGCCCGGCCAGCGTGGCGCCCAGGCCGGGCCCGGCGCCGGTGATGATCGCGATCTTGCCGTCGAGCAGCATGGCCGGATCGTAACAAGCGCTTGGCTCTCTGTCGCGCCTGCCTGGCCGGGAAACCAAGCGTGCGCTAGGTTGGGTAGCGTGGATCTCGACTTCACCCGGGCCGAGCAGGACTTCCGCACCGAGATACGCGGCTGGCTGGCCGATCACGTGCCCGCCCCGCTGCCGTCCATGGACACCGCCGACGGCTTCGCCGCCCACCGCGCGTGGGAGGCCGAACTGGCCGCCGCACGGCTGTCGGTCGTCTCCTGGCCCATCGAGTACGGCGGGCGCGCCGCCTCACTGATCGAATGGCTGATCTTCGAGGAGGAGTACTGGGCCGCCGGCGCTCCCGGCCGCGTCACCCAGAACGGAATCTTCCTCCTCGCCCCCACCCTGATGCGCTTCGGCACGGAAGCGCAGCGCACCCGCTGGCTGCCCGGCATGGCCACCGCCGAACACGTCTGGGCCCAGGCCTGGTCAGAACCCGAGGCGGGCAGCGACCTGGCCGCCCTGACCTCCCGGGCGGAACGCGCCGACGGCGGCTGGCGCCTGTTCGGCCACAAGACCTGGAGCTCCCGCGCCGCCTACGCCTCCCACGGCTTCGGCCTCTTCCGCACCTCCGGCGAACGCCACCGCGGCCTCACCTACTTCCTCTTCCCGCTCGACGAGGTCGAGGTCCGCCCGATCGCCCAGCTCGACGGCGAGCACGGCTTCGCCGAACTCCACTTCGACGGCGTGTTCGTGCCCGACGACATGGTCCTCGGCGAGCCCGGCGAGGGCTGGCGCATCGCCATGGCCACCACGTCCTCCGAACGCGGCCTCGCCCTGCGCAGTCCCGGCCGCTTCCTTGCCACCGCCGACCGCCTCCTGCGGCTCGCCGCGCCCGACCCCGTCCTCGCCGACCGGGCCGCACGCTGCTGGATCGACGCCGAGGCCTACCGCCTGCACACCTTCGCCACCGCCCGCCGCCTGTCCGAAGGCGCGGAGACCGGCTCGGCCACCAGCATGGGCAAGGTCTTCTGGTCCGAGCTCGACCTGCGCATGCACACGCTCGCCATGGAGCTGCTCGGCGAGCGCGCCGCGGCCACCACCTGGCACGACGGCTTCCTGTTCGCCCTGGCCGGGCCCATCTACGCCGGCACCAACGAGATCCAGCGCTCCATCATCGCCGAACGAGTCCTGGGGCTGCCCCGATGAACTTCGCCTTCACCGACGACCAGCTCGCCCTGGCCGCCACGGTCCGGGACGTCCTGCGCGCCCACTGCCCGCCCCACGCCCTGCGCGCCGAGCGCGCCCCGGGCTGGGCCGAACTGGCCGCCACCGGCTTCTTCGCCGCGCTGGTGCCGGACGCGGCCGGCGGGCTAGGGCTGGAGCTCATCGACCTGGTCCCGGCGCTGGAGGAGACCGGGCGCGCGTGCCTGCCCGGCCCGGTGGTGGAGACCGCCGTGGCGGCGCCGTACCTGCTGGAGGGTCGTTCCGAGCTGACCAAGCTCGGCGCGCTCACGGTGAGCGCCGCCCGCGACGGACTCGCGCCCGACGCCGACCTCGCCGACCTCGTCGTGGCCGGGCCCCGCGTGGCCACCCGTGATCGGGTACGGCTGGCGCCGGCCCCGGGCGCCGACCCCTGCCGCAGGATGTTCGAGGTGAGCCTGACCGGCTCGGAGGAACTGCCAGGATCCTGGGCCGCCGCCCTGCCCAGGGCGACCGTCGCGACCGCCGCCCAGCTCATCGGGGTGGCCCGCCACCTGCTGGACACCTCGGTCGGCTACGCCCGCGCCCGCACCCAGTTCGGCGGCCCGATCGGCGCCTTCCAGGCGGTCAAGCACATGCTGGCCGACGTGGCGATCGCGATCGAGTTCGCCGCGCCGCTGGTGAGCCGGGCGGCGCTCACCCTGGAGCGGCCCAGCGCCGTCCGGGACGTCAGCGCGGCCAAGGCGGCGGCCGGTGAGGCCGCGGCGCTCGCCGCGCGCACCGCGCTGCAGGTCCACGGCGCCATCGGTTACACCTACGAGCTGGACCTGCGATTCTGGCTCGCGCGGGCCTGGTCGCTGTCGGCCGCGTACGGCGGCGCGGCCGAGCACCGCGCGATCGTGCGCGCCGAACTGCCCGGCGCGGCGAGGTTCCCATGAGGTACGGCGTGCCGCTCGGCCTCATCCACCCCGCCGCCTGGAAGGACGTGGCGGTGGCCGCCGACGAGCTCGGGTTCGAGTCGGTGTGGCTGCCCGAGCACCTCGTGTTCACCACCGACCTGTCCATGGCGGCCTATCCGGGCGGCGCGAACCCCGGGATCAAGCCGGCGACGCCGTTGTTCGACGCGCCCGCGTATCTGTGCTTCCTGGCCGCCTGCACGCGGCACGTGCGGCTGGGGACGGCGGTGCACCTGTTCGCGCTGCGGCACCCGCTGGTCTCGGCGCGCGCCTTCGCCACGCTCGACGTCGTCTCGGGCGGGCGGGCCATCTGCGGGGTGGGCGCCGGATGGTACCGGGGGGAGTGGGAGGCGGCGGGGGTGCCGTTCGCGGCACGCGGGGCCCGGCTGGACGAGGCCCTTCTGGTGGCGCGGCGGTTGTGGAGCGAGCCTGTCGTGCGTCACTCCGGGCGCTTCTACGACCTTCCCGAGGTGGCCTTCGAGCCCAAGCCCGTGCAGGCGCGGCTGCCGGTGTTGTGCGGCGGCGAGTCGGCGGCGGCGCTGCGGCGGGCGCGCACGCTGGGGGACGGGTGGATCAGCATGCCGCACACCCTGGAGTCGGTCCGGCCCCAGCTCAAGGTGCTGCGGCCGCCCGCTGACCGGGACTTCTCCGTGACCGTGCACGCCTACCGCCTGGCCTCGCCCGAGGAGGTGCCCGCCTGGGCGGCCCTGGGCGTGGACCGGCTGATCGTGCGGCCGTGGTCGCGTACGCGCGACGCCGTGAGCGGGCTGACGGCCTTCGCCGCCGCCTACGGCGTCACGCGCTGACCCGCCCGCCACCGCCCCGCCCGCCACCGCCGGGCCGGAGCGTCACGCGTTGACGTGGCGGGAGGCTTCCGTGCGGCGGTGCCGGCGGCCGCGGAGCGGGGCCTCCTGGGTGAACGCCTCGGGAGTGTCCAGGATGTCGCCCACGAAGGTCGCGCGGGCGGAGGCGCGGTGACGTCGTCCGCGGGCCGGGGCGTACTGGGCGTTCTGGGCGAAGGCCGTGTCGAGCTCGGTGGGGAACGCGGGGCGGCGGCGCCTGCCGTGGTAGGAGCCCGTCTTCTTCGGCGCGGACGTGCGTGGGGTGAACGGGTCGAACGGCTCGACGGCGCGGGCGGTGGCGGCGTCGAGGTTCTCCAGGGCCTTGGCGGTGAGCCGGTCGAGGTCGAGGCCGGGCTCGGGCTTGTCGAAGATGCGGGGGAGGGCGCCGGTGTCCTCGGAGAACACGTAGTGCGAGGTGTCCACGGCGGGCTGCCCTGTGTCCACGGCGGGCTGTCTCGTGTCCACGGTCGGAGGCTGGGTGTCCAGGGCGTTGGCCGTGGCGGCCATCTGGGCGCTGATCGTGTCGATCGGCCGGTCCAGCACCGCGCCGGTCCGCAGGGGGAGTTCCAGCTTGGCCGGGGCGGTCTCCAGGCCGGCGAACGTCAGGTCCAGTGGCCTTTCCGCGACTGAGGTCGCCTCGGTCGTCAGGGTGACCTCGGAGGTGGCCTGCAGGGCGATCTGGCCGCGGCGGGGGCGGCGGCGCCTGCCGCGCTTGGGGGCGGGCTTGGCCGGGGTGGCGGCGGCGGGCCGTACACGGAGCTGGCGGGTTTTGGTGACGGCGAGCACCGCGAGGGCGGCGATCAGGGCCGAGCCGATGAACGCGGGGGTGCCCAGGGCGGTGGTCGTGTCGGCGGGTTTGGAGTCCACGATCACGGGCAGCGGCGCGGTGGTGGCGGCGTTCGTGTCGGCGGTGGCGGGCTTGGCGTGCTTGCCCTTCTTGATGGCCTTGCCGGCTTCCGGGGTCGTGCTGGCGACGCCGGGCCTGGCGGCCTCGGGCCGCTCCTCAGTGGGCCGGTTCGCGCCGGATTTGGGCGCTGCGGGGCTTTCTGCGGTCTTCTGGGGTGAAGGGGCGGACAGGGGGGCGTGCGCCTGTTCTGGGGCCGTCTGGGGGATCAGCGCGGTCAGTCCCTGGTCCGGCAGGCCGTCACCGTCGGACGGGTGGCCCGTCGAGGCCTTGACCTCTTTCTCGTCGCGCTTGCGCGCGGCCTCCTTGTCGAGGCGGGCCTTGATCTTCTCCGGATAGCCGTAGCCGACGACCTTGCTGGTGTCACGTTCCTTGCGCTTGGCGACACCGCCGTCGATGTTGCCCTCGATCGTGTAGATGGTGTCGCCCTCGACCCGGGTCACGATGCCCACGTGGTCGATGCCGTCGACGTCGTTGCCGCCGCGCCAGTCGTAGAAGACGAACGCGCCCGGCTTGGGCGTCTTACCCCAGGCGCCCTGCTCCTGGAACCACTCGGCGTGCGCCACGGTCCAGGCGAACTGTCCTACCCAGTCCTCGTAGCCCAGCTTGGCCGCCGCCCAGGAGAGGTACATGTCGCACCAAGGTGCCGAGCTGTAGTCGGCGTCGAACTCGATGTTCTTGCCGTACCAGTCGCCGAACTTGGTGTACGCATCGGCCTTCTCGGAGTACCCGAGTTCCTTCTCCAGCAGGTCGATGAACTTCTTCATCTCTGGGGTCATGTACGTGCTGCGGACCTTCCGGGCAGCCCGGGTACGAGGGAGCAACCCGGGACGCTAGTGACGACAGTGGGGGGCTGTTGTCTTCCGTGAGGAGTGAGGCTACCTCGCCAAAAGGCCAGGTCAAGCATGAGCCAAGAAACCGCCAAGTGCAGCTCGGTATCAAAACCGCAGGTCAAGAGGCTGCCAGAAATTTCACGAAATCGCCGGAAAAGGGGGAAAAGATCTACCGAACATAGTTCGGTATGCTGCTGGTCATGACGATCGAGGCGGCCACCGTCGAACCCCGGCTCCAGGCGCTCTGCGAGCTGTCCGCGCAGGTACGCGACCTGATGGACGCCACTGCTCTCACCGACGTCCAGGAACCCGAGCTCGCCGCCGTCACCGCGATACTCGCCGAGGCCACCGCCCGCCTGCGCGCCGCCACCCGCGACACGCCGCAGCCGTTCGAGATCGGGCCCGACGGCGGCCTGCGCCACCTGGGCAACGCCGTCACCGGCGGGGCCAACCCGCACGCCCTGCCCCTCATCGTCGAACGTGACGGCGCCGCCGTACACGCGCGGCTGTCCTTCAGGCCCATGCACGAGGGCCCGCCCGGATCCGTGCACGGCGGGATCAGCGCGATGATCCTCGACCACCTGCTCGGCCAGGCCGCCGCCGCGGCGGGCGCGGCCGGGATGACGGCCTCCCTGACCGTCCGCTACCTCAAGCCGGTCCCGTACGGCACGCCCCTGCTGGCCAGGGCGGAACACGTGCGGGCCGAGGGGCGCAAGTCCTGGTCGGAAGGCCGGATCACCACGCCGGACGGCACCCCGCTGGTCGAGGCCACCGGCCTCTTCATCACCCCCACCGGCTGGACCACCCGCCCAGCACCCCACCCCTGACCCACCCCCAGACCCCCGGCATGCCGACCCCCTGGGCTGTCACCCCTCGGTAGGCCCTTCGGGTTGTCACCCCGCGGGAAGCGCCCTTGGGCTGTCGCCTTGCGGGAAGTGCGTGGGCCGTCGCCCGCCGGGATGGCCCCAACCTGTCACCCCCTTGGCGCCCTGCGGGCTGTCGCCTCTCGGGGAGGGTTGGGGTGCTGGCGGTTGGGAGGTTCTGGGGGGGGGGCTGGTCTTCGCGGGGAGGGCGGGGCGGGGGGAGACCGTAGGGTTGGGGCATGTCCACGGCCCGGGAGACCGTCCACGCCACGCTCAAGGAGCGCATCATCGAGGGTGACCTGCACCCCGGGCAGCGTCTCATCGAGCGGGACCTGGCCGCCGAGCTTGAGGTGTCCAGGGTGCCGGTGCGGGAGGCGCTCGGGCGGCTGGAGGCGGAGCGTCTGGTGGTGCTGGTGCCGCGGCAAGGGGTGCTGGTCAGCCCGTTCACCCCCCAGGACGTGGCGGACTTCTTCGACGTGCGGGAGAGCCTGGAGGTGCTGGCGGCCCGGCTCGCGGCTCAGCGGGCCGACGGGAACGGGCTGGCGGCGCTGCGGGCCGTACTGGATCAGGCGGACGAGGCCACCCGGCGCGGGGACGCGCGGGCGATCGCGCTGGCCAACGCCGCGTTCCACACCGCGGTGGTGGCACTGTCGGGCAACGCGCTCCTGGCCGACATGATGCGCCCGCTGGAGGCCAGGCTGCGGTGGTTGTTCCGGCTCACGCACCATGATCCGGAACAGCAGTGCGCCGAGCACCACGAACTGTATGAGGCCATCGCGGCCCACGACCCTGACGCCGCCGCTGGCCAGGTGCTGCGGCACATCCACGCGGGCCGCGCCCGTTCGGTCGAGCTGGCCGCCACCTGGACCGCGGTCGATCCGGTGGCCGCCACCCGGACGCGGCGCCGCCGTACCTGATCAGTAGCCCGCGCCGGTGGTGAGCCCGCCGTCGACGGTGAACTCGCTGCCCGTGCAGTACGACGCCTTGTCCGAGGCCAGGAAGGCCACCAGGTGCGACACTTCCACGGGCTTGGCGAAACGCTTGATGACCATGGACTTCACGAAGGAATCGGCGTCCACCTCGTTCATCATGTCCGGGTCCAACGCCATGGGCGTGTTGATCGCCCCCGGATGGACGGAGTTGACGCGAATCTTGTACGGCGCGAGCTCCCTGGCCGCCGATTTCGTCACTCCCCGGATGGCGAATTTCGAGGCCGCGTAGGCGGAAAGCCCGGCCGCTCCGATAAAGCCCTCGATCGAGGAGATGTTGACGATCGCCCCCCGCCCGGCGGCCCGCATCGGCTCGATGACGGTTTTGACGCCCAGCCAGGTCCCTTTGAGATTGACGTCGACCACCCGGTCGAACTCCTCCGGCGCCATGTCGGCGATCCGCCGGAACTTGAGAATTCCCGCATTGTTGACCAGCACGTCCAGCTTCCCGTAGGCCTCCACGGCGGCGTCGGCGGCGCGCGCCCATTCCTCCGGCCTGGTCACGTCGTGCCGGACGTAAACCGCCCCGGTCTCCTCCGCGAGCGCCTTTCCCTCGTCGTCGAGCACGTCCCCGAACACCACCCGCGCGCCCTCCTCGAGAAACAGGCGCACATGTGAGGCGCCCATTCCCCGGGCGCCGCCGGTGATCAGCGCCACTTTCCCGTCAAGCAGTCCCATGACGCCCTCCAGCCGCGACGGCCACGGCCGCCGCCTCCATCGACCGATAAACCGGAATCCCCGCCACGGCGACGATCCGCCTGACCTCTTCTTCGACCCCGCCGGGCGCGCATTCCGCGTTCCGCACGACCAAAGTCACCCGCGCCCGCACGTCCTCCTGCGCCGCCGCCAAAGCCCGCGCGTATTCCAGCAGGGGCTCCGCCCGCGTGCCGTAGGTGAAAAAGCTCTGCGCGTTCACATGCGCGACCACGTCCCGGTACGGCTGCCACCGCACGATCGCCCCCACCACCTCACGCACCAGTTCGGCCCGCCCGCGCGGCCCCACCGGAATCTCCAGCGGATTGGCCAGCGAACTGCCGACCCCGACCCCGAGCCCGCGCAGTTCGCCCGTGGCGTCCTCGGCCAGCGGATCCAGTCGCAGCCCCGCCCGATCGAGCACGTCCGCCGCCAGCACGCTCGCCCCGCCACTGGGCCCCACGACCAGCACCCCGCCCGCGTCACCGAACGGCAGGCGGCGCGCGTGCGACTGGAAGTAGGACAGCACGCCGATCAGGTCGTCCTGACTGGCGACGAGCGTGGTGCCGGTCTGGTCGGCGAGGGCCTGCCAGACGCGTCCGTCGCCGACCAGGCCGCCGGTGTGGGAGGCGGCGGCGCGCCGCCCCTGGGCGCTGCGCCCGCCCACCAGCATGACCAGGGGCTTCCGGCAACCGGCCACCGCCTCGAAGAGGGCACGCCCGTCGCGGGGATCCTCCAGGTACAGGCCCACGGCCGTGGTCTCCGGATCGGCCGACAGCCAGCGAAGAAGCTCGGCGGGGGTGACGTCGGCCGCGTTGCCCACCGTGGCCACGCGGCTGAACCGCAGCCCCCGCCGCTCGCCGACCTTGATCACCTCTCCGGCCAGCCCGCCGCTCTGCGAGACCAGCGCGATGCCGCCGGGCTCGCCCAGCCCGCCGCCCACGAACGTCTGGCGGCCCCGGGGGCTGTAGACCCCCATGCAGTTCGGGCCGAGCAGCCGCGTCCCGGCCGCGCGGGCCGCCGACACCAGTTCCGCCTCCAGGTCGTGCTCGCCGATCTCGCCGAAGCCGCCGCTCATCACCTGCACGTACGGCACGCGGCCCGCCTGCCGTACCACGTCGGGGCATCGGGCGGCGGGCACGGCCACGAGGGCGTAGTCGACGTCGGCGGCGTCCAGCGACAACACGGCGGGCACTCCGGCGATCTCACCGGCCGTCGGGTGGACGGCCACGACGGGTGTCCCGGCGGCCTTGTAGAACTCCAGGAACATGTTCCCGAAGTTCGGCCGGGTGGTGGAGGCGCCGACCACGGCGACCGCCCTGGGCTCGAACAGCGGCAGAAGGTCGGGTACGGGGCGCCTTTGAGCGGCCTCGTGCACGCCGGGGATGTAGCGGGCGTCCACGGCTACGGCGCCGTCGGCCGTGGCGATGACCGGGTTGAGCTCGAACTCGCCCAGGTTCAGGCGTTCCCAGAGTCCGCCTGCTCCGCCCATCGCCAGCAGGATCTTGACCACTGCATCCACGTCCACCGGGTCCGCGCCGCGGTAGCCGTACAGGAGAGGCGCTCCGCGCAGGGAGGCCAGCATCTGGCGCGCGTCGGTCTCCGTGATCGGGCACAGGCGCAGGGCGGTGTCGCGGAGGGCCTCGGTGAAGACGCCGCCCAGGCCGGTCAGCAGGACCGGGCCGAACCCGGGATCGTGGACGAGGCCGGCGATCAGCTCGATGCCGGGCGCGGACTGTTCCTCGACGAGGTAGGCGTCGAGGCCGGCCCGCGCGGCCATGGCGGTCGCTTCGCCGGGCAGGTCGGCGTGGGCGAGGCCGAGGCGGACCGCGCCGACGTCGGACTTGTGGAGCGGGCCGACGCCCTTGAGGACCAGGGGCGCCGTCAGGCCGGCGGCGGCGGAGAAGTCGCCGTCCCGCACCACGACGCCCCGCGGCACCGCGATCCCGGCCGTCGCCAGCAAAGCCTTGGCCTCAGGCTCGGTGAACGAAGGAGAGGGTTGCGAAGGGTCGGGCAGTGCCGGGTCAGGCTGGGTCACCGTGCTCCACCAGGTGTCCGTAGGTCTCGCGGATCTCGCGGCGCAGCAGCTTGCCGGGCCCGCCGGAGGCGTCCTGGAAGTGCGGCAGCGCGTCGGCGACCACGATCGTGTCCGGCCGCTGGTGCGGCGCGAGCGTGTCGGCCAGGGCGAGCGCGATCTTCGCCGGGTCCAGCGAATGCCCGGCCCGTGGCACGACCGCCAGCAGGACGCGCTGCTCGGAGGCCCCTTCCGGAACGCCGACCGCCCCGGCCTCCGCCACCCCGTCGAGCGCGGCGGCCGCCTCCTCGACGGTGGCGGGCTGGGTCCACCGGCCCGACTTCAGGATCGCGTCCTCGCGCCGCCCGAGCACCCGCAGCACGCCTTCGGGAGAGAGGGAGCCGAGGTCGCCGCCCACGTACCAGTCGCCGCGCAGCACGTCGGCGGTCTGACCGGGCTCGCCGTCGTAGCCCGCCATGCGGTGCGGCCCGGCCAGGTTGATCTCGCCGGTCTGCCCGACGAGCCGCTCGCCGGACGGGCCGGTGATCCGTACGGCGTTGCCGGTGCGGGCACGCCCGGAGTCGCCGAGCGGGGTGGAGCCGTCGTCGACGCGGCCCATGCAGGTGTACGGGGCCTCGGTCTGGCCGTAGTAGGAGTAGACCCCGGCCTCCGGGAGGCGTTCCTTGATCTTCTGGAGCATGGGCGCGGTCAGCGGCTCGCCGCCCAGCATGATCACGCGCAGGGAGGACAGGTCGACGCCGGCGTGGTCGTCGCCGCCGAGCAGCGCCGCGTAGAAGGAGGGGATCTGGGAGACGTGGGTGACCTTCTCGCGGGGGACGACCTTGAGGAAGTTGGCCGGGCCCCAGTCCTGTTCGAGGACGAGGCGCATCCCGGCGTACAGGGCCGGGCCGACGATCGCGGGGAAGCCGATGCCCCAGATGATCGCGCCGGTGCCGAAGACGGAGTCGTCGGCGCGCGGGACGTCGAGCCAGATCTGGGCGGTGGCCAGCGACGAGGCGTGCGTGTGGACGACCGCCTTGGGCAGGCCGGTGGTGCCCGAGGTGTAGTAGAGCGCGAGCGGGTCGTCGTAGTGGCCGCCGAGCGGGGGCTCGCTCTCGTCCTCGTGCTGAAGGGCGGCCGCGCTGATCCAGGTGGTGACGGCGGGCAGGCCGGGGCGGATCCGCTCGACGACCTCCTCGACGGTGGAGTCGTAGACGAAGGCGGTGCAGCCGGAGCGCTCGACGACGGCCTGGAGGGTCTCGACGGGCCAGTACGGGTTGAGCGCGGCGGTGATCGCGCCGATCTTGGCCTGGGCGAGATAGACCTCGGCCACCTGGAGCGTCTCGTTGAGCAGCGCCGCGACCCTCTGGCCAGGCTCGATGCCGGCGGCGAGCAGGGCGTGGGCGCGGCGGTTGACGATCCGGTTCAGCTGGTCGTAGGTGAAGCTCTGCTCGCCGCAGTAGGTGAGCGCGACCCGGTCGGGGGTGCGCAGCGCGCCGGCGGTCAGGATCGCGTGGCCGTAGTTTCCGTAGGGTGATCGCGCCATGGGGAGGCCTCCGGTTCAGAGGGACGTGTACAGCACGAAGACGTTGCCCGAGGGGTCGCGCAGGACCGCCCTGATCTCGTGGGGACCGGCCGCGGGCGGCGCGAGGACGGTCGCGCCGCGGGCTTCCAGATCCCGTACGGCCCGCCGTACGTCATCGACCTTGTAGGACGGCGCGCAGGCGTCGGTGACGTGCTCGGCCGGAGCGGCGAGTGCCAGCGTGACCCCGCCGCCGTCGAGGGCGGCGAAGCGGTCGCCGTCGCGGAACTTGACCGGCAGCCCGTAGAAGGCGATCGCCTCGTCGAGGTCCTTGACGGGGATGAACACGTTGCCGAGCTTCACGCTGGCCTCCACTGGGGTAGGTCGTCGACGAGGGTCATCCGGACGGGCATCCCGACGCGCACTCTGCCGGGCGGACAGTCGATCACCTGGCCGAACGCGCGGGTCCCGTCGGGCAGATCAACCCAGGCCAGCACGTACGGCTCGCGCCCCCGGAACTCGGGCACGAACGAGCGGTACACCACGGTGAACGTGCAGACGGTGGCATGCTTCATCGCTTGCCAAGCTAGCGCACGCTTGGTTAGTCAACAAGAGCCTCGGAAACCGGCGGCGGGGAAGAAGACTCCGGGGAAGAAGGCTCCGAGGGAGGAGCGGAAGGAGGCGAGGCGGCGCCGCGCGAGGGCGAGGAGGACGACGGCGAGGCCGACGGGCAGGCCGGGCCGTCCATGGCGACCTCGCTCACCTGCGGTCCGTTGGCGGCGGCGGGCGTCGTCAGGACCACCACGCCGAAGTACGCGCGCTCACCGCAGCCCACGTCACCGAGGTCGCGGGTGAAGCCCGAGGTGTAGGAGGTCTGCCCGCTGAGCGTGGTCGTCTCCCTGTGCACGACGCGGGAGCTCCCGCCGTCCTCGCGCCGCGTGTAGGAGACCGTCAGGCGTACCGGCCCGGCTCCGGAGGCCGCGACCCGCACCGCTCCGGCCGACCCGCTCCAGCCCATGATGCTCGCCGACCGCACGGAGGTGCCCGGCAGCCCACGGCCGGTCGGCGTGGGCGCCGGTGCGGACGTCGGCGCCGGCGGAGGCGTGGACGCGGGCGGGGTGGATACGGGCGGGGTGGACGCGGGCGGGTTGGGCGGCGGCGCGTCGGTCGGCACGCCGGGCGGGCTGACGCCGCGAGTGGCGGTGCGCGCCGGCCGGCCGGTCGGCGAGGTCTTCGGGGAGGCCGGGGAAATGGAGCGCGAGGGGGCGGGCTTCCTGGCGGAGGTCGCGGGACTCTGCGCCACCCCCTGCGGGGCCTCGTCCGGGGGGACGAGCAGCATGCCGGGGCCGGGCGGCAGCCGTCCGCCCGACAGCATGAGCCCGATCAGGACCGCGGCCACGGCTCCGCCCGCCACCCACAGGTGCGGGGGCAGCCGGGGCAGGCTCACCTTGCGGCGCTCGCGGCGCGCCTCCGGGGCGCCCGACGGGGCGGCGTCGGCGTCCGGCTTGGCCAGCGGGAAGCGCAGCGCCAGCAGCGTGGCCAGCTCGGCCAGGTGGCGGCGGCCCCGCTGCTCCCAGCCGGGGCCGTATCCGGCGACCGCGTCCTCCTCCAGCTCCGCCGCGAACTGCCGGGCGGAGGCGTAGCGCACCGCCGGGTCCTTGGCCAGCCCGCGCCGCAGCAGGTCCCGCAGCGTGTCGGGGACGACCTCCACCGGCACCGGCTCCACCAGGTGCTTGTCGCGCAGGGCCGCGATGTCGTCGGCCCGGAACGGCGGCCGCCCCTTCACGCACTCGAACAGCACGCAGGCCGCGGCGTACAGGTCGGCGGGGATGCCGGCCGTACCGTGGGTCCAGAGCTCCGGCGACATGTACGGCGGGCTGCCCGCGGGCACGCCGGGCTCCTCGGCGTGCACCACGACGCCGAAGTCGGCCAGCTTGGCGGCGCCGTCGGCCTGCACGAGGACGTTCTCCGGCTTGACGTCCCGGTGCGCCACGCCCTTCTCGTGGGCCGCTGCCAGCCCCAGCAGCGTGCCCTTGAGCAGCACGAGCGCCGCCTCGGGGCTGGTGCGGCCGTGCTCGGTCAGCAGCGTGCGCAGCGAGACGCCGTCGACCACCTCCATGACCACGGCGGCCCTGGTGGCGGTCTCCACGTACTCGTAGAACGTGACCACGTTCGGATCGTCGATCTCGACGAGCCGGGGGGACTCCGCGCGGAAGCGGGCCATGAACTCGTCGTCCCTGCGCAGGGTGGCGTTGAGGTACTTGATCGCCACATAGGCGCCGGTGGCCTGGTAGGTGGCGAGGAACACACGGCCGGTGCGGCCGGCGCCGAGCTGGCGAACTTCGCGGTAACCAGGGACCAAAGCGAACCCCCATAACACAGCCGTCTCCGGTTCGACGGTCTCACCCACGGTTCCGGTTGTCACGCGACGCGATATTTCGCCCTCCGTTATTGGGGTATGACGCTGCGTAATGAGAACGCACAAGCCAGATGTCCCGTTGTTCGCGATCGCCGTGGTTCTGCTGCTCGGCGTCGTGATCTGGGGCGCCGTCAACGCCGCGTCGCTGAACGCCGTCGGCGCGAGCGCCCTGGGCTGGGTCCTGACCAACTGCGGCTGGGTGTTCGTGGTGGCCGCCGACTTCTTCCTGGTGCTCGCGCTCGTGCTCGCCGCCAGCCGCTATGGCAAGGTACGGCTCGGCCGCGACGACGACACCCCCGAGTTCACCACGCTGGCCTGGATGGCGATGATGTTCGCCGCCGGCATGGGCATCGGCCTCATGTTCTACGGCGTCGCCGAGCCGCTCACCCACTACTTCAAGCCGCCGCCCGGCATCGGCGTCCAGACGGGCACCGCGGACGCCGCGCGCACGGCCATGGAGTACACGCTGTTCCACTGGACGCTGCACCCCTGGGCCATCTACGCGATCACCGGTCTCGCGCTGGCGTACTCGACCTTCCGCAAGGGGCGGGGCAACCAGTTCAGCGCCGCGTTCGAGCCGCTGTTCGGCCGGCGCAAGGGCATCGGCCGGGTCCTGGACCTGCTGGCCATCCTCGCCACCGTCTTCGGCACCGCCACCAGCCTCGGACTCGGCGCCCTCCAGGTGGAGTACGGGCTCAACGAGCTCTTCGACTTCAGCGGCCGGCGCGCCGAGGTGATCATCATCATCGTGCTGACCCTGTGCTTCGTGATCTCGGCGGCGACCGGGGTGCACGGCGGCGTGCAGTGGCTCAGCACCGTCAACGTGTACCTGGCGCTGGTGCTGGCCCTCGTCATCTTCGTCTTCGGCCCCACGGTCGCCATCCTCGACCTGGTGCCCGCCTCGATCGGCGGCTACCTGTCCGACCTCATCGCCATGTCCACGCGGACCGGGGCGTTCACCAGCAAGGAGTGGCTGGGCGCCTGGACGATCTTCTACTGGGCGTGGTGGCTGTCGTGGGCGCCGTTCGTCGGCGCGTTCATCGCCCGCATCTCGCGCGGGCGCACGATCCGCGAGTTCATCGTCGGCGTCATGCTGGTGCCGAGCGCGGTCAGTGTCATCTGGTTCTGCGTGAGCGGCGGCAGCGCGCTGACCATGCAGCGCGCCGGGACCGCCGACTTCGCCCCCGCCATCGCGAAGGGTTCGGAGGCCGCGCTGTTCGCCCTGCTGAACAACCTGCCGCTGGCCGCCGTCACCACCGTCGTGGCCGTGGTGCTCATCGCCCTCTACTTCGTCAGCGGCGCCGACTCGGCCTCGCTCGTGCTCGGCTCGCTCTCCACCCGCGGCTCCCTGCACCCGCCGCGCACCCTGGTGATCGTGTGGGGCGTGCTGATCGGGGCGGTGGCGGTGGTCCTGCTGATCTCCGGCGGCCTGACCGGGCTGCAGCAGGCCACGATCATCATCGCGCTGCCGTTCGTGGTGGTGATGATGCTGATGTGCGTCGCGCTGGTGAAGGAACTGCGGGTGGATCCGGGCGCGGGACCTTTGCCGGTGCGGGGGCATCCCTATGGGCTGTGGGTGGCGATCAAGCGCGTGGTGGGCGACGAGGACGCCCCGTCCTCCCAACTGCCGCGCGACTGACCTTCCTCCGTGCGACCGGCCTGCTTCCGCGCGACTGACCTTCCTTCGCCCGACTGGCCTTCTTCCCTGCGGCTGACCTTCCTCCGCCCGGCCGGCCTTCCTCACGCGGGTGATGTTAGGCTCCTTGGCAAGCAAGCGCTTGGCTGGAGGTCTGGATGGGCGGAACGGCTGTGCTGGTGATGGAGATGCAGCGCGGTGTCATCGGCGATCTCACGAAATTTCCGGAACTGGTCGCCGCCTGCGACAAACACGACGTCGTCGCCAACACCACGGCCGTCTTGAACGCCGCGCGGGCCGCCGGGATGCCCGTCATCCACTGCACCGCCGCCTTCCGCCCCGACCGGGCCGGCTCGCACACCGACAACTGCCCGTTCATCGCCGGGCTGCTCCGCGATCCCGGGCACATGCTGGAGGGCACCGCGGCCGTGGAGGTCCTCGACGGCCTGATGGCCCCCGGCGACCTGGAGAACCGGCGCCACCACGGCTTCTCGCCGTTCACCGGCACCTCGCTCGACATGACGCTGCGCTCCCTCGGCGTCACTACCGTCGTGGCTACAGGGGTGTCGCTCAACCTCGGCATCCCCGGCCTGGCCCTGGAGGCGGTCAACCTCGGCTACCGCGTGAGCGTGGTCAAGGACGCGGTGGCAGGGGTGCCGGACGACTATGCGGCAGCCGTACTGAAGCACACACTGGGACTGCTGGCCACGCGCGTGAGTGCCGCGGACCTCGTCGCGGCGTGGGGCGGTGCTCCTGAGCGGAAGAGGTGAGGGAGATGGAAGGACTGCGGCTGGACGGACGGCGGGCGGTGGTGACCGGCGGGGCCGGGGCCATCGGAGCCGCCATCTGCGCGGATCTCGTGTCGCTCGGCGCGCACGTGGTCGTGGCCGACGTCCAGCAGGAGACGGCGGACAAGGTGGCGGCCGAACTGGCGCACACGTTCCCCTGGGTCGTGGACTCCGGGGGGACCGCCTGGACGGAGGGGCCGGGACGGGCGGAGGCGCGCCGGGTGGACCTGGCCGACGCCGGTTCCGTCGGCGAGTTCTGCGCTGAGGTGGGGGCGGTGGACATCCTCGTGCACAACGCGGGGGTGTCGATCGTGGAGCCGTTCGTCGACAGCGATCCTGCCGCCTGGGACCTCATGTGGCTGGTCAACCTGCGCGCCCCCATGCTGCTCACCAAGCTGCTGCTGCCGGGGATGCTCGAACGGGAGTGGGGGCGGCTGGTGTTCGTCTCGTCGGACGGCGCGCGGGCCGGTTCCGGCGGGGAGGGCGCGTACGCGGCTACCAAGGCGGGCCTGTTCGGACTGGCCAAGACGCTGGCCAGGGAGGCGGCGCGGGGCAACGTCACCTCCAACGTGGTCTGTCCCGGGCCGACGGACACCCCGATGCTGCGCCGGGTGGCGGAGGAGAAGCCCGGCCTGGTCGAGAAGATCGCCAAGAGCATCCCGCTCCGCCGCCTCGGCGAACCGGCCGACGTGGCCGGGCTGGTCGCCTACCTGTGTACCGATCGGGCCGCCTACGTCACCGGGCAGACGCTCTCGGTGAGCGGCGGCATCACCATGCATTGAACCCGTCAAAGGCAGGCGTAGACGGCCTCGGCCAGCCGGTACGCGCGCAGGTTGCCCGTCACGCTGCCGGCCAGGCGGTTCATGACGTAGGCCAGGGCCAGTCCGCGGGCCGGGTCGCCGAGGCCGAGGGAGCCGCCCAGGCCGCCGTGGCCGAACGCCTCCACCGCCTTGGGCGGGGTGAGGAAGGTCGTCGAGGGGCGGGAGAAGCCGAGGCCGAAGGAGCTGTCCAAGAGCAGCACCCGGTCCGGTCCCTCCACGCGGCGGCGCAGCGCGTCCTTCAGGCGGTCCAGAGGGAGGAGGTCGCCGGCGATCAGGGTCCGGTAGAAGCCGGCCAGGGCCTTGGCGGTGGTGACCACGCCCGCCGCCGGCCAGCCGGCGCGCAGGACGACGGGGTGGTTGGCGCCGCCCTTGAGCAGGTTCATGCCGGGGTTGCCGAGCGCGCGGTTCATGAGGCTGTCCGGGTCCAGGGCCGCCTGGGCCGCCGGGGTGTCGGGGGGCATCGCGGTGGCGGGAGCCGTACCGGATGGGGGCCGGGTGGTGAGGCGGGCGGCGCGGTCGATCACGTCGTCCGGGGCGCCCACCCAGAGGTCCAGGGCGTGCGGGCCGGCGATCTCCGAGGCCACCAGGGAGCCGATCGAACGGCCGCTCACGCGGCGTACCACCTCGCCGACCAGGAAACCGTAGGTCAGCGCGTGGTAGCCGTGGGCGGTGCCGGGCCGCCAGAGGGGCCGCTGGCGGGCGAGGCGGCCGGCGATGGCGGGCAGGTCATCGAACGACTCCACGGGGACCGGGTCCTCGATCACCGGCAGGCCCGCCTGGTGCGTGAGCAGGTGCTCCACGGTCGTCTCCGGCGTGGCGAACTCCGGCCAGAAGCGGGTGACGGGCGCGGTGACGTCGTCGACCACGCTCAGCGCGACGGCGGCGGTCAGCGCCTTCGTGCAGGAGTAGGCGAAGACGGGTGTGTCCGCCTCCCACGCGCGGCCCGTGTGGCGGTCGGCGGCGCCGCCCCACAGGTCCACGACGAGTTCGCCGTCCAGATAGACGGCGAAGGCCGCCCCAAGTTCCTCGCCGTCGGCGAACTGCCGCTCGAACACCTCGCGCACCCGCGAGAACCGGGGATCGCAGTGCATCAGACCTCCGCATGAAAGGAAGCGCTTACTTGGTTTCCGAGCCTAACAACTGGGGCCGCTTCGGCCCAGACGATCAGCGCGGCACTCTCAACCTCCTGAACGGCCCCGCCGTCCTGAGCGCGCTGCGCGCCGCCGTCACCGGCCAGGTGGTCAGCCTGGCCGCCCCGATCGGACGCCGCGGGCCCCACCTGCGCGGCAGGCCGCTGCCGCAGCACTACATGTCCATCGACGGCGCCGACTTCGCCGCGGGCGCCCGGCCGGTCGGCGCGGGCCTGCGCATGGCGGACGATGCGCTGATCGTCTCCGCGCACGGCACCACCACCCACATGGACGCGCTGTGCCACATGTGGTCGGGCGAGGAACTGTACAACGGGCACCCGGCCGCCGAGGTCCGCTCCTACGGGGCCAAGAAGTGCGGGATCGACCAGGTGGGCGGCGTGGTGGCGAAGGGCGTGCTCTTCGACGTGCCGCGTCACCTGGGGGTGGAGCACCTTCCCGCCGGGCACCGGATCACGCCCGGGGAACTGGCCGCCGTCGCCGACGTCTCGCCCGGTGACGTGGCGGTGATCCGTACCGGGTGGCCGTTGGTGTGGGGGCGCTCGCCCGAGGAGTACTGGTCGGGGCAGCCCGGCCTGTCCGCCGATGCGGGGCGGTGGCTGGCCGCGCGCGACGTGGCCGTCGTGGCCTGCGACAACGCGGCGATCGGCGGGCTGAACGAACGTCAGCTCGCCGACGAGGAACTAGAGGACGATCTCCACCTGATCCTTCTGCACCGCCACGGCATCCATCTCGTCGAGATGTTGTGGCTGGAGGAGCTCGCGGCGGCCGGCCGTACCGACTTCGTCTTCGTGGCGGCGCCGCTGCGGCTGGAGGGCGGCACCGCGAGCCCGCTCAACCCGCTCGCGATCCTCTAGGACCAGGTCACGGGGATGCTGACCGCGCCGAACACCACCGCGTCCGTCCGCAGCACGACCTGCTCGGAGGGTACGGCCAGCCGGAGCGCCGGCCGGCGCGCGAACAGCTCCCGGTAGGCCACGGCCATCTCCATCCGGGCGAGGTTGTGGCCGAGGCACAGGTGGGCGCCGTGGCCGAAGCCGAGGTTCTCGCGCGCCTCGGGGCGGGCGAGGTCGAGACGTTCGGGGCCGGTGAACACCTCGGGGTCGCGGTTGGCGGCGGGCAGGCTGACGGTCACCGTCTCGCCCGCCCGGACCATGACGCCGTCGAGCTCCACGTCCTCCAGCGCGACCCGGTTGGGCGCGCCCAGGTGCAGGATCGACAGGTAGCGCAGCAGTTCCTCGACGGCCGAGTCCATCAGCTCCGGATCGGCGGCCAGCGCGGCGAGCTGGCCGGGATGCTCCATCAGCGCGAGCACGCCGAGCGAGATCATGTGCGCGGTCGTCTCGTGCCCGGCGGTCAGCAGGCCGAGGCCGATGTTGGCGAGCTCCTCGTGGGTGAGGCCGCTGCCGTTCTCGATCAGCTCGGCCAGGACGCCCTCCGCCGGCCCGCGCTCGACCAGCCCGCGGATGTAGCCGGTCAGCCGGATCATGGCGGCCTGGGCGGACTCCGGCTCGTAGGCGGCGACGATCGCGGTCTCGGCCTCGAAGAACTCGTGGTCGGCGTACGGCACGCCGAGGATCTCGCAGATGACCCGGGACGGAAGCGGCATCGCGTAGTCGCGGACCAGGTCGGCCGGGTCGTCCATGGCGTCCAGGAGCTCGCGGGCGATCTCGGTGACCCGGGGTTCGAGCTTCCTGAGGTTGCGGGCGGTGAACCAGGTGTGCAGGTGGCGCCGGTACCGGGTGTGCTCGGGCGCGTCCATGGCGGAGAACCAGCCGGGCGCGGCCGGCTCGCGGGGCCCGTTGACCCGCACGGGCCGGAACATCGGGCGCCGCAGTTCCTGCCGGGCGCTGAAACGCGGGTCGGCCAGCACCTGCCTGACCGTGGCGTGCCGGGTGACCAGCCAGCCGGGGTGGCCGTCGTAGGACGCCACGCGGGTGATGGGCAGCTCGGGGCGGTTCGTGAAGGTTTTCGGGAATTCCATAATTTCGAGAGTAGACTCCGATTTCAAAGTTGACCACCATTTTGTAGGAGACGTCGCGGAGCGGCAGAATGGGGATCATGAGCGGGCTGCGCGAGCGCAAGAAAGCCAGGACGAAGGCCTTGATCCAGAAGGAGGCGCTACGCCTGTTCCGCGAGCAGGGGTACGCGGCCACCACGATCGAGCAGGTCGCCGAGGCCGCCGAGGTCGCGCCCAGCACGGTCTTCCGCTACTTCGCCACCAAGGAAGACCTGGTGCTGCTCGACCAGTTCCCGCCGTTCGTGCAGGCGCTGGACGCGCTGCCCGGCGACCTGCACCCGGTCGAGGCCATGCGTCAGGCCATGCGGGCCATCTTCGCCGCGCAGAGCGAGGAGGAGGTCGCCGAAGGGCTCGAACGCGAGAAGCTCATGCTGACCGTGCCCGAGCTGTGGACGGCGAGCCTGGAGAACGTCAGCGGGGCGATCGGCACCATCCAGGAGATGCTGGCGCGCCGCTCCGGCCGTCCGGCCGGCGATCCGGAGACGCGCAACATCACCGGCGCGATCGTCGGCGTCGTCGTGAGCGTCTGGTTCGACTGGGCCAAGGACCCGGACATGGACGGCCCGGCCGAGATCGACCGGGCACTGGCCCACCTCGCCGCCGGTCTCCCGCTGGACTACACGCCGGGGTAGTTGCCGCCGCCGTAGCGCTCGTCGAGGGCGTCGTAGTCGGGTGTGAATCCCTTCTTCGGGATCTCCTCGGCGAAGACCACCTCGCGCGGCTTCTTGTAGCTCGCCAGGGTGGTCCTGACGTGCTCGATCAGGTCCTCCGCCGTGGCCGTCTGCCCGGACCTGGCCACCACGACCGCCTTGACGGCCTGGTGCCAGCGCTCGTCGGGCACCCCGACGACGGCGGCGTCGGCCACGGCGGGGTGCGTCTTGAGCGCCCGCTCGACCTCGGCGGGGTAGATGTTCTCGGCGCCCGACTTGATCATCCGGAGCTTGGGGCCGACGAAGGTGATGGTGCCGTCGGGTTCGCGCCGGCCCAGGTCGCCGGTGTGGTGCCAGCCGTACACCGACTTGGCGGCATTTAGCTCCGGCCGGGCGAAATATCCGGAAAAGAGGCTCTTGCCGCGGGCGCAGATCTCGCCCACCTCACCCGGCGGCAGCTCCGTACCGTCGGGGGCCAGAATGCGGACCTGGACCATCGGCGAGGGGCGGCCCGCGAAACCCGCCGCGCCCGGCGCCAGGCCCAGGAAGGTCAGCATGCCGCCCACCTCCGTCTGCCCGTACCCGCCCATCTTGGAGCGGCACCACGGCGAGTCGTCCACGGTGGTCATCTCGTCCCACTCGGCCGAGTGGGAGATGAAGCGCAGCGAGGACAGGTCGTACTTGCCGCCCGCGTTGGCCGCCGCCACGGCGTCGATCATCTGCCCGAACAGGAACGCCTGCGTGACCTTCTCCGCGTCTACCAGCCGGCACAGCTCCTCGGCGTCGAACGCCGGCATGAGCACGTTCGTGCCCCCGATCTGCAACGTGGCCAGGCAGAACATCATCGTGCCCACGTGGAACAGCGGCCCGTTGTCCAGGAAGGTGAAGCCGGGCTCCATCTGGCGGACCACGAGCAGGGAGGCGCTGTGCGCCACCAGCGCGGCGCTGCTCAGCAACGCGGCGTTCGGCCGTCCGTCGAACGCGGCCGTGTACAGGGCCAGCACCGGCACGGTGTCCTCGACCGGCGGGAAATCGTGCGCTTCCCCCGAGGCCAGGAACTCCTCGTACTCCTCGCCCGCCCGCACCCACGACGCGGGCGTGTCGACCTCGGCCAGGCCGGAGCCGGGCACCAGGGCGGCGGTGGTGTCGGAGTGCTCCCACACCACGACCTTCGGCGAGAGGTCGGACAGGACGAAGCGCAGTTCGCCGGCCGACTGCCGCCAGTTGGCCGGGCAGAAGACGGCGCCCAGGCGGGAGCAGGCCAGCAGCAGTTCCAGGATGGCGTGCGAGTTCTGTCCCAGCCACAGCACCCGGTCCCCCGCCGCCACCCCGCGCCCGGCCAGGGCGCCGGCCAGCCGGGACACCCGCGCGTCCAGGTGAGGGTAGGTCAGGCGCAGTTCGCCGTCGACCACCGCGGTGGTCCCGGGACGGCTGCGCGCGTGCTCGGACAGGACGTCGGAGAGGGTCAGGTTGTGGATCATCGCGCCTCCTGGTGGGGGGTGAGGCTTCATGAAATATCAGCGGAAGGCGGGCATGACCTCGGTGGCGAAGAACCGCATCACCTGCTTCATCTCCTCCAGCGGCAACGGCCGGGTGCTGCCGAAGTCGCACAGCAGGTTCGAGAAGCCGGCGTCGCGCAGCAGCGTGATCTGCTCGATCACCCGGGCCGGGTCGCCGATCACCTCCAGCTGCTCCCAGCGGAAGTCGTTGGAGACCTCGCCGCCCTTGAGGTAGCGGTCCTGGTAGTACTCGAAGCCCTGGGCGGCCTTGCCGGTCCTGGGGTCGATCGGCGCGCTCTTCTCGTTGAAGATGCGTGAGCGGTCGAAGGCGGCCTCGAAGCGGGCCTGGTCCGCGCGGGCCCGCTCGACCGTCGGCGCGACGTAGACGCTGCGCGCCACCACCAGGTCGGCGTCCCCGGCGTGGCCCGCCTGGCGGGCGGTCTCGCGCCAGCGCTCGGCCGCGCTCGCGACCTTCCTGAACGTCGCGGCGGGGTCGGCCAGGATGGGCAGCCCGCGCTCGGCGTACATGGTGACGGTCTCGGGGGAGACGGCGGCCACGTGGATCGGCGGGTGCGGGCTCTGCAACGGGCGCGGGGTGAGCGTGACCTCGGCCCCGGTCTTGTAGAACTTGCCCTCGTGCCGGAACTCGGCGGAGGTCCAGAGGCCGAGCACGACCTCCAGCGCCTCGTTGAAGCGGTCGCGCGCCTCGGCCAGGTCGATGCCGAAGCCCTCGAACTCGAAGCTCTGGTAGCCGCGCCCGATGCCCAGGTCGAGCCGGCCGCCGGAGAGCACGTCCACGAGCGCGGCCTCCTCGGCCACGTGGATCGGGTTGTGCAGGGGCAGCACGACGATGCCGGTGCCGAGCCTGATCCGCGTGGTGCGGGCGGCGGCGTGGGCCAGCAGCGTGAACAGGTTCGGCACGACGCCGTAGTCGCGGAAGTGGTGCTCGGCCAGCCGTACCCCGTCGAAGCCCAGTTCTTCGGCCAGTTCGATGAGCTCCAGGTGGTAGTCGTAGACGTCCTTGAAGCTCTGGCCGTCGAACCGGTGGAAAAGGTGGAAGGTCGAGAACCTCATGCGTCAGCCCCTCACGGTGAACCAAGCGCTCGCTTGGGTAGCGTATCAGGAGCTATAGGATCACGCCATGCGAATCGCCGCCGCCCAGGCCCGCTGCCCCTGGCTCGACCCCCAGGCCGGCACGACCAAGGTCCTCGACGTTCTCAAGCAGGCGCGCGCCGGTGAAATCGAGCTGGTCGCCTTCCCCGAGACGTTCCTGTCCGGCTATCCGTTCTGGGTGGACAAGACCAACGGCGCGCAGTTCGGCAACGCCGACCAGAAGCAGGCCTACGCCTACTACCTGGACGCCGCCGTCGAGCTGAACGGGCCCGAGCTGGCCACGATCACGGAGGCCGTGCGCGACCTCGGCGTCTTCACCTACCTCGGCATCACCGAGCGGTCCGTCGGCACCGTCTACTGCACGCTGGTCGCCATCTCGCCCGACCACGGCGTCGTCTCCGCCCATCGCAAGCTCATGCCCACCTTCGAGGAACGCCTCGTGTGGGGCATCGGCGACGGACACGGCCTGCGCGCCCACGCGTACAAGGACATCAGGGTCAGCGGCCTCAACTGCTGGGAGAACTGGATGCCCACCGCCCGGCAGGCCCTCTACGCCCAGGGCATCGACCTGCACGTCTCCGTCTGGCCCGGATCCACGAGCCTGACCAAGGACATCACCCGCTTCGTCGCCCGCGAGGGCCGCGTCTACTCGCTGGCCGCCGGCGCCCTGTTCTCCTATGCAGACGTGCCCGCCGACTTCCCGTTCCACGAGGCGCTGAAGGACCTCGGCTCGCGCGCCGACGGCGGCTCGGCCATCGCCGGACCCGACGGCGAGTGGATCGTCGAGCCGGTCTCCGGCGAGGAACGCCTGGTCGTCGCCGACATCGACCCCGCCGTCGTGCGCGGCGAACGCCAGGCTTTCGACCCGGCCGGCCACTACAACCGGCCGGACGTCCTGCGCCTGGAGGTGAACCGCCGCCGCCTCGGCGCCGCCGACTTCACCGAGTGACGCCATGAGCCTGGAACTACGCCACCTGCGGACCGTCTGCGCCATCGCCGACGCGGGCAGCCTGACCAAGGCCGCCGCCGCGCTCGGCACCTCGCAGCCCGCGCTCACCGCGCAGCTCCAGCGCATCGAGCGGGCGCTCGGCGGCCAGCTGTTCGCGCGCGGCAGGCAGGGCGTGGTGCCCACCGCGCTCGGCGAGTACGTGCTGGAGCGCTCGCGGCTGCTGCTCATGGGCATGGACGAGCTCGTCCGCGGCGCCGCCGCACACCCCCAAGGAGAGGTACGGCTGGGCGGCGTCGCCGGCCCGATCCTGCCCGGCCTCATCGAACGGCTGGGCGACCAGGTCAGCTCCTTCACCGACGACTCGCCCCGGCTGCTGTGCGACCTGGTCGCCGCCGGACGCCTGGACGCCGCGGTCGTGGCCGACTACCGCGAGCACGAGCTGCGCCCGCCGACCCCGCTGCGCTGCGAGGTGATCGCCGAGGAGCCGGTCTTCATCGCGCTGCCGGAGCGGCACCGGCTGGCCGTACGCGAGGAGATCGACCTCGCCGAGCTGGCGGGGGAGTCGTTCGTGCTGGCGCCGCCGGACGGCGGCGGCTGGCCCGAGTGCTTCCTGCTGGCCTGTGTACGCGCCGGGTTCGCGCCGCGTACCCCGCACAAGGCCTCGGACGGCTGGGTGATCAGGGAGATGGTCACCGCGGGCGGCGCGGTCGCGCCCTGCCGCGCCACGTTCGCCGAAAGCCCCGGGCTGGTGATCAGGCCGCTGGCCGGGACGCCGCTCACGATGCGCCACCTGCTCGTGTGGCATCCGGACGGCGCGGTGGCCGAGCGGTCAGGCGAGGTACGGCGGCTGGCCGCGGAGATCTTCGCGGCACATGCCCGGGAACGGCCGAGATACGTGGGCTGGCTAGGGTTGCGGGGTGAGAGTGACGATGCCCGGCCTGACCGCCGTCGACCATGAGTTCACCGTTCCGCTCGACCACGACGACCCGGGCGGCCCCGCCATCCAGGTCTTCGCCCGCGAGATCGCCGACCCGCCCAAGGCCGGCGACGACCTGCCGTGGGCGGTGTTCCTGCAGGGCGGCCCCGGCGGAAAGTCCCCCCGCCTGTTCGGCAAGGCCCACTTCCGCCACATCCTGAAGACCCACCGCGTGCTCCTGCTCGACCAGCGCGGAACCGGCAGGAGCACCCCCGCCCAGCCCGCCGGCGCCGATTACTACCGCCACTTCCGCGCCGACTCGATCGTGCGCGACTGCGAGCACATCAGGAAGGCGCTCGGCGTCGAACGGTGGGAGACCTGGGGCCAGAGCTACGGCGGCTTCCTCACCATGACGTACCTGTCGCTGGCCCCCGAGGGCCTCAAGGCCTGTCATATCACCGGCGGCCTGCCCGGCCTCACCGCCACCGCCGACGACGTCTACGCCCGCACCTACCCGAGGGTCGTGGAGAAGACCGCCGCGTACTACCGGCGCTACCCCGAGGACGCCGCCGTGGTCGAGCGCGTCGCGCACCACCTGCTGGCCAACGAGGTCGTGCTGCCCGACGGCGACGTGCTCACCCACCGCCGCTTCCAGATGCTCGGCATGCAGTTCGGCATGAGCGACGGATTCGAGAGCGTGCACTGGCTGCTGGACGAGGCGTGGGCGGGCGACCGCCTGTCGGACACCTTCCTCTACGGCGTCATGGCCGCGACCGGCTTCATCGGCGCCCCCCTGTACGCCCTCATGCACGAGCCCTGCTACGCCCAGGGCGCCGCCACCGACTGGTCGGCGGAACGGCTGCGCCCCAAGGAGCTCGACGAGCCCGGCACGTTCACCGGCGAGATGACCTACCCGTGGATGTTCGACGAGATCCGCGCCCTGCGCCCCTACCGGGAAGCCGCGCACGCGCTGGCCGCCGACGCCACCCTGGGCCCGCTCTACGACCCGGACCGCCTGGCCGGCAACCAGGTGCCGGTGGCCGCGGTGGTCTACCACGACGACATGTACGTGGACGCTCGGCTGTCGCTGGAGACCGCGGCCCACGTGGGCAACGTCCGCACCTGGGTGACCAACGAGTACGAGCACAACGGCTTCCGCGCCGACGGCGAGAAGATCTCCGCTCGGCTCATGGACATGATCTCGGGACAGGCATAACGCCCGCATAACCGGATGGGGTAACGGGCGGGTTAGGCGGTGATCGATGGAATCGCCGCACTATGCAGACGTCAGTCATCGATCGCCCGGTCGCCGGACCGGCGCCCGTATCCCGTTCTCGTCCCGCGCGCCTGCTGTGGTCGCTGGCCGGCGGCTGGCTCGCCCACCTGCTGCTGCGGCTGTGGTTGTTCCGCTACCACGCGGGGCCCGTGGCCAACCCCGACGAGATCGGCTACCTGCTGGCCGCCCGCTGGCTGGCCGGCGGGCCCGGCGGCGACTACTCCGGCAGCACCTTCTACCAGGGCGGCTACCCGCTGCTGCTGGCGCCCCTCTCCTGGCTGAGCACCGACCCGGCCACCGTCTACCGGCTGGTGTCGGGGCTCGGGGCGGTGGTCTCCGCCTCGGCGTTCCCGCTGGCGTACCTGGTGCTGCGGCGGCTGGCGCTCGGGCGGCGGGCGGCGCTGACACTGGCGTTCGTGGCCGGGCTGGCGCCGTCGCTGCTGGTGTTCTCCGGGCTGGCGCTGGTGGACGCGGTGCTGCCGACGCTGGTGCTGGGCTGGCTGGTCGCCCTCCACGACCTGGTGACCCGCCGGAGCGTGGTGCCCGGGGTGGTGGCGGGGGCGCTGTCCGGGCTCGCTCTGGCCATGCACATGCGCGGCGCGATCCTGTTCGGGGTATTCGTGGTGTGTGTGCTGAGCGTGCTGGCCTGGCGGCGGGTGCCGCGGCGGGCCGGGCTCTGGGCGCTGGGGGCCGCCGCGGCCGCCGGGGGCGCGGGGATGCTGGTCAACGCCCGGCTCAAGGCCGCCCTGTATCCCGGCGGCGCCAAGGACCTGTCCGGGCTGGCGCTGGAGCGGATGACCAGCCTGGAGGGGCAGGCGCGGTCGCTGGCCGGGGCGGCCGGGCAGATCTGGTACCTGGTCACGGCCACCTGGGGCATGGCCGGGGTCGGCATCGTGGCGGCGCTGGTGGTGCTGGTGCGCAGGGGCTCGCCGTACCGTGTGGCGGCGGGGGTGGCGCTGGCGCTCACCCTGGGGATCGCGTACGCGTCGTCGGCGGCCCTGCCCGACGAGCACCGGGTCGGCAACTACGCCTATGGGCGCTACCTGGCCTGCGTGGCGGTGGCGTGGACGCTCGTGGGGCTGGCGGCGCTGCTGCGCTCACGGCGGCGGGCGGCCCTGGCGGGCGCGTCGGCGGCGGCGGGGCTGCTGGCGCTGTCCGGCGGGCTGGCCGCCTGGTACGCGGGCGACCGGCTGACCCGCTACCACTACATCGCCTTCGACTTCCCCGAGACCGCCTTCCTCAGCGGTGTACGCGACCGGTTCGACCCGGTGGGCGCCTCGCTCGCGGCGCTCGTCCTGCTGGCCGCGATCACCGCCGCGGCACTGGTCCCCACAAAGGGGCTGATCCGGGAGAAGGAGCAGGTCCGTGAGAAGGGGGTGACTCACACGAGGACGGCGGGCGCGCTCGTGCTGGCCTTCGCGCTGGCCGTGCCCAACGTGGCCTTCGCGGCTGACCTCGCGCCCAAGTCGGCACCGGCGGCCGGGAACGACGGCCTGCCCCGGCTCACGCACGGCCGCGTCGGCCTCGACACCCGGGTGAAGTGGAACATCTGGGTGCATCTGATCCACCGGGTGCACTGGACCGCGGTCGAACGCGTCAGACCGGCCGAGGGCCCTCTGCCCGAGGGCCTGTGCACGGTCGTGGCCGCGCCGGAGGCGGGCGCGCCCCCGGCGGGCTGGAAGGTCACCGCCCGAGGCCAGGGCTGGGTCACCTGGACCGCATGCTGAGACGGCCTGCTGAGGTGGTCATGCCTGGGTCTGGACGGTCTCTCTGAGCGGCAGCCGTACCTCGAACCAGGTGTCTCCCGGCACCGACCGGCACTTGAGTTCGCCCCCGTGCCGCCCCGCCACGATCCGGTAGGAGATGTCCAGCCCGAGGCCGGTGCCCTGCCCGACGGTCTTCGTGGTGAAGAACGGCTCGAAGATGCGATCCCTTATGGCCTCGGCCACGCCGGGGCCGGTGTCGCCGATCTCGATGATGGCCTCGTCCTCGTCGTGGGCCGTCCTTATCGTGAGCGTGCCCTCCTCGCCCATGGAGTCCAGGGCGTTGTGGATCAGGTTGGTCCACACCTGGTTGAGCTCGCCGGCGTAGGCGGGGATCGTCGGCAGCGTGCGGTCGTAGTCGGTGACCACGGTGATCCCCGGGCCGATCTTGCCGCGGAAGATCGTGACCGTGCTGTCCAGCAGGTCGTGCACGTCGACCATCTGGAACGGCGCGCGGTCCATCTGCGAGTACTGCTTGGCCGAGGCCAGCAGCTTGGTGATGCGCTCGGTGGCCTCGGTCACCTCGTTGAGCATCTGCGAGATCTCGACCGCCTCGGCCAGCCAGCGCAGCGCGCCGGGCACGTGCTCGCGGCCCACCTTCTGTGTGATCTTGTCCAGGTTCATCTGGTCGAAGCCCGCGTTGACCAGCGCGGGCGCCAGGTCCCACGCGTCGCTCACGCCGATGGCCTCCAGCGCCTCGCCCAGCTCGTCCTCGGCGTCGGAGATCTCCAGCGGGCTGCGGGGCGGAAGCCGGCCTACGGCGCTCGCGCACGCGTCCTGCATCTCGATCATGTGCCGGAGCTTGCTCGGCGGTATCCCGTCCTCGGCCAGCTGCGCGAGCTGCATGCGGGAGTCCTTGATCAGCTGGCGCAGCTCGCCCACCGCCCGCACCGCCGCGGCGGAGGGGTTGTTCAGCTCGTGGGTCAGGCCCGCGGTGATCGTGCCCAGGGCGGTCAGCCGCTGACGCCGGTCGATGACCTCCCGCTGCATCCTGCCGCCGGACAGCACGCCGTCGAGCAGGTGCATCGCCATCGGGAACCACTCGGTCACGATGTGCGCGAACTTCTTGCCCGGCAGGATGAACATCCGCGTCGGCGCCGTCGCGCGCAGCGTGTGCTGGTAGGTGCCGGGCGCCCGGTCGGCCAGGTAGGCGGAGGTGGCGCCGCCGTACACACCGGGCTGGGAGGTGCGGGGCATGGCGACCGTGCCCGCGCTGAGGGTCTCCTGGATCATCTGGATCTCACCGGAGATCAGCACCGCGAAGCACTCGGCCGGCTCGCCCTGCGTGACGATGTTCTCCTCGGCGGCGAACTCCACCACCTTGCCGCTCATCGCCAGCTTGGTGAGCTGCCCGTCGGTGAGCTTCTCGAACAGGAAGAGCTTGCGCAGTTCGTCTATGTCGATGGGCCCGTGGCCGCTGTCGACGACCGCGCACGCCACGTCCGGTTGTTCACCGTGTAGATCGGTCATTGCTTCTCCAGGTAACGGTGCACGAGCGAGACGGCCATCGCCCCCTCGCCGACGGCCGAGGCCACCCGCTTGATCGAATCGGCCCGCACGTCGCCGGCCGCGAACACCCCGGGCACATTGGTCTCCAGGAAGTACGGCTCCCGCCGCGCCGACCAGTTGCGCGGCCGCTTGCCGCCCTGCACCAGGTCGGGCCCGGTCAGCACGAATCCGCGCGCGTCCCGCTCCACGGCCTCGCCCATCCAGTCGGTGTACGGCTCGGCCCCGATGAACACGAACATCCACTGGGTGTCGATGTCGCGTTCCTCGCCCTTGGTGGAGACGGTCACCCGCTCCAGATGCCCGTCACCGTGCCCGGCCGTCACGTGCGTCTGCACGTGGACCTCGATGTTCGGGATCGCCGCGATCTGCTCGATGAGGTAGTGCGACATGGAGGCCTCCAGTCCGTCACCTCTCACCAACAAATTGACCTTGCTCGCGAATCCCGACAGGTAGACGGCGGCCTGCCCGGCCGAGTTGGCCGCGCCCACGATGCAGACCTCGCTGTCCCTGCACGAGGGGGCCTCGGTGAGGGCGGCGCCGTAGTAGACGCCCTGGCCGACGAAGTCGTCCAGGCCGGGGGCGGTCAGCCTGCGGTAGCTGACGCCGGTCGCCAGGATGACGGCGTGCGCGGCGATCTCGCCGCCGTCGTGGAAGCCGATCACCCGGGCCTGGCCGCGCGGCTCCAGGCTGGCGACCTTGCGGGCGGTGAGGATCTCGGCCCCGAACTTCAGCGCCTGGCGGCGGGCCCGGTCGGCGAGCTGCGCGCCGGAGACGCCGTCGGGGAAGCCCAGGTAGTTCTCGATCCTGGAGCTCTGCCCGGCCTGGCCGCCGGTGGCCAGCGACTCGACCAGGACGGTGTTGAGTCCCTCCGAGGCTCCGTACACGGCCGCGCCCAGCCCGGCGGGGCCGCCGCCGATGACGATCAGGTCGTAGAAGTCGGTGGCCGGCGTGGTGGACAGGCCCACGGACATGGCGAGCGTGGCCTGGTCGGGCGCCTCCAGTGTGTCGCCGGCGGCGGTGACCACCAGCGGCAGCCGGCAGTCCTCGCCGGCGGCGGCGATGAGCTGGGTCGCTTCCGGGTCGTCGGCCAGCATCCACTGGTAGGGCACCTGGTTGCGGGACAGGAAGTCACGCACCTTGTACGACCCGGACGACCACCGGTCGCCGATCACCCGCAGCTCGGCCCGCTCCTTGCGGTCGGTGCGCTGCCAGGCGTCGAGCTGGTCGTCGATGACCGGGTAGAACTTCTCCTCCGGCGGGTCCCAGGGCTTGAGCAGGTAGTGGTCGAGGTCGACCACGTTGATCGCCTGGATCGCGGCGTCGGTGTCGGCGTAGGCGGTGAGCAGGACACGCCGGGCGAAGGGGTACATGTCCATCGCGGCCTCAAGGAACTGCACGCCGTTCATCTGCGGCATCCGGTAGTCGGCGAGGATGGCCGCCACGTCGTCGCCGCGCAGCCGCATCTCCTTGACGGCGTCCATGCCCTGCTGCGCCGCCTCCGCGCGGACGATTCTGTACTGCTGGCCGTACCGGCGTCTGAGGTCGCGGGCGACTGCCCGCGACACGCCAGGGTCGTCGTCGACTGTCACGATGACCGGCTTGTCCATGCCCGTCCCTTCCCCAAGGTTCCTAAGGGAAGGATGTCATGGCTTTTCCAATGAAGAGGTAAGCCGCCGCTTCAGTACGCGACGTCGACCGTGTGCCGGTGGGTGTCCGGGTCGGGCAGCACGCGGAGCACGGCGTCGGCCAGGTCGGCGCGGCTGATGGACATCCCGCCGCGCACGCAGTCGTCGACGGCGGTGCGGTAGGAGCCGCGGGCGGGGGAGTCGAGCAGGCGGGGCGGGCGGACGACGGTCCAGTCGAGCGGGCTGTCGCGGATCCACCGGAGCACGCGGACGTTGTCCTGGTAGGGCGTCCTCAGGAAGAGCGAGCGAATGACGATCTTGGTCAGCCGCTGCGCGACCGTGTCGGACGGGCCGTCCGCCATGCCGTTGGTGACCACCACGAGGCGCTTGACCCCGGCGGCGTCCATGGCGCCGATCACGTTGGGCACGCCTTCGGAGTAGACCGTGGGCGGGCCGCTCCTGGCCGGTCCGGCGAGGAAGACGACGGAGTCGCAGTCGGGCTCGATCGTCAGCGTGCCGGCCTCCATGACGTCGCCGGCCACCACGCCGAGCCCCGGATGTTCCTCCGTGACCGCCTCGGGGCGGCGGGCGACCGCGGTGACCACGTGGCCCTCGCGCAGCGCCTGGTCGACGAAGAGGCGGCCGGTGCCGCCGGTCGCGCCGTAGACGGTGAGTTTCATCCGCACAGTCCTCTCTGGTGAGTAAATGCTCACTCACCCCTATGATGGGTGAGTGCCTACTCACCGTCAAGCCGAGCAGACTCGCGAGCGCATCATCGAGGCCGCCTACCAGGCCATTCTTGAGCACGGCATCGCCGGTGCCACCACCAAGCGCATCGCCCGGCTGGCCGGATGCTCGGAGGCGCTGCTCTACAAGCACTTCAACGCCAAGGAGGAGCTGTTCCTGGCGGTGATCCTGGAGCGCATGCCCGCGCTCGCCCCGCCGCTGAGACGGCTGCGCGCCGCCGCGGGGGAAGGAGACCTGAACGCCCACCTGACGGAGTTCGCGCTCGCCGCCATCACCTTCTACGCCAGCACCGCGCCCATCGCCTCCGGCATGATCGGCGACCCCACGCTGCTCGGAACGTTCCGCGGGATGCTGGCGAACCTGGACGCCGGGCCCCACCTGCCGATCCGGATCCTGGCCTCGATCCTGCGCTCCGAGCAGGACGGCGGGCGGATCACCGCCGGCGCCGACTGTGACGCGCTCGCCTCCCTGCTGATGGGCGCCTGCTACCACCGGGCTCACCTGTCGTACTTCGTGGACCAGGCGGTGAGCACCGAGGACTACGCGCGCGCCGTCGTCGCCACCCTGTTCGGTGCCCCTACTCGCTGAACTCCACCGGCCGCTTCAGCAGCCACAGCGCCGCCCGGCGCAGCAGGGTGCGGTGAACCTCGTTGTCGTAGGAGCGGGTGTCGTGGCCCAGGGCGTCGTAGACGACGCGGCCGCGCCGTACCGGACGGGCCCAGACGAGGGGCTGGCCGTTCGCCGAGGCCAGCGGCCGCACGTCGGGCAGCACGTCGAGATCGCTGTAGACCTCGTCCACGAGGTCGAAGTCGCGCAGCCCGGCCACGATCGGGTGGCCGCCGTGCACCCGCACGCCCGTCCAGCCCAGCGGCGGGTGATGGGACTTGGGCCAGGTCCAGCAGCCGCCGAGCACCCTAGGCCAGCCCTGCCAGTCGTCGAAGCAGATCGCGGCCGTGTGCATGCAGAGCAGCCCGCCGCCGCGGTCGAGGTGGTCGAGCAGCGTCGTGCGCGCCTGCGCGGGCAGCTCGAAGCGCCATCGCTCGCGCTGGTCGGCGAAGCGGTCGAGGTCCATCCGCCAGCGCAGCGCGTTGACGGTGATGAGCGGCACCTCGGTCGGCTCGCTCAGCGCGCCGGCGATGTCCTCGGTGATCTCGGACTCGACGCCCACCTCGGCCAGCACCTCGGCCAGCGCCGCCGACGTGGCCTCGAAGTCGTGGAAGAGGCCTCCGGAAAGGATCAGATTTCTCGCCACCCACAAACCTCATCACGGAAGTTGTCACAACCCAAGGGGGTGTTCCGTCCAGTAGACGACAGCGCCTGCCATAAGCCTTGGAGTGATCATGAGAGTGCTCGTCGCCGGAGCCACCGGAGTCATCGGCCGCCGGCTGGTCCCGCTGCTGGACGCGGTCGGCCATGAGGTGATCGCGGGCTCGCGGTCCACCGGCTTCGACGCGCTCGACCACGACGCGGCGGTGCGCTACGTCCGCGCGGCCGCGCCCGATGTGATCGTCAACCTGCTGACCGCGATCCCGCACGCGATCGACCCGCTCACCTTCGCGCGGGACATGGAGCAGACCAACCGCCTGCGCGCCGAAGGCACCCGCACGCTCGTCGAGGCCGCGCCGGGCGCGCGGATCATCAGCCAGGGTCTCGCCTACGCCTACGAGCCCGGCGACGGCCCCGCCGACGAGGAGACCCCGCTCTGGCAGGATCCGCCCGCGGAGTTCGCGGCGGTCCGCGACGCGCTGCTCGACCTGGAGACGCTCACCGCGCGGGCGGGCGGCCTGGTACTGCGCTTCGGCCACCTGACCGGCCCCGGCACCGCCTACGACGACGACGGCTCCACCACCCGGGCGGTCCTGGCCGGTCAGCTGCCCGTCGTCGGCGAGGGCGGCTCGGTCTTCTCCTTCACCAACACCCACGACGCGGCCACCTCGGTCGTCGCCGCGCTCGACCGCGACCTCACCGGCGCGCTCAACGTGGTCGACGACACCCCGGTCACCATGGCCGAGTGGCTGCCCGCGCTGGCCGCCCGGCTCGGCGCGCCGGAGCCGGCGCGGGTGCCCGTCGAGATGGCGAGGCCGGCCGTGGGCGGCTGGGGCGTGGCGTTCATGACCGGCCTGCGCGGCGCCGACAACGCCCGCGCCCGGCTCCAGCTCAACTGGCGGCCCCGCCACGCGGCCTTCCTCCACGAGACGGCATGATGCTGGGCGTGGACGCATTCGAGGAACACCGCCCCATGCTGCTCGGGCTGGCATACCGCCTGCTCGGCAGCATGTGGGACGCGGAGGACGTCGTCCAGGAAGCCTGGATCCGCTGGCAGGCGACCGATCAGGAGGAGGTCAGGGAGCCGCGGGCGTTCCTGGTGACCGTGGTCTCGCGCCTGGCGCTGGACCAGCTGCGCTCGGCGCGGGTCAAGCGGGAGGCGTACACCGGGCCGTGGCTGCCGGAGCCGGTGCCCGCCGCGCAGGTGGGCCCGCTCGACACCGTCGAACTGCGCGACACCGTGGCCTTCGCGACCCTCCATCTCATGGAACGGCTGACGCCGCCGGAGCGGGCGGTCTTCGTGCTCCGGGAGGCCTTCGAGCTCCCGTACCCGGAGATCGCCGAGATCGTCGGCGTGACGCAGGCCAACGCCCGGCAGATGCACCACCGGGCGACCGTACGGCTGGCCGAGGGCCGCGACCGCTTCACCCCCACGGCCCAGCAGCACACCGAGCTCCTGACCCGCTTCATGGAGGCCGCGGCCGGCGGCGACATGGCCGCGCTCACCTCGCTCCTGCACGAGGACGTGGTCATCTGGAACGACGGCGGCGGCAAGGTGCGCGCGGCACTCAAGCCGATCCACGGCCGGGACAAGGTCATCGCCTTCCTGAACGGCCTCATGTCGCGCTACCTGTTCGGCGAGATGCGGCTCGGCGAGACCAACGGCCATCCGGCGCTGCTCACCACGGTGGGCGGCGCCGACCAGCTCGTCAGCCTGGAGATCCGGGACGGCAAGATCGTCACCATGCTCGGCGTCCTGAACCCCGACAAGCTCACGCGGATACGCCCATGATCGGCTTATAGTCGCCCGTATGGATCTCGGCATCGCGGGCAAGGTAGCACTGGTCACCGGCGGCAGCGCGGGCATCGGCCTGGCCTCGGCCAAGTCTCTGGCCAGGGAGGGCGCCAACGTCTGCGTGAGCGCGCGCAACCCCGAGCGCCTCGCGGACGCGGTGGTCGAGCTTCAGGAGTTCGGCGGCGTCGTGCACGCCGTCCTCGCCGACGTGGAGGACCCCGCGGCGGCGGCGCGCGTGGTGGCCGAGACCCGCGACGTCCTCGGGCCCGTGGACATCCTGGTGGCCAACGCGGGCGGCCCGCCCGCCGGCCGCTTCGTGGACATGGGCCTGGCCGAGTGGGACGTGGCCGTCCAGCGCAACCTGCTCGGCACCGTCCGCCTGATCCACGCCGTGCTGCCGGAGATGCGCGCGCGCCGCTGGGGCCGCATCGTCACGATCACCAGCCGCTCGGTCCGCGAGGCCCTCGACGGCCTGGCCCTGTCGAACGCCACCCGGTCGGCGGTCGCGGGCGTCGTACGGACCCTGGCCAGGGAGGTGGCCGCGGAAGGCGTCCTGATCAACAATGTCCTGCCGGGCTCGGTCGACACCGACCGCCTGCGCGAGCTGTCCGGCAGCGCCGAGAACCTCGCCGCCCGTGCCGCCGCCACGCCGATGGGCCGCATCGGCCGCCCGCAGGAGATCGGCGACGTGGTGGCGTTCCTGGCCGGGGAACCGGCCTCCTTCGTCACCGGCGCCTCGCTCCTGGTGGACGGCGGCGAGACCCACGTGATCGCCTGAATCAGCGCTTCAGGCGGCGGGCCGACTCCGACTCCTGGGCCAGGCGCCTCAGGGCGTCGAACGCCTTGCCGTACAGGACGGTGCCGAGTACCAGCGCCTCCACGGCGGCGTCGCGCGGACCGTCGAACGGGATGGTCGCCATCTCGAACTCGCGCACGATCCGGTCGGCGGCCTCGGCGTAGGGGGCGAGGTCCGGCTTCATGCCCAGGCTGCGCATTCTGAGGAGGATCTCGGCCAGTTCCGCCCTGGGCGGCGCGTCGGGGAGGACCCGCCAGCCGTGCTCGGCGACCACCCGGTCCACCTCGGCGCGGGCGGCCTCCAGTTCGTCGCCGGGTTCGGCGGGGGAGACCTCGGGCGCGAGGGCGTAGTGGGCGGTGCCGAGCATGGTGTGGACGGGCAGGCTCTCGTCGTCCACCGCCTCGATGATCTTCTTGATCGAGGCGACGGGGAGCTTGCCCACCTCCAGCAGGGCGCGGATCAGGCGGAGCCGGCGCAGGTGCGTGTCGTCGTAGTCGGCGCGCGTCGCAGAGCGCTGCTCACCCGGGTGCAGCAGGCCCTCACGCAGGTAGTACTTGATCGTCGGCAGGGCGACACCGGACTCGGCGCTCAGCTCTGAGATGCGCATCGGTAGACCATAACGTCTAACCGGAGCGCGCGAGCTGACGGGCCGCGGTGACGAGGTCGTGCACCTCCGCCTGGCGGTTCCACAGGAAGACGACCTCGATGGGCGGCACCGCCTCCGCGATCGGCACGAACGCCAGCGCCTCCGGCACGGGCGTCCCCTTGCGTACGCACAGGGTGTAGCCGGCGCCGGACTCGACCAGGTTCACCGCCAGGTCGTGGGTGGCGGCGGCCGGGCCGAGACGGGGGTGCAGGCGGTGGCGGACGAAGCCGGACAGGAAGCGGCCGCCGTCCGACTCGGGCATGACCAGCGGCTCGGCGGCCAGGGCGGCCAGGGGCAGCGCGTCCTGGCCGGTCAGCGGGTGCTCGCGGGGGAGCAGGGCGTGGACGGCGGCGCGCTGGATGAGCGTGCGGGCCACGCCGCGCGGCAGCGTGCCGGGGGCGTAGCCGAGCCCCGCCTGCAGGCTGCCGTCGGTGATCGAGACGATCTGCTCCGCGGTGCTCATGGGCGCCACGCGCAGCCGGGGCCCGCCGGGCAGGTGGGACAGCAGCCGCGCCTGCACGTCGCCGAGCCCGTCCGCCACGCCGATGCGCAGCGCCTGCCCCTTGCCGCGGGCGGCGGCCACGGCGCGCTCGAAGGCGTCCACGGCGACGGTGGCTTGGGCGAGGAACACCTCTCCCGCCTCGGTGAGCCGCACGCCGCTGGACGAGCGGGTGAACAGCTCCGCGCCGATCTCTCTCTCCAGCGCCTTGAGCTGCTCGGAGAGGGTGGGCTGGGCGATGTGCAGGACGCCGGCCGCGCGGCGCAGGCTGCCCGCCCGCGCGATCGCAATGGCGTAACGCACCTGGCGCAGATCCATCCATCACCTCGTTTATCGGCTTTCATCATCGGCCTTTCATCGGATCGAGTCCCGGTTTCGTGTCGGTGACTTTTCGCGAGCATCCGGTAACCGAGCAAGCGCTTGCCTAACAACGGGCGCCGGGCTAGCGTGACGACTGTCGTCGCCCGCCGGGACGGATCGCGCCCCGGCCCGGTGGGCGGCCGTCGAGAAGGGAGCCGGGACATGCAGCCCTTCTCCGGCCGGGCGGCGGTCGCGGGCGTGGGGATGACCGCGCTCACCAGGGCCTCGGGCCGTAGTGAGCTGGATCTGGCCGTCGAGGCCGTCCAGGACGCCTGCCGGGACGCCGGGATCGAGCCCGCCGAGGTCGACGCCCTGCTCAGCTACCACATGAACGACTCCGTCCCGGTGGTCCAGGTCGCCAGAGCCCTGGGGATCGAACGGCTGGGCTGGCACAACGACATCGCGGGCGGCGGCACCCAGGCCGCCTCCATCCTGGGTGACGCCGCGATGCTGATCCACTGCGGTCTGGCACGAAATATCGTGATCTATCGGGCGCTGAACGGCCGCTCGGGCAAGCGGCTCAACGTCGCCTCCACCGGCCCCCAGGAAGAGCTCACCCGCCGGTACGGCATGGCCGGACCCATCCCCCTGTTCGCCCTGGCCGCCACCCGTTACCTCCACGACACCGGCCTGACCGAGGAGCACCTGCACGCCGTCGTCGCCCAGTCGCGCGACAACGCCGCCACCAACCCGCGTGCCCTCCGCCGCGAACCCCTGACCTGGGCGGACTATCAGTCCAAGCCGTACGTGTGCACGCCCCTGCGCACCGCCGACTGCTGCCAGGAGACCGACGGGGCCTGCGCCCTGGTCGTCAGCGGCGTACTCGCCGGCCCGCGCGTCCACGCGGTGGTGCGCGGCGGCGGCCCGGGATGCTCGGCCATGGACCGCGCCCCCGACGTCAGCGCGATCTTCTCCGAACACGTCGCCCCGATGCTGTGGCGGGCCTCGGGCATGAAGCCGGCCGACGTGGACGCCGCGCTGCTCTACGACGCCTACTCGTGGCTGGTGCCGAGGCAACTGGCCGACTTCGGGCTGGCAGAGGATCTGGACGGCTACCTCCTGGAGCGCCGCCACGCCTGGGTGAACCGGCACGGCGGGCTGCTCTCCGAGGGGTACGTGCACGGGCTCAACAACGTGGCGCAAGCCGTACGGGAGCTGCGGGAGGACCGTGAGGTGGCGCTGGTGACGGGCTTCGGCGGCTCCTACGGCAGCGCCGCCCTCCTGACCTCCGCATAATTCCTGAAATGCTCGGTCCATCCCCGACATGGACATGATGTGAGCACCCAAGCCGACCGGTTCGCCGCGATCTACGCGGCGACCTACGAACAGATCCTCGGCTACGCCATGCGCCGCTGCGAGATCCCCGAGGACGCGGCGGACATCGTGGCCGAGACCTACGCGACCGCCTGGCGGCGCGCCGACCGGCTGCCGGACGGCGACGAGGCCCGCCTGTGGCTGTACGGCGTGGCCCGCAACACCCTCGCCAACCACCGCCGCGGCCGGCTCCGCAGGCAGCAGCGCAGCGCCGAGCTGAACGTCGACGTCGCCGACCTCTACTCCCGCACCCCGGACAGCTCGGTCGAGACGGGCGCGATCGCCCGCACCTTCCGCGAGCTGAACGCCGACGACCGCGAGCTGCTCTCGCTGGTCGCCTGGGAAGGACTCGACCACGCCCAGATCGCCACGGTCCTGGGCGTGTCCCGCAACGCGGTCCGCATCCGCCTGCACCGCGCCCGCAAGCGGTTCTCCCGCGCCCTGTCCAAGGCCGGAGTGACCGCCCACAACCTCGCGATGGAGTCAGCATGAACGACTTGCGGCAGCTCGCCCGGGTGGGCGACGAGGATCTGGCGGGTCAGGCGTCCGGCGCGGGGGCGCGGACGCTGCTGGCCTCGATCATCGCGGAGGAGCCGGTGAAGGAGCCGTGGCGCCGGCCGTGGAAGCGCCTGGCCGCGGCGGGCGTGGTCACCGCCGCGCTGGCGGCCGCGGTCGTGCTCGGCCCGAGCATCCTCAACACGCCCGGCAGCGCCACCTCCTACGCCAACGCGGCCATGGACATCAAGCTGGAGAACGGCATGTGGGTCGCCAGGATCAAGGACCCGTTCGCCGACCCGGCCAGGTATGAGGAGGCCTTCCACGCCGTCGGCCTCGACGTGAAGCTCCAGCTCGAACCCGCCTCGCCGCGCCAGGTGGGGGAGATCTTCCAGCTCGGCACGGGCGGCGACATCGGTCAGTCGAGCAGCATCGCCATCGACAGCGACCCCAAGGACTGCAAGATCACCGCCCCGGACTGCACGATGGTGCTCACGCTCTCGCAGAATGCGTCCGGAGCGTGGATCAAGGCCGGCCGCCCGGCCAAGGCGGACGAGCCCTACGCCAACGGCAACCGGGCCACGATGGACGGCGGCTCGCTGGCGGGGTACACGGTCGGGGACAAGCAGGTGAGCGAGGTCGCCGCCGAGGCCGAGCGGCGCGGGCTCAAGGTCGTCTACCAGATCGTCCAGCCCCAGCCCGACGGCGGGTACGCCATGAACCCGGATGACCAGTCAGCGGCGGTGGGCCAGGACTGGTGGGTCTGGGACGCCGAAGACGCCCAGCTCGGCGTGGTCCGCCTCCTCGTCAGCGAGGAGCACGTGATCAGGAAGTAGCCACGAACCTCCCGTGCAGCTCCGCGGCCCGTGATCCGAGCAGGTCGCGGGCCGCCAGCCACGCCGCCGCCCCCGCCGCGTCCCGCGCCGTGCGCACGGGCGTGTCACCCAGCAGCTCCTGTACGGCCTGCCGCACCGGCCCCGGGTTGGTGAGCACGCTGCCGGCCAGCACCACGGGCCCGGTCGTGTGCACGCGGCGCACGGTGGCCACCAGCTGCCCGGCCGCCTCGCGGGCGATCTTCCCGGCCATCGGATCGCCCGCCGAGGCGGCCTGGCTGACCAGGGCGGACAGCGCGGCCAGGCGCATGTGGTCGGCCTGCGCGAGCCGTACGATCCGGTCGGCCGTGGCGCGTGGGGTCGCGCCGCGTTCGGTGCCGAGGAAGTGGGTGACGACCAGTTCGGACAGCTCTCCGGCGGGCTCGCCGCGGTCGAGGCCGTGCACGACGGCCTTGGCGGCGGCGCGGCCGATCCAGAAGCCCGAGCCCGCGTCGCCCAGCAGCCAGCCGAGCCCGTCGGCGATGACCGACTGGCGATAGCCGGAGATTCGGGCGGCGATCGCCCCGGTTCCGGACAACAGCAACGAGCCTTCCGAGGCGGGTGATCCGGCGACGTAGCCGATCGCCACGTCGCCGATCATCTCGGGCGCCCGGGGGATGCCGTGCTCGGCCCAGAGCCGGGCCAGCTCGACGTCCATGACGTCCTGCTTGCCGGCGATGCCCGCCAGCGAGCCCACGACCGCGGTGGCGTCCGCCGAGGCCAGCGCCTCGCGCAGGGCGGTGGCGATGTTGGCCACCGCCTTCTCCGCGCCGTGGGCGGAGGGGTTGCCCGCACCCGCCCGCGCATAGCCGACGCGCTCGCCGTCGAGCGTGTGGACGGCGACGCGGGTGGAGGTCGCGCCGGCGTCCACGCCGACGACCAACGAATGAGTCACGGTCCCGATTTTGGGTCTTGACTCGGCCGGGAAGCAAGAATAATTTTCGCCGGAAGACCGAGTATTCGGAAGGAATATTCGTGACTTCAGGGGCCCTTGGGCGCGTTGAGACAGAACTGCCGGGATTGCCGGAAGCGCTACGCCGCGTGGGCGAGGTGATTCTGGGCGACCCGGCCGAAGCCGCGAGGTCCACGATCATCGCGCTGGCGGAACGGGCGGGCAGCTCGCCCGCGACCGTGACCAGGTTCTGCCGCGCCTTCGGGTTCTCCGGCTACGCCGAGCTGCGCGTGGCGCTGGCCACCGAGACCGGCAGGGCCGCGCAGGCCGGCTGGGGCGCGGGCGTCGGCCACGAGATCGGGCCCGACGACCCGCTCGACACGGCCATCGAGGTCATGGCGGCCGCCGACACCCGGCTCATTCAGGACACCGCCGCCCAGCTCGACCTCGACACCGTCGCCCGTGTGGCCGACGCGATCGTCGCCGCCCGCCGTGTCCTCCTGGTCGGCGTCTCCACCAGCGGTAACGTGGCGACGATGTTCGAAGGCAGGTTACGCCGCATCGGGATACCGGGCTGGAGCGCGTGCGACGCGCACGTGGCGCTGTCGGACGCCGCCCTGCTCGCTCCCGGTGACGTGGCGGTCGGCATCAGCCACCGCGGGCGTACCCGCGAGGTGATGGAGGCCCTGGTCGAGGCGTCCGGACACGGCGCGCTGACGGTCGCGGTCACCTCCTTCGCCCGCTCGCCGCTGGCCGACCTGGCCGACCTGGTGCTCACCACGGCCAGCAGGGAGACCACGTTCAGGCTCGGCGGACTGGCCGCCGTCCACTCGCAGCTCTTCGTCCTGGACGCCGTCTACGTCGCCGTCGCCCAGCGCACCTACGAACGCACCAACGAGGCCTTCGAGCGGACGATCAGCGCGGTCGAGAGCCACCGAGTCGAGAGAGGCTGAATGTCCTACGCAACACAAGTCCTGGACCTGGCCAAGTCCGTGATCTCCCGCCAGGAGCACCAGGTGCGCCAGGCGGCCAGGCTCATCGTGACCTCGCTGCGCGGCGGCGGCGTCGTCAACGCGTTCGGCTCCGGTCACTCCGAGGCCATCGCGATGGAGATCGCCGGACGGGCCGGCGGCCTCGTGCCCAGCAACCGCCTCAGCCCCCGCGACCTCGTCCTGTACGGCGGGCAGCCCGTCAGCGTGCTCACCAGCGAACTGGAACGCGACCCGAAGATCGCCCAGCAGATCTACGACCTGGCGCCCGTCGAACCGCAGGACGTGTTCGTCCTGATCTCCAGCTCCGGCGTCAACGGCACCGTCGTCGAGCTGGCCAGGATCGTCAAGGAACGCGGGCACACGCTGATCGCCCTCACCTCGGTCGAGCACAGCGGCGCCATGCCTTCCCGGCACCCGTCCGGGCGCAAGCTGCTCGACCTGGCCGACGTCGTGCTCGACAACGGCTCGCCGTACGGCGACGCCATCCTCGAACTGCCCGGCGGCGGCACCTACGGCGCCGTCTCGACGGTCACCTCCGCGCTGCTCGCGCAGATGGTCGTCACCACCGCGGTCGAGGAACTGGTCGCGCTCGGCGAGACGCCCCCTGTCTACCTGTCGGTCAACGTGACCGGCGGGGAGGAACACAACAAGGCACTGGAGAGCCGCTACGCAGGTCGCATCAGACGCGGAGCATAAGGAGTCATAGCAATGTCCGACACCCCCCATCTTTCCCGGCGCCAGCTCTTGCGCAGCGCCGCCCTCGTTCCCGTCGCCGGGGCCCTGGCCGCGTGCGCCACCCCGGCGCCCCAGACACCCGCGAGCACCGCACCGGGCGCCGCGAAGGCGCTGGAGGTCTGGATCTTCGACGGCGGCTTCGGGCACAAGTACGCCACGGACATCCACCAGCCGTTGTTCAAGACCAAATATCCCGATGTGGCGATCAAGCACAACTTCACCAAGGAGATCACGAAGGTCCTCCAGCCGCGCTTCGCCGGCGGCAACCCGCCCGACGTGATCGACAACTCCGGCGCCAACGCCATGGACTTCGGCGCCCTGGCCCAGGACGGGCAGCTGCAGGACCTGACCCCGCTGCTGGACATGGAGAGCTGGGACGACCCGGCGGTCAAGGTCCGCGACACGCTCGACCCGGCCGTGATCGAGATCGGCACCTACGACGGCAAGTTCTCGGTCGTCGGGTACGTGAACTACATCTACGGCATCTGGTACTCGATGAAGGCGTTCAAGGAGAACGGCTGGGAGGCGCCGAAGACCTGGGAGGACTTCGTCGAGCTCTGTGAGACGATCAAGAAGTCCGGCAAGATGGCGCCCTTCACCTACGCCGGCAAGCACCCCGGCTACGCCCTCGACCCCATCCTCGTCACGGCCGCGAAGATCGGCGGCAAGGAGATCCTGCTCAACCTCGACAACCTCGAGGACGGCGCCTGGAAGGCCGAGGCGCTCAAGGAGTCGGCCACCCGCTGGGCCGAGATCGGCGCCAAGTACCTGATGGAGGGCACCGCCGGCCTCGATCACGTGCAGACCCAGACCGCGCAGAACAAGTACCAGGTGGCCATGCTCCCCTCCGGCTCCTGGCTGGAGAACGAGCAGCGCACCACCACTCCGCCCGGTTTCGACTACGCGATGTTCCCCGTCCCGGACGTCACCGGCTCCGACAAGCTCCCGCACGGCGCGCTGCACACGCAGCCGGGCGAGAACTTCATCGTCCCGGCGAAGGCCGCCAACGCGAAGGGCGGCATGGAGTACCTGCGGGCCATGCTGTCGAAGAAGGCCGCGGGTGAGTTCAGCCAGCTCGTCTCCACCGTGCCCACCGTCAAGGGCGCCGGCGAGGGCCTGCAGTTGTCGACCGGCGTCAAGAGCGCCTCCGACGCCTACGCCGCCGCCGGGGAGAACACCGTCTACTTCCGGTGGAACGCCTGGTACCTGCAGCTCAAGGACGAGAGCGCGGCCGCGACCGGCGAGCTCATGAGCGGGCGGCTGACGCCCGACAAGTTCCTGGAGCGCATGCAGAAGAAGGCCGACGAGATCAAGGGCGACTCCTCGATCAAGAAATTCAAGCGCTGACATGGGAGTTCCGGCCGCAGCGGTGCCGTCGTGGTTTCAGCGGCACCGCCGTACCCTCTTCATCGGCTCGTTTCTCGTCGCGCCGGTGGCGCTCTACCTGGTCTACGTGATCTCGCCCTACATCCAGGCGTTCCAGATCTCGCTGACCGACTGGCGGGGCGTGTCCGGCACGCCGAACTTCATCGGGCTGGACAACTACCGGCGGCTCTTCGACGACAGCGTCTTCTGGAAGGCGGTCACGCACAACGCGGCGCTGCTGGTGCTGCTGCCGGTCGTGACGATCGTCATCGCGCTGTTCTTCGCCTTCCTGCTCAACGTGGGCGGGGCCAAGGGCACCAGCGGGATCGCCGGTTCCGGCTTCTACCGGGTGGTGTTCTTCTTCCCGCAGGTGCTCGCCGTGGCCGTGGTCGCCGTGCTGTTCCAGCAGGTGTTCAGGCCCGACGGCAGCGGCATGCTGAACGGCCCGCTGATGGCGCTCGGCGTGAAGCCGATCGGCTTCCTTTCCGATCCCGGGATCGCCTTCTGGTCGGTGCTCGGCGTCATGGTCTGGCAGGCCGTCGGCTTCTACGTCGTGCTGTTCTCGGCCGGGCTCGCCTCGATCCCGAACGACATGTTCGAGGCCGCGCAGATCGACGGGGCCGGGCGGATCAGCCTGTTCTTCCGCGTCACGCTGCCGCTGCTGTGGGACACCGTCCAGGTGGCCTGGGTGTATCTGGGCGTCCTGGCGCTCGACGTGTTCGCCATCGTCTGGGTCATGACCGACCAGCACGGCGGCCCCGACTTCTCCACGACCGTGATGGCCGCAGAGATCTACCGCAACGCCTTCCAGTACTTCAGGTTCGGTTACGCCTCCGCGCTCGGCGTCATCATGTTCTTCTTCACCGTCGGCTTCGCGATCCTGTCGCTGCGGCTGTCCCGGCGTGAACGAATCGAGTACTAATGACGACGCTGATCTCATGGACGGTCGCGAACTCCCGCAAGATCGCCAAGAAGGAGCGCAAGCGGCAGCTCGGCCCGCTGTCCCTGCTGACCCACCTGGCGCTACTCGTCTGGACCGTCCTCGTCGTGGTGCCGATCGTGTGGACCTTCCTCGCCTCGGTGAAGAGCGAGGACGAGATCTTCGGCGACGCCTGGTCGCTTCCGGCCTCCCTGCGCTGGGACAACTTCGCCCGCGCCTGGGAGCAGGCCAACATCGGGCAGTACATGCTCAACAGCGTCGTCGTCGTCTCCTTCAGCACGTTCGGCACGATGCTGATCGGCTCGATGGCCGCGTACGTGCTGGCGCGCTACCCCTTCAAGGGCAACCGGGCCATCTACCTGATGTTCGTGTCCGGCCTGGCCTTCCCGGTCTACCTGGCCCTGACGCCGCTGTTCTTCGTCGTGCAGAACATGGGCAACGTGCCGCTGGTCGGCCCCTTCATCGGCCTCAACACCCATGCGGGGCTGGTGCTGGTCTACATCGCGTACTCGATGCCCTTCACGATCTTCTTCCTGGCCGCCTTCTTCCGTACGCTGCCGACGGCGGTGGCGGAAGCGGCCCTGGTGGACGGCGCCTCGCACACGAGGGTCTTCTTCCAGATCATGATGCCGATGGCCAGACCCGGGCTCATCAGCATCACGATCTTCAACGTGCTGGGCCAGTGGAACCAGTACCAGCTGCCCCTGGTGCTGCTGCAGGAGCGCGACAAGTGGGTGCTCACCCAGGGCATCGCCGACATCTCCACCGCCGCGGGCTACGACCAGGACTGGGCCGCCCTCTTCGCCGCCCTGACCCTGGCCATCCTGCCCATGCTCGTGGTGTACACGGTCTTCCAGCGTCAGATCCAGTCGGGGCTGACGACGGGCGCGCTCAAATAGCGGGGATCATGGGGTGCATGACTTCGGCATGGACGGGCGAGCGCGTACGGCTGCGCGCCATCGAGCCCGAGGACTGGGCGGCGTTCAGGGAGTTCGACGAGAACTCCGAGGACCAGAGCAACGGCGACCGCCTCCTCCCGCCGCGCTCGGCGGAACGGGCCAGGCAATGGGCCAAGGAAGTGGCCGAGAAGGACCAGGGCCCCGACACCCTGCGCCTGGCGATCGCCGAGCGGGCCGGCGGGCAGCCGGTCGGCACCATCAGCACCCACGCCGTGGACCCCCACCACGGCACCTTCGAGTACGGCGTCGCCGTCGGCCGCGCCCACCAGCGCCACGGCTACGCCGCCGAGGCCGTCGTCATCCTGCTCAGGTACATGTTCGGTGAGCGCCGCTACCAGAAGTGCGACGCCACCGTCTACGCCTCCAACACGGGCTCGCTGGCGCTGCACCGGCATCTCGGCTTCACCGAGGAGGGCCGGCGCCGCAGGGGCCGCTTCCACCAGGGGCGCTACGACGACATCGTGCTGTTCGGGATCACGGCCGAGGAGTTCGGCGAGCGGCACGGGCTCGGGTGACGGTGGTGGAACCTTCCGAGGAGCGCCCAGAGTCGTTCGAGGAACGGCTCTGGGCGGCGTTCGAGGAGGGGCGTACCGCGCTCTGCCTGAGCCTGCTGAAGGACGCCGACCTGGCGCTGCCGATGTCGCGGGCGGCCTTCGAAGGCACCGAGCCGATCGTGTGGCCGACCGCCGAGGCGGACGGGCGTACGTGGGTGCTCGCCTACACCTCGCCCGAGGCCATGGCCACCGGGTTCGGCCACATCACCGAGCACTTCCGCATCGTGTCCATGGTCGAGCTGGCCGCGGGCTGGCCCGACCCGCGCTGGGGGCTGGCGATCAACCCCGGCATGGCCGTCAACTTCAACCTGGAGTCGGGCACCGTCGCCAGGCTCGCCGTGCCCACCCTGGTCCAGGACCTGGCGCTCGCGCCGGACTCCGGCGTGCCGGTGGTGCAGAAGCTCCTGCACCCGACCGAGATCCACGACCTGCTGATCGAGCGCGAACCCAGGGTCTCCGGCTACTGCCACCACGCCCTCGACGTCTCGCACATCGCCACCCCCGCCGTGCTGGCCGACGCGCTCGCGCAGCCGGGCTTCCTCACCTCCGAGGGCACGCTCAACCTGCTGCGCTGGCGGCCGGTCGGCCTGGAGATGTACCGCACGCCGTACGGGGGGACCGACGAGGTGGGGCGCGAGGCGGTGGCCGGGTGGGTCGTCGAGGAGCCGCCTTTCGTCGGGCTCGGCCTGGTGCCCAACCGCGACCAGGTGATCCGCGAGTACAAGGTGTACGGCGTGGCCCTCACCCACGGCGCGGAGATCTGGGAGCTGACCACCGCCGGAACCGAGGTCCGGCGCGCGGTCTACCACGGCGACCTGCGCCGCTGGTTCGCGATCGGGCGGGCCGCGTGAGCGGCTACCGGGCGCGCTGGCGCGGCGCCGACTACCCCGCCAGCCCCGACGCCACCGCCCTGGAGGTCTGGGTACGGCTGCGCCGCGACGAGCCCGCCGAGGGTTTCACGGAGGTCGAGCCGGGCTGCCACGTCAGGATCGTGCCCGCGGCCGAGTGCGAGGCCCTGTGGGCGGTGTTCACCGTGTGCGCGTGGGGCGGGCGGGAGTTCCTGGTCCGCGACGAGCGTGAGGACGCGTTGCTGCTGGAGTATCTGGGCGGCTCGGCGCCGGAGGCCTTGGCCCTGGGGATGGAACGCGCCGAACGCGGCGTCTACCGGCGCTGGGTCCCCCGTGCGGAAACAGGCGAACCTTCCGAACAGGCACTCGACATCAACCCCTGAATCCCGGATTTTTGCGCACGATCTTGTCGAATGGTGTTCATGTGTCGGAAACTACCTCTTAACACCTGTGTGGTCAGGGAGGTGAGATGGAGTCTTCCAACGGCAGGGACGCCGCGGGTCTGCAGGCGTACGCCGACGAGCTCCGCACGACCTTCACGCGGCTCCAGAGCGAGGGGGCCGAACTCCACGCCAGAGCCAGGTCGTTGCAGGTCACGGAGAAGTCGCGCGACGGGCTCGTCAACGCCACCGTGGGCTCGCGCGGTGAGCTGATCAGGCTCGACCTCGATCCGCGCATCTACCGGCACCCCGACGCCAGGACCCTCGCCGACACGATCACCGAGACCGTCCAGCGGGCCGGTGAGAAGGTCCGCGAGCAACTCCTGGAGCTCTTCTCGCCGCTGATCCCCGCCGAGCAGATGCAGGCGCATCTCGACGGCGACCTCGAAACCGTGATGGCCCAGTTGGCCGATCAGATGGGCGGGCGTAGATGAGCCGGGACGAGCATGGCATCGAGATCTACAAGCCCGTCGCCTACGAGGGCATCAACCAGTGGTCCACGATGGCCGGCGACATGGAGCGGGAGGTCGAGCGGCTGGCCGCGGAGGTACGGGCCTGCCTCGCCACCACGCCCTGGGGCGACGGCCTGGAGGGCAAGGCCTTCTGGCAGAAGCACTTCCAGGACGACGGGCCGTACAAGCTGGTCTACCGCTTCGTCGACCTGCCGAACCAGTTACGCGACGTGGGGGATCGTGCCCGCCAGGTCGTCGACAACGTACGCACCACCGACACCGGGATGGGCCAGGAAATGCTGGCCCGCGCCCAGACCAAAGAAGTCTGACACTGAGGAGCGGATGACGGGAACGGCGTGACGACGACCAGCGGCGGGCAGCCCGGCACCGGTTCCGAGGTCCTGGGCGCGGGCGGCGGACGGCCACAGGGCTGGGCGCTCATCGACAGAGACGTGCGGCCGGCCTGGGAGAACTCCACGCTCCCCGACTGGGTCAACCACTGGCTGATCCCCATGCTCTCGGGCGGCCAGAAGTGGCCCAAGGCCAGCGAACACGCCCTGTCCAAGCTCGCCCAGTCCTACGCTGATCTCGGCGTCGGCGCCACGGCCCAGCTCGACGACGCCGGCCGGGCCGCGAGGAAGATCGTCTCCGGGTGCGCCACCCCCTCCATGTACGGATTTGTCGGGCGGGCCCAGGAGTTGTGCGGGCCGCAGGCCGGCATGGTCGGCATCGCCCGCGACGCCGAGGCCCGCTCGCTGGAGGCCGGCAACTTCGCCATCGAGACCCAGTACTCGAAGCTCTCCGTCAACGTCGCCTTCTGGGTCACGGTCGTCGCCATCGCCATCGCCCTGTTCGTGGCGTTCTTCACCGCCGGCTCCTCCGCGCCGCTCGTCGGCCCCTTCGCCACCGCCCTGCGCGCCGCCATCACCCGCGTCCTGTCCAGGCTCGCCGCCATGGCCGGGCGCGAGGTCGGCGCCGCGGGCCTGGCCCGCCTCACCGTGCTCAGCGGCGCCACCGGCCGCGCCGCGCTGCTGCGGCTGCTGTCCACGCCGCTCGGCAAGGAACTCATCGAGGAGATCGGCGAAGAGACCTTCATCGACGCCATGGCCCAGTGGCAGCAGATGAAGATGGGCACGCGCACCGAGTGGGACTGGAAGAAGACCGCCGCCTCCGCGGTCGGCGCGGGTGTGGGCGCCGGGGTCGGCATGTGGCTGACCAGGCCCATCTCCCGGGTCACCCGTTACGTGCCCGGCTTCGGGGGACGGGCGCTGACCACCGGCATCACCAACGCCTTCGCCTCGCCGGTGGGCAGCATGGCCGCCAACACGTTCGTCTACCAGCAGCCGCCGGGCAATCCGTTCACCGCGGAGGCCATGCTGGGGGCGTTCATGGGCGGCGTGGGCCGTACCGGGACGATCAGCCCCTTCAACCCCGACGTCTTCACCGCGGTGACCCACCCGCTGTCCTCGCTGGCCTCGGCCAACGACCTGGCCAACGCCGCCGACCTGGCACGCTCGGGCGACACGCCCCCGCCGCCGTCGTCCCCGCCGGGCACCGGCAGTGGCCCCGGCACCAACCAGCCGGGCGGCCCGGTGCCGACCGGCGGCATGAACACCGCCCCCGGCACCGGCGCGAACAACCCGAACACGCCGGGCACGCCCGGCCGCACCGGCCAGAGCGGCCAGAACCAGCAGCAGCCGGGCCCCGACCCCGCCACGCGCACCGGCCGCAACACCTCCACGCAGCCCGCCCCGAACACCGCCCAGCCCGACCCGAACGCGGCCCCCGCCCCCGACCCCAACGCGCCCCAGCCGCCGGACCCCAACGCGCCCCAGCCCCAGGCCGCCAACACGCCCCAGCCCCCCAACACGTCGCAGAACCCGGCCGCGAACACGGGGTCCGGCCAGCACACCGGATCCGGCCAGAACCAGGCCCAGCCGCCCGCCCCGGACCCCAACGCCGCCCCCGCGCCCCAGCCCCCGGACCCCAACGCATCGCAACCTCAGGCCCCCACCGCCGCGTCCGCTCCGGACCCGAACGCCGCCCCAGCGGCTCCGGACCCCAACGCGGCGCCGAGCCAGGCGCCGAACGCGGCCTCCGCGCCGGATCCCCATGCCGCGCCCGCTCCCGACCCGGGCGCGTCGCAAGGCCAGGCCCCGGCCACAGGGCAGACGTCCGCCCCCGACCCCGGAGCTACCCAGACGGCCACCTCGGGCCCGGACCCCGCCGCCCAGCAGAGCCCCGGCACCACGCCGGACCCCGCCCTCACCCCGCAGCCAGGCCAGCCGCCCACCCCGGTCCCGGCCCCGGGAACCACCCCGCAGACCGGCCCGCAGACCGGCCAGAGCGGCGGCCAGACGGGCAATCAGACGGCGCCCGGCCCCACCCCCTCGCCCGCCCAGAAGCGGAAGGCCAAGCTCGCCGCCAAGAAGGCGATCGACGAGGCCCTGATCCACCTCGCCCCGGAAGGCCTCTGGCTCCAGGACGGCAGCGTGCTGCTGGCCGACGACGGCGGCCGGGCCGTACAACTGTCGGCTGAAGCGCTCGCCGAGGCCGCGCGGTCGCTGGAGCAGAACGCCAAGGACGGCGCGCGCGAGGACCGCCTGCGCGCGCAGGCGGCGGCGTGGCTCGGCGCGGAGATGGCGCGGACGACCGGACGGCCGGAGGCGGAGGGGGCGCTCGACGCGCTGGCCCTCCTCGCCCAGCGCTCCCCGCAGACCAGGCAGGCCGCGACCGAGGTGACCCACGCGGTGCTCGCCGCCAACCCCGGCACCCGCGCGAGCACCCTCGTCGAGGAGAACCCCGCGCGCGACCTCGGGCTGGCCCCCGAGTACCACAAGTCCGCCGCCGACGAACTGACCAGACGGGTCACGGCACTCGCCACCCCGCGGACCACCACGCCCAGCCCGAGCACCACCCGCAGGACGCCGGCCGCCGCACCGCCGGGCCGCCGCCGTCCGCGCACCTCGCTGGCGGTCCCGGGGACGCCGTTCGCCGCGGACACCCGTCCCACCCCGCTCAACGACCTCGCCGACCCCGAGGTCAAGGCACTGATCAACGGCAACGCGATCAAGCCGAGCGACTTCGGCGGGAACGTCCGCTCGATCGCGTGGTCGGATTCCGGCCCGCAGATCCGGGTCACCTCTGAAGGCCAGGGCACCCAGCACTTCGAGGTGCGCTACGAACGGCCGGGCCTCGACACGCACGCCACCGTCACGGTCGGGGCGGGCACCGCCGCCGACCCTCATGTGGTGCACCTGTCGCCACGCCTGCACCCCAGCCTGGTCTCCACGACGCTGGTCCACGAGATCACCCACGCGCTGCAGGACCTGGCCGCGCCCCCGAGACAGGGCGTGATCAGGAACACCCTGAACCGGCTGGCCGGCCGTACCACCGACGCGTGTGTCGCCGCCCGCTACAACGAGCACCGCCACCTGGCCAGGCGCTACCTGGAGACGAACGACCCGGCCAAGCAGCGCGACCTGCTCAGCCTGATCCAGGTCATCGCCGAGGACCTGGAACGCCGCGGCGCGAGCGCGCCGGTGTCCCCGGAGCAGACCGGTAACCAGGGCGTGCGCCCGCCGCCGCCGCCCGCCCCCGAGACTCCGGTGGAAGCTTCGGCGCGGCTCGCCCAGGAGCAGGCCGACGCCCTGACGCAGGCGGTCGCCGGCCTGGACGCGCGGATCACCTCGCACGAGAAGACGGTCGAGCAGGCGAAGGAGGACAAGAAGAAGGCCAGGAAGGAGGCGAAGAAGGCCGCGGGGGAGCGCGACAAGTTCGCCCCCGAGCGCAAGCGCCGGGCGGTGGCGGAGGCGAAGAAGCACCTGGAGATCCAGAGGCGCCACCAGCGCATCGTCGCCGCCTACACCAAGGCGCGGGATGCCGCGAAGGCGGCGCAGGAGGGCTACGCGAAGCTGGCCGCCGACCTGGACTGGCACAAGAGCGCCTCCCCCGGCGTCGTGGCCGCGGCCGCGAGCGCGCTGGCCGACACGGAGGCGGAGGCCAAGAACCTGCTCGGCGCCTACGACGCCACGCTGCGCGAGGCGGTGCCCGACCGGGAGATCCTGCCGAACGCGATGGTGACCGACCGGCTGCCGCACATCACGAGGCTGACCGAGCGGCTCAACGCGGCCATGCGCGCCCAGAAGATCGACCAGACCTTCACCCCCGACCAGCTCCAGAGAGTGCTGAAGGCCCACTTCCGGCGCCTGGTGACCCAGGAGGGCGCGGTCCTGAGGGTCGGCGTCCACCGCCAGGGCGAGCTGCGGATCAAGCTGTCGACCAAGGAGATGGTCGAGGTTCTCGGGCACGCGGCGAACGCCTCCGAGATGATGGTCGGCCGCCTGCCGCAGGGCGGGCTGACGGTCGCGGCCGCCTACGCCCGCGCGCACGCCGTGAAGCTCGGCGGGAAGGCGAAGGGCCTGCTGCCGTTCGTGAAGCTCCTGCCCGAGGGCAACGACTTCAGGGATGCCATCGAAGCGGTGATCAGGACGTCCGGCCCGGGCGCCGACTTCAACTACTCCCGTACCCGCTCGGTGAACGGCAGCTCCACCGACCACGTGGTCGGCGGCGCGGTCGAGGACAACCGCGGCGAGTCCACCCTGTTCGCCGCCGAGGCCGAGTGGCAGATCGACATCCGCACGTCCCAGAAGGACGGCTGGAAGCAGATCGACTCGGTCAGCACCGGGACCAGGAGCGACGCCAAGGACGTGCGGATGTGGGTGGGCATGGCGCACACCGACCCCTCCGACGACAAGTCCACCACGATGGCGGAGCTGGAGGCCAGGTTCCCCGGCGTCTCCAACCTGGTCGACGGATTCCCCCCGCACCTGCTGCTCGGGATCAGCGGAACCCAGGAGATGTTCGAGAAGGCCGTGACGGCGCTCGGAAGCGCCGCGGACATCGGCACCGACCTACGCCACCAGCTGCGCACCTTCCTGTACGAGAAGTGGCACAGCCAGATGGCCAACTCCATCAACTCCGGCGTGCAGGCGCAGCTCACCAGGAACGGCCGCCCCTACGCGCGCGTGGAAGTGGTCACGACCCCCGTGTACGGCCAGGCCCGCCGGGTGGGCGTCTCGACCGACGAGCGCTGGAGGGAGGATCTGGGCGTCGCGGTGACCACCGCGAACGGCGGCCAGTCGTTCGGGTACTCCGTCGACGGCTCCGTCAGCACCGAGCAGGTGTTCGACGACCTCGGCGAGGAGGCCGCGGAGCTCCTGAACACCACCGCCGAGGGCAAGTGGGGTGCGGGAAGCGGCCACGGCAGGTCAAGGTCCGAGGGGGTCAGCGCGGGCGGTACCGCGTACAAGCCCGTGGTGGACCGCAGCATGGAGCACCAGCAGAACATCATCGTCGGCTACACGGCCGAGCTGCGGATCACGCTGGAGAGCGGCACGTCGCTCGACACGATCGAGACCGCGGGCGAACTCCACATGGTCATGGCCGAGTCGGACGCGGCCCGCGCCGGCCTGCCCTTCGACCCCGCCGCCGTGCGGTACAAGCGGGACGGCACCCCGCGCCGTGACAGCAAGGGCCGCATCCTCCTGCGCGACGACCCCAAGGAGCTGAAGGACCCGATCAAGGGCGAGGACGCCCGGCCGATCTGGCAGGGCGACGACGCGCACCAGATCCCGGACGCGGTGTTCGCTCTGGTCAGGGAGGTGTCGAATGTTCCCGAGGTCCTGGAAGACACGATCAAGAATCTGACTCGGCTCGGCCTGCTGCCCCCCATCGTCAACGGCCGGCCGGTCTTCCCGACGAACGACGCGCTCAAGGCGGCCTCGCAGTACGACAACCTGGTCGAGGTGTCCAGCCAGCTGACCAACCTGCGCGTCAGGACCGGCCTCAACCAGGCGATCCAGCAGAACATCCACTTCGACCTGACGCTCAACAGCCGCTTCCACGCCACCGAGCACTTCGCCATCGAGGTCGACCTCAGCGCGGACCTCGACACCACCGAGGTCGTCGCCACCACCGACAAGCGGGCGATGGCGCTGCTCAACATCGGCTCCAACACCGGCGTCACCTCGTCGGGGCACGGCCGTTCCACCAACGCCAACGGCGGCGTGAACGCCGGTCACGCCCCCGCACCGGACACCGAGGGCGCCAAGTACGGCGCCAGGACCGGAGCCGGCACCGGGGTCAGCAAGAACAGCGGCTCCAGCATGGGCGACACCGGCAACGACGTGACGCTCATCGAGACCTCGACGCCGATGGCCGCCTCCCAGACCAAGGGACGGGTCAAGGTCACTCTGCGCCAGGAGGGCAAGCCGCCGGTGGAGCTGTCCAACCGGCCCGTGGTCATCACGATGATGACGCCGACCGACCTGATGCGCGACCCCAGCCGTCCGCCGGGGGAGTGGCAGGCGATCCCCGCGGACCTGATCGACCAGGCCACGCTGCTCCACGTCGACACACGCGGCTTCCTGGAGGCGGCCAAGAAGATCGTGCCCCGGCTGATGGGCTGGGCCTCGCCCGCCTTCCACCACATCGCCGCCTTCCTCGGGGTGCACAACGTCTCGGCGCACCCGTTCAGGAAGTCGCCGTACCTGACGCGCTTCGCCGTACGGGGGCAGGGGAGGTTCGGGCCGGCGCACGGGTGGCTCAAGCTTGACTGGAAGCTCGGCCAGATGCAGTTCCTGACGTCGAGCCCGCTCGTGATCGGCGACATCTTCCTGCAGCTGTTCAGCCAGGGCACCTCCCTCGGCACGTCCTCCAACCTCGGTCCCAACGGCGGCGGCGAGTTCGGCCACCAGGAGGCCGACAACGGCGGCCTCGGCCCCAGCACCGGCGCGAACGCCTCCTGGAACAAGGGCCGAAACGCCTCCAGGCTGCTGATCTGGGGCCGCGAGCGGCTGACCATCGACATCGGCCAGCAGTACCTCTTCCGCGCCTCGGCGGAGTTCCCGATGTCCGCCTTCGACCCGGGCGATCGCGCCAGCATCAGGACCGTGACCGTGGACGGCCGCACCGTCCTGTTCTCGGTGCCGGAGGAGGTCGTCCTGCGGATGTACGCGCAGGGCGACCTGCAACTGCCCCTGCACCAGCTCGCCGACGCCGTGGAGCGCTTTCTCGACGGAAACCTGGAGATCGACCGCACGGTCGCCGTCCCGCTGGCCAAGCGCTACCTCACGGAGCTGCGCGCGCACAACGCCGCGGGGCTGCCGGAGGTCAAGCTGTCCGACCGGCACACGCCGCAGGCGCTGTTCGACGCTCTGGCCAAGCTGCCCGGCATGGCCGAGCTGGCGAAGGCGCCGGAGGGCTCGCGCATGACCAGGGCGAGGGAGCTGGCCGCGAAGGTGCGCGAGGTGATCCTGCCGGATCACATCGCCACCCGGATGGGCATGACCAAGATCGACAGCGCCACGTTCACCAAGAACGGCAAGCGGACCGAGATCTTCGACGCCGTCCGCGACGCCATCGAGAAGATCGCACCCGGTTCGCTGCTCAGCGATCCGGCCGTGCTGGACAAGCTGGACGGTTCGCTGTCCGGCAAACGCTGGCGCGGAAAGATCGACAACATGCTCGGCCGCGGTCACACGGACTCGTTCACGATGCGGGTCGGCTCGACGGGCAGGGCCGAGCGGTTCATCGTCAGGATCAAGATAGAGCTCAACCGCAAGGCGGAAGACCTGGGCCGCACGAAGACCAAGGTGCCCCTCCACCAGGACTACACCTACGAGGAGGACGGCGTCACCCAGTCGGTCGGCCGCAGCCTCGGCACGGAGCTCAAGGGCGCCGACTCGGAGACCTCGGGCGGCCAGGACATGTCCGCGTCCACGGACAGGAACCGCTCCCGCTCCGGCTCCTACGCCAGCCAGGAGACCTCGGTCGAGCGCTACGGCGGCGACGCCGACATGCACCGGGTCAGGCAGACCGGCACGGTGACCATCGAGGTGGAGCGCAGGCCCGAGCGCGTGCGCTTCGCCGCTCTCAGAAGGGGCCCGCGCCGCCTGGCCGACAAGGTGTTCCATCCCGGGAGGCCCGCGAAGGAGACGGTCAAGCTCAAGGTCGACATGGTCCGCCTCATCGAGAGCGACGAGGTCATGCCGGCGGAGAACGCCCCGGCCGCTCCTGCCACTCCGGGCACGAAGGTGGAGGTCGACCCGCGGCCGGTCCGCCGGCTGCCGGTCATGGCGACCACCGAGACGTTGGTCGCCGACAAGTCGATCACCAAGAACCTCGGTGACGCGCTGGTCAAGAAGCGCCACCTGAGCAAGCGCGCCCTGCGCGAGCGCATGCACGAGATCGAGGCGCTGATCAACGACCTGGCGCTGGCGACCCTGTTCAGCCGGATGGCGGGCGAGGGCGGCCTGAACAACGGGCGGCTGAACCGGACCACGGCCTCAGGCGCCGCCGTCGACCTCGGCTTCAAGGCGCGGTCGCACGTGAGCGCGGTCGTGGTCGGCCCCCTGGACGCGCGTGAGCTCGGGCGCATCGCCCGCTTCCAGCGGATGGCCAGCGGGTCCACGGGCCGCAGCCATCTGTTCCCCCTCACCAGGGGCGTCGGCGGCGGGGAGTCGGTGACCACGCTGAAGGGCGGCTACACCGGCGGAGACCAGTCCAGCGACCGCGTCACCACGTCGCTGGGCAACCGGGACGAGGGCACCGACAACCAGCGCGGCAAGCTGATCAAGGTGGAGCTCCATGTCGCCTACGACGCGACGCTGACGCGGGTCACGCGGACCACACGCGGACGCGTGAAGTACGGCAAGCGCCACGAGATCCCCAACGTGGGCACCGCCACCGTCGTCGTCGCCATGTTCGAGGGCGACTACGAGGCCATGATGGCCGACATCGAAGCCGGCGTGCCGCTCGGGTCGGGCTGGGCCTTCACGCCGTCCTCGACGCAGGACGGCACGGTGTTCACGGACAAGGTGGCCACGGCGGCCGACCCGCTCGGCCCGCTGGTCGAAGCCAGGCGGCGGGCCTTCGACGAACAGGTTCCCGTCCATCTCACGGTGACCGAGCACGACGGCACCGTGCGCGGCTACCTGTTCGGCCCCAACGGCACCGTCCGCAGCGACGAGCGGGACCTCGGGTTCGCCGAGGCGTTCGGCACCGTGCCGGAGCGGCTCGTCCAGCTGTCCCGCGACCACAACCTGGACCTGCGTCACCTCTTCCACACCTCGCCCGTGGAAGGCACGCTCTCGGACAAGATCCGGGCCGAACTGGACAGCCGTAAGATCTCGTACGCGGCCCCCGCCCCGGCCTTCCCGCCCGCCTCGGGAACCCCCGCCACGGGAACCCCCGCCTCAGGGGCCCCCGCCGCCGGCAGCGCCGCCCAGGCCTCGCCCGGCCCGTCGGCACCGCCGTCTCCGGGAACCCCCGGCCCGTCCGCGCCGTCGCCCGCCCTGCCCGGCTCGCCGTTCGCCCTCGACGCGCGCCCGGCCTCCATGCCCGACCTGGACCACAACGAGCTGACGGCCATCCAGCTCACGCCGAGCTCCTTCGGCGGCGGCGTCACCGCCCTGCGCTGGCTGGCCGACGGCCAGACCATGGAGGTCGTCACCGCCCAGCACGGCATCCTGTACGTACGCTTCACGATCGGCGACCCGGGCGCCGCCGACAACGCCCGGATCTCCACCGGCACCAACCAGGACGACGCCCTCGTGGCGGTGATCAGGCCAAGGCTGCACCCGTACGCCGTCGAGTCCACGCTGGTGCACGAGATCAGCCACGCCCTTCAGGAGGAGATCGCCAACCAGCGGGGCCAGAGCCAGGGCGTGGTCCGCACGTTCCTGCCCGGCGAGCAGTTGCGCGAGGGGCAGGACCACTGCCTGACCCCGCGCCTCAACGAGCACGCCCACCTGTCCGGCCTGTGGAACCGGGCCACCGACGCCGTGGCCCAGCTCAACCTGGCCCAGGCGATCGAGGCGATCGCCGCCGACATCGAGGCCAGGGGGCACCCGGCGCCGCCACCGCCCTGGGGCGACGGCCCGCGCGTGAAGACCGTGCCGCGCCAGGGCTCGATCGCCGACCTGCTCAACACGGGCGCCGGCCCGGTCGTCGACTCCGCGACCGCGATCGGCGCGCTCGACACCTCGCCGGCCGGCCTGGACCGCCTGGCCAACGCCGCGGGCGTCACCTCGATCACCCCGGCGGGACCGGGCCGCTTCACCGTCGAGTGGCCGGGCGGCAGCCTGGAGCTGCTGGTGTCCAAGTCCGACGTCCCGCCCGGCCAGGTGGACGTCTACCCGCAGCTCGGCCGGCCGGGCCGGCTCGTGCTGGAGGTCGCCGCCCACAACGCCGCCGAGGTCCTGCTCAAGACGGCCACGCAGATCGCCCGCCAGAGCGCCGGGCTGCCTCCCGGCGGCATCATGAACGACGGCTCGCTCCCGGCCGACCCGGCGATCGGCGCCGACGACGTCCCCGCGCTCGTGCGGGTCAGGACCGCGGTACGGGCGCTCGCCGACGCCCCCAAGCCGCTGCGCGCCCAGCGCGAGAACGAGCTGCGCGAGGCCGCGGCCCAGGCCGGCATCAAGGTCGGCGGCATCGAGGCGCGCACCCGCATGATCCTGGCCGCGCGGGCGGGACAGCTCGCGCCCGTTCACGTCAACGCGCTGTACTCGGTCTTCGGCCAGCCGGCCGTCCCGCCTGTGCGGGCCGCCGCCGCGGCCGTCGCGCGCGCCGCCGAACAGGCCGGCGCCGAGATCAGGGTGTACGGCGACGCCCTCCTCGACGTCGTCGTTCCCGGGCGGCGGCCGGTCGCCATCGAGCTGTCCGCACACCGGGCCACCCGCGGTGAACCGCTCACCGCGACCGCCCACCGGGGGGTGGTGCGCTACCAGGTGGCCGCGCTCGGCTCGTTCGGCGCCATCGAGCGCGACGCGGCCGGAGAAGCGGCCGCCTTGATCAGCGCGCTGCAGGGCGTGCCGGTCGGCGCCCCCATGCTCAGGCGCGACCCGCCCGCCGACCCGGCCACCGCCCCCACCACGCTGTCCGTGGAGGACCATAAGGCGATCGCCCGGCTGCGGGAGGCGGTGCGCCAGGTCGACACGGCCACGCCGTACCAGAGACCGGCGCGGTTGCGTGTGCTCGTGGAGACGGCGGCCTCGCTGGGCGTGGGCGACAACCCGCACCTGCGCGGCCAGCTGCCGCCCGCGCTCGCCGACGCCCTGGTCAGGCTCGTGGACGGGCGCGGGCGCGTCGACGAGCGCGTCTCCGTCCGGCAGACGATCCGCGAGCTCCTGGACGGCCGCACGCCGCCGACGGACCGGGCCCAGCGGGCCCGCCAGCTCGCCAACACCACCGGCTACTTCCCCTACGAGTGCCTCTGCCCGGACGACGAGCCGTGCGTCTGCGGGCACCGCGCGGTCTCGTTCGAGTTCCTGCGTGAGCCGGCGGATGCGCCATGATGGAGGCGGACGAAGGGACGGCCATGGGATTCGCGGTGGCGCGGACGAGGGACGAGGCGCACCTCTACCTCGACCTGAACCCGTGCGAGCAGTGCGGCTCCGTCGAGACGACCTGGAGCAGGGGGCTGGTGGAAGCCGAGGGCGAGCGCGCCGACCGCTACTCCGGGCGCTGCCAGGGCTGCGGCACCGAGCGCGAGTTCCTGTTCGGCTTGCCCGCGCGGCCCGTCATCCCGACCGGCTACCCGACCTTCGGCGGCCCCGAGCCTTCCGAGCTGCTCGACGCCGGTGAGTGGTTGTGGGTGGCCGACCTGAGCGCGGGCAACGTGCCCGTGGACGACGCCGCCGAGGCCAGAAGGGCACTGGCGATCGCCGCCGCCGCCGTCGAGGAGGCCGTCAAGTTCATCCGTCCCGGCGACGACGCCGTGCCGGAGACGGCCTTCTGGTCCGATCGCGGGCTGGAGCTGCGGGCCAGCGAACCCGGCCGGTTCGACCTCGACCGCCTGCTCATCGTCAGGGACACCTACCGGAACCTGGTGGCCGAGTATGCCTGAGCGGGCCAGATCGCTGGCCGAGGGCTACGTCTACCTCGACCTGGCCGTCCCGGAAGGCGGCGAGACGGCAGAGCCCGAGGCCGGCGAGGACGCCTGGACGCTGCGCCTGGGCACGATCGAGGTCGAGGTGCCCTACGAGGGGGAGCAGGCCGCGCGCCGGCACGAACTGCGCTTCGGCCCCGGCATCTCCCGGCTGATCGACGCCGGGCAGTGGGTGGTCGTCGCCGGCGTCTACGCGCGCCGGGCCCTGGCCGAGGACCTCGAGTTCGCCGCCGGCCCCGCCGGCGACGACGCCTACGAGAGCGTCGTCGCCGGATGGGAGCTGGCGGCCGACGCGGTGGCCGAAGCCCTGCGCTTCGTCCCCATCGGCGCCGACCGCGTGCCCGCCGACGCCTTCTGGACCCATACGGGCACGGTCGTCCACCGCGAGAACCCCGAACGCTTCACCCGGGATGCGCTGGAAGCCGACCTGGCCCACTACCGCCAGAACCTCGACGACTTCCGGCGCCTCCACGAAACCGGCTGAGCGCCGTCAGAGCGTGGCGCGCAGGCGGCGGGCCGCCTCGACCACGTTGCCGAGCGACGCCTCCACCTGCGCGTACGTGCGGGTCTTCAGACCGCAGTCCGGGTTCACCCACACCCGGTCGCCGGGCAGGACCTTCAGGGTGGCGGCCAGCCGTTCCTCGACCTCGTCGGCCGACGGAACCCGCGGCGAGTGGATGTCGTAGACGCCCGGCCCGAGACCGCGCGCGTAGCCGCTCACCGCGTCCAGGATGCGGCGTCCCGAGCGGGCCGACTCGATGGTGGTGACGTCGGCGTCCAGGCCGTCGATCGCGGTCAGGATCTGGTCGGCGTCGGAGTAGCACAGGTGCGTGTGGATCTGCGTGCGGTCGGCGACCACCGACGTGGCCCTGCGGTAGGCGGCCACCGCCCACTCCAGGTACGCGGGCTGCTCGGCGGCGCGCAGCGGCAGCAGTTCACGCAGGGCCGGCTCGTCCACCTGGATGACGGAGAGCCCGGCCGCCTCCAGGTCGCGCACCTCCTCGGCGATCGCGTCGGCCACCTGGAGCACCACGTCGCGCTGCGGCAGGTCGTCGCGGTCGAACGACCAGGCCACGATCGTCACCGGCCCGGTCAGCATGCCCTTGACGGGGCGATCGGTGAGCGACTGCGCGTAGGTGGCCCAGCGCACGGTGATGGGCGCCGGGCGCCGCACGTCGCCGTGGATGATCGGCGGGCGGGTGCAGCGCGAGCCGTACGACTGCACCCAGCCGCTCTTGGTGACGGCGAAGCCGTCGAGGTGCTCGGCGAAGTACTGCACCATGTCGTTGCGCTCGGGCTCGCCGTGCACGAGCACGTCCAGGCCGAGGTCCTCCTGCACCTGGATGGCGTGCTCGATCTCGCGCTCGACGAGCTTCTCGTAGTCGTCCTCCGCCAGCGCCCCGGTCACGACGCCGGCGCGCGCCGCGCGCAGCTCGCCGGTCTGCGGGAACGATCCGATCGTGGTGGTCGGCAGCGGGGGCAGCTTGAGGTGCCCGGCCTGCGCCGCGGCCCGCACGGGGTAGGGGCTGCGGGCCGGCCGTACCTCGTGGGTGGCGCTCGCAGTGGCGACGGGAGCCTCGTCAAAGGGTACGGCGGAGCCGTCCGCCAGCAGGCGGGCCAGTTCGACCACCTCGGCCACCTTCTGCTCGGCGAAGGCCAGCCGGGCGACGAGCGCGGGTTCGAGACCGTCCTCGGCGGCGACGTCGTAGGGGACGTGCTGCAGCGAGCAGGAGGTGCTCACCACGACCCGGCCGGCGCGCAGGCCCCGGAGCCGGGCGAGGGCGCGGCCGGGGTCGGTGCGCCAGACGTCGCGGCCGGAGACGACGCCCGCGAAGACGGTCTTGCCGTCCAGCGCGATCTCGGGCACGGACCCGCGGACCAGGTCGAGTCCGATGCCCTCGACCGGGGTGGCGGCCAGCGCGGGCAGGGCCGGGCCCAGGTCGCCGAAGTAGGAGGCGACGAGGATCTTGGGCCGGACGGGCGCGGCGCCGAGCCTGGCGTAGGCGGCGCGGACCGCGTCGAGCTGGGCGGGGGTGAGGTCGGTGACGAGCGCGGGCTCGTCGAGCTGCACCCAGGCCACTCCTTCGCGCGCCAGGGCGGCCAGGAGCTCCTCGTAGGGGCCGAGCACGTCCTCCAGCCGCTCCAGGGCCCCGGACAGCGACAGGAACGTCACCGGGCCGACCACGACGGGTCGTGTCTCGTGGCCGAGCGCACGCGCCTCCCGCACCTCCGCCAGCGGCTTGGCGGCGTCGAGCCTGAAGACGGTCTCAGGGCCGATCTCCGGCACGATGTAGTGGTAGTTGGTGTCGAACCACTTGGTCATCCGCAGCGGCGCCAGCCCGTCGGTGCCGCGCGCCATGGCGAAATAGGGGTCCTCGGCGGCGAGATAGCGCTCCGGCACCGCGCCGAGCAGCACGGCGGTGTCGAGCACCTGGTCATAGAACGAGAACGTGTTGGACGGCAGCTCCCCGAGCCCCAGCCCGGCCAGGCGCCCCCAGGTGGCGGCCCGCAGCCGGGCGCCCTCCTCCTCAAGGTCCCGGCGCGTGGTGCGCCCGTCCCAGTAGGACTCCAGGGCGCGCTTCAGCTCTCTGTTCGGGCCGATGCGGGGATATCCGAGCACGGTGGACGACGACATTTCACTGCTCCCAAGCCGGTGACGAAGACCTCTGGATCGTGCCTTCGATCTCCGTGATGATGCATCATCTATTTGTGTTGCTTATGCTCAAGGAGATCCACTGCTTCGCCCGCGTGGCCGGGCGGCTCAGCTTCTCGCGGGCCGCCGCCGACCTGGGCATGTCGCAGCCCGCCATGAGCCAGGCCATCACCCGACTGGAGAATGCCCTCCACCTCCAGCTTTTCGAGCGCAACGCCCGCGAGGTACGGCTGACCCCCGCCGGTGCGGCCCTGCTCGCACAGGCCGAGCAGGTGCTGGCCGCGGTCGAGGGCTTCACCGACGAGGCCGCCCGGCTGACTCAGGCGATTATCCATCTGGCTTATCCACCGCTGGCTGGGGCGCTGGCGGCGCGGATCGTGCGGCGGCTGGCCGCCCGCGGCCCGTCCCTGGCCGTCGAGCTCCGCCCGGCCGGGCGGGCCGCCGCCGCCCAGGCGCTCGACGAGGGGCGGGTGTCGGCGGCCCTCGTCGCCTTTCCCGCCCCGGCCAGGTTCACCACGGGGGCGCGTTTTCACGTGACGGTGGATCGGCTGGCCGTACCGGCTGATCATCCGTGGCGTAACCGGGTGCTGGCCGAGCAGCTGAGCGGGCAGGACCTGCTCGTGCCCGGCGGGCGGCTGGCGGGCCTGCCGGGACGGCATCGGCAGGTGGCAGAGGACGACTACGCCGCCGCCCTCGACCTGGTCGCCGCCGGTGCCGGGCTGCTGCCGATCCCGCAGCTCGTGGCCAGGACCGTACGGAGGGAGGACGTCAGGTTCGTCCCGCTGGAAGGGGCCGACCTGCGCCTGACCTACGGACTGGCCTGGCGCGGCGAGGGCGTCACTCCTGGGCTGATGGCCCTGGTGCAGGCGGTGCAGGAGGCGTTGTGGACTCGATAGCGATGTTCTTGAGCGCCTCGCGCCGGCTCAGGCCCGAGATGCCCTTGGCCTGGACGTAGCGCACCACCTCGCTCGGGCTGACCTTCGCGTACTCGCGCAGCGCCCAGCCGATGGCCTTGCGGGCGAAGAAGTCGTTGTCCGACAGGCTCGGCTCGATGCACGCGAACAGCAGGGCGGTGTCGGTGCGCTGCTTGAACCGGTTCTGCGACAGGATCGCCGTCCGGCGCTTCCACAGATCGGGCTGGCCGGCCCACTGCAGCATGAGCGGGCGCATCGAGTCGGGGAAGGCCGCCAGCAGCCCGCCGACCCGGTGGGTGGCGATCTCGTCCACCAGGTCCCACCAGGCTCCGGTGACCACCATCTCCTCGTACATCGGCACCGTGTAGAGCGTCTGGTGCTCGCGGTAGCGGTGGTAGCCGGACAGCTCGATCGCGGCGTAGCGCTCCTCGCGGAACTCCGCCTCACGCCACAGCTCCAGCACCGCGCGCCGCCACTCGGGCGCGCCGTCGAGCGGGTGCGCGGCGAAAACCTTCTTCAGCGCGGTACGGCGCGGCCCGGCCGACACCCCGAGAAACGGCATCTCCGACTTCATGTAGCGCTGCATCTGCGGCGCCTTGCCGGCGTCGGCCACCTCCTGCAGCGCCAAGCGGACGGCTTTGCGGAGGCTCATGCCTTCTGCGTGGTGCGCTCGCCCGTGGCCAGGCCGTCGAACAGCACGGTGATGTAGTGCTCGGCCAGGCCCGTCGTGTTGAGCCTGCCGCCGGGCCGGAACCAGCGCACCGCCACCCAGATCGTGTCGCGGATCATCCGGTAGGTGAGCTTGGGATCGACGTCGCCGCGGAACTGCCCCGCCGCCTGGCCCGCCTTGATCTGCGCGACCCACATCTGCTCGACCTCGTCCTCGGCCTTGACGAGGTAGTTGAAGCGCTCGAACTGGCGCAGGTAGTTCCAGTCGTTCTGCATGACGGTGATCGCGGCGCGGTGGGGCTCCAGCGTGCCGAAGCCGATGCGCACCATCTCGGAGAGCACGGCCCGCGGCTCGCCGCCGGACTCCAGCGCGGCGCGGTAGCGGGCGATGAGGTCGTCGAGGAAGGTGGAGAGCACCTCGTCGACGATCGTCTCCTTGGAGTCGAAGTGGTGGTAGAGGCTTCCGGAGAGGATCCCGGCCTCGTCGGCGATCTCGCGCACGGTCGTGGCCTGGAAGCCCTTGCGCGCGAAGAGCTCCGCGGCGAGCTTCACGAGGTGGTCACGGCGCTCGGAGGCCGAGCCGGACGAGGTCGCGCGCTGGCGCTTGGCCGGGGTGGCGGTCGCGCCGGAGTTCTTTCGCGTTGTCACGTCCTCCATTATGAGCCCTCGCACAATCGCTTGTTCACGTAACACGCCCAGCTCACCCGCCCAAGCACCCCCAACCACCCAGACCCCCACCCGATTCCACCCCACCCCACCCAACCACCCCACCCACCCCTTTTTGGGGTTGGGCCTGGGGATTGGGCCGGGGGCGCACTGGCTGATGACCAAGCGCTTGCTAGGATGATGGGCATGAACGAGGCGTACATCGTCGGTGCGGTCAGGACCCCGGTCGGGCGCAGGAACGGCGGGCTGGCCGCCGCCCACCCCGCCGACCTGGGCGCGCACGTGCTCAAGGAACTGGTCCAGCGCGCCGTCATAGACCCGGCGGCCGTGGAGGACGTGGTGTTCGGGTGTGTGGACACGGTGGGGCCGCAGGCGGGTGACATCGCCCGTACCTGCTGGCTGGCCGCCGGTCTGCCCGAGCAGGTTCCGGGGGTCACGGTCGACCGTCAGTGCGGTTCCTCCCAGCAGGCCCTGCACTTCGCCGCCCAGGCCGTCATGTCGGGCACCAGCGACCTCGTCGTGGCCGGTGGCGTGCAGAACATGAGCATGGTCCCCATCTCCCAAGCGATGCTGGCCGGCCGCGAGCTCGGCCACGAGACGCCGTTCAGCGGCTCCAAAGGCTGGTCCCAGCGGTACGGCACGCAAGAGGTCTCCCAGTTCCACGGAGCCGAACTAATCGCGAAAAAGTGGGATGTGTCGAGAGATGACATGGAAGCGTTCGCCCTCACCTCCCACCACCGCGCGATCCACGCCATCGACGCCGGCCGCTTCGCCGGCGAGATCGTCCCCTACGAGGGCGCCGCCGTGGACGAGGGGCCGCGCCGCGACACCACCGCCGCCAAGATGGCCGGGCTGAAGACGCTGCTCGACGGCGGACGGCTGACCGCCGCCCTGGCCTCCCAGATCTCCGACGGCGCCGCCGCGCTGCTGGTGGCGTCGGCGCGAGCCGTACAGGAGCATGGGCTCACCCCGCGCGCCCGCGTGCATCATCTGTCGGCGCGCGGCGGCGACCCGATCGAGATGTTGTCGGCGCCCATCCCCGCGACCGCGCACGCGCTCGGCAGGACGGGCATGTCCATCGGCGACTTCGACGTGATCGAGATCAACGAGGCGTTCGCCTCCGTGGCGCTGGCGTGGATCAAGGAGAGCGGTGCCGATCCGGCCGTCGTGAACCCCAACGGCGGCGCGATCGCCCTGGGCCACCCGCTCGGCGCGACCGGCGCGGTGCTGATGACGAAGTTGCTGCACGAGCTGGAGCGCACCGGCGGGCGCTGGGGGCTGCAGACGATGTGCGAGGGGGGAGGTCAGGCGAACGTCACCATCGTGGAGCGGTTGTGAGTCACCATTGAACGTATGGCCAACCCCTTCACCTTGGGCGTGGCATCGGGGGAGCCACTGCCGGACGGCGTCATCCTGTGGACCCGGCTGACCGGAGTACCCGGCCGGGCGGTCGAGGTCGGATGGCAGCTCGCCGCGGACGAACGGTTCACCAAGATCGTGCGGCAGGGCACGGCGCGGGCGCTGCCCGAGTGGGCGCATAGCGTGCACGTGCGGGTGGCGGCCCTGCGGCCGGGCACGGAGTACTTCTACCGGTTCCGCGCGGGCGCCGACCTCAGCGCCGCAGGACGCACGAAGACGGCCGCCGACCCCGGCTCGTCCGATCTCGTACGCTTCGCCGTGGCCAACTGCCAGCGCTACGAGCACGGCCGCTACACCGCCCTGAGACACCTGGCGGACGAGCGTCCCGACGTGGTCTTCCACGTGGGCGACTACATCTACGAGAGCCGGCAGGCCGCCGACCCGGTACGCCGCCTGGACCGGCCGGGTGAGGCGGTCACGCTGGCCGACTACCGAGCCCGCTACGCCCGCTACAAGTCCGATCCCGATCTGCGGGCCGCCCACGCCGCCGCCCCCTGGGTCGCGACCTGGGACGACCACGAGGTGCTCGACAACTACCGGGGCAGGGGCGACGGCTCCGCCGCCTTCCTGCGCCGCCGGGCCGCCGCCTATCAGGCGTACTACGAGCACATGCCCTTACGCGTCCGTCCCGAGGCGGGCGCGCTGCAGATGTACCGGCGGCGCACCTACGGCCAGGTCGCCGACTTCATGCTGCTGGACGTGCGCCAGCACCGCGACGCCGCCACGATGCTCGGCGCCGCGCAGGAGCAGTGGCTGCTGTCGCGCCTGACCACGACGCCGGTCCGCTGGAAGGTGCTGGTGCAGCCGCTGTTCTTCGCCCGCCGCTTCGTCCCCGGCCCCGCGCCGAACCTGCGCCTGGACAGCTGGGACGGCCATCCGGCCGAGCGCGCCCGCATCCTGGCCGCGGCGGGCGGCCTGGTGGTGCTGAGTGGCGACGTTCACAACCACTGGGCGTGCGATCTCAAAGCAGACTTTCTTGATCCTTCCTCGCCCTCGGCCGGCGCCGAGTTCGTCTGCTCGGCCGTCTCCAGCCGGCCGCCCGAGACCGACGCGGAAGCCGTTCTGGCCGCAAACCCGCACATCCGGCACTTCGATGGACACCGCGGATACCTCTCCGGTACGGCCGGCGCGACCGGATTTCGCGTGTCCCACAAGGGGCTGGAAGCCTCAGGAGTCCGTACTGTCGCCGAATTCATCACGGACGGTCTTCGGATCATCCGTGTTGACGTCTGAAAATGCCTCTAGCAAATAGGAAACTTTCCTATTAGATTTCGGGTCATGCCCTTGAGCCGTGACCTCCTGCGCCTGGCTGACGCCGTCCTCCTGCCCGGTTTCGAAGGCACGACGCCCCCCGACTGGCTGCTGCGCAGGCTCGGTGACGGACTGGCCGGCGTCGTGCTCTTCTCCCGGAACATCGCGAGCGTCCCCCAGGTGGCCGAACTGACCGCCGCCCTGCGCGCCGAGAACCCCGCCGTCCTGGTCGGCACCGACGAGGAGTCGGGCGAGGTGACCCGGCTGGAGGTCGCCACCGGCAGCAGCCGGCCGGGCAACTACGCGGTCGGCGTGGTGGACGACACCGAGCTCACCGAGGCGCTCGCCCGCGACCTCGGCTGCGATCTGGCCGCCGCCGGCGTGACCGTCGACTTCGCCCCCTCCTCCGACGTCAACTCCAACCCCGACAACCCCGTCATCGGCCTGCGCGCCTTCGGCGCCGACTCCGACCTCGTCTCCCGCCACACCAGAGCCTTCGTCCGCGGCCTGCAGTCAGCCGGCGTGGCCGCCTGCGCCAAGCACTTCCCCGGCCACGGAGACACCTCCGTCGACTCCCACCACGGCGTCCCCGTCGTGGGCGGCGAGATCGAGGAGGCGCTCGCCCCCTTCGCCGCGGCGATCGACGAGGGGGTGCGCGCGGTCATGACCGGCCACCTGCTCGTCCCCTCCCACGACCCCAACGCCCCCGCCACGCTCAGCCAGAAGGTGCTGACCGGGCTGCTCAGGAACGAGCTGGGCTTCGAAGGCATGATCGTGACCGACGGCATCGAGATGGCCGCGGTCTCCGGCGCGTACGGCATCGGCGGCGCCTCCGCCCGCGCCATCGCGGCCGGAGCCGACGCCATCTGCGTCGGAGGCGAGCACGCCGACGAGGCCACCGCGATCTCGGTGCGCGACGCCATCGCCGCGGCCGTGTCCGACGGGCTCCTGCCCGAGGAGCGCCTGGCCGACGCCGCCCGCAGGGTGACGGAACTGGCCGACTGGACCGTCGCCGCCCGCGCCAGGACCCTGTCCGGCGGGCCGGTCGCCGGTTCCGGCCACGGCGGCGTCAACGGCTCAGGCGAGCGCATCGGCCTCGACGCCGCGCGCCGGGCCCTGCGCATCACCCGCAGGTCGGCCGCGCCCACGCTGCCGATCAAGCGGCCCGCCCAGGTCATCGAGCTGTCGCCGGAGATGAACCTGGCCATCGACAAGGGCACCCCGTGGGGCGTCGGCGAGCCGCTGTCCAGGATGCTGCCCGGCACCGCCGTGACCCGCCTGGCCGCCGGCGAGGCCACCGGCGCCGCCCTGGAGAGCCTCCTGCAGGACGCCGAGGACCGTCCGCTGGTGATCGTGGTGCGCGACGCGCATCGCTACGCCTGGCAGGGCGAGGCGCTGCGCCACCTGCTCAGCGCGCGTCCCGACGCGGTGGTGGTCGAGATGGGCCTGCCCGCCCGCACCGACCTGGGTTCCGTCCACATCGCCACGTACGGCTCCGCCCGCGTCTGCGGCCAGGCCGCCGCCGAAGCGATCACCGGTACCCTATGACGTCGTGAACTTCGACGGCGAGGACCTTTCCCGGCAAGCCCTGACCGAACGCCTCGCCGCGGAGGAGACCCACGTCTTCCGCGAGTGCGACCTGACCGGCGCCGACTTCTGGGGCGCCTCGCTGGGCGGCGCCCGCTTCGAGTCCTGCGTCCTGGACGGCGCCGACTTCCGCAAGGCCGACCTCGACGGCGCCGTGTTCACCGGCGGCGGCGGGCTGGGCGCGGTGTTCACCGACGCGGACCTGCTCGACGCGGTCTTCACGGACGTCGACCTGTCGTCGGCCAGGTTCGGCGGCGCGCTGATGACCGACGCCGTGTTCAGCGGCTGCCGCATGATCGGCACCTCGCTGACCGCCTCGCGCGGCACCGGCTTCAAGGTGAGCCGGTGCAACCTGATGATGGCCAACCTGGGCGGCTGCTCGCTGCGCGGCCAGTTCCTGGAGGGAGTGCGCTTCGACGAGGCGGACCTGTCGGGCTGCGACTTCACCGACGCCGTCTTCAGCGACTGCCGGCTGATCGGCACGAAGGTGCTCAGGGCCGTGTTCGCCGGCGCCGACCTGCGAGGCGCCGACCTCGGCGAGCCGGACGACGCCAAGCTGCGCGCGTTCTCCGGCGCCACCATCAACCAGACCCAGGCGGCCGCGCTCCTGCTGGCTCGCGGCCTCAGCGTGGTGTGAGCCCGCGCAGGGTCGTCTCGGCCTCGTCCATGACCCGCTCGATCAGCTCCGCGCACGTGGGCAGGTCGCCGATGACGCCGACCACCTGGCCGGAGGCCATCACGCCGAGGTCGGCGCGGCCGTCGACCATGGCGGCCTTCAGCAGCATCGGGGTGTTGGCCGCCTGGAGCACCTGGGCCCACGTGAGCTCGCGCCCGTGCTTCATGCGCCGGCCCTCGCGCAGCAGCCCGGCCCAGGACAGGCCGGAGACCTTCTTGAAGCGGGCGCCGTTGAGCACGGCCCTGAGCAGCCGGGTGCGCTGCAGCGAGTCAACGAACGGCGTGCGCAGTACCCGGTGCGGCACGCCGTCCACGTTCGTGGTGACGAGGGTCTCCGCGGCCGCCAGGTAGACCTGCTTGACCGCGTCGGGCACGGGGGAGTCCTTGGTCAGCAGGAACCTGGTCCCCATCGCGATGCCGCACGCGCCGTACGCCAGGGCGGCGACCAGGCCGCGCCCGTCGAAGAAGCCGCCCGCGGCGACCACCGGCACGTCCACCGCGTCGACCACCTGGGGGAGCAGCAGCGTGGTCGCCAGCGGGCCGGTGTGGCCGCCGCCCTCGCCACCCTGGACGATCATCGCGTCCGCGCCCCACGCCGCCACCTTCTCCGCGTGCCTGCGAGCGCCCACGGACGGCATCGTGACCACGCCCGCGTCCTTGAGCCGGGCGATCAGCTCCCGCTTGGGCGCCAGCGCGAACGAGGCCACCCGGACGCCCTCCCTGATCATCACCTCGGCCCGCTCGGCGGCGTCGTCGGCGTCGGCGCGGATGTTCACCCCGAACGGCGCGCCGGTACGCTCCTTGACGCTCCTGATCGCCTCGGTCATCTGCCCGACCGACATCGTGGCGGCCGCGATGATCCCGAGCCCACCGGCCGCCGACGTGGCCGCGGCCAGCCGGGCGCCGGCCACGTACCCCATCCCGGTCTGCACGATCGGATGGCGGCAGCCGACCAGGTCGGTCAGCGCCGTCCTCACGCGAGTTCCTTCTCCCGCAGCCCGCCGGGATCGAGGGCGGCCAGCACCGCTGACTCCTCCTCGGTCGGCGGCCGGGTCTCCGGCACCTCGCCGGGCACGTCCAGCGCGAACCCGGTGGCCGCGACCACCTCGTCGACGCTCACCCCGGGATGCGTGGACACCAGCCGCATCGTCCCGCCCGGCCCGCCGAAGTCCAGGACGGCCAGGTTCGTCACCACGCGGCGCAGGTCGTACGCGCCCCGGTCCGTGCCCAGCCCGCTGACCACGTCCACCTTCTCCACGAACACGCGTGGCGTGTGCCGGGGGATCCAGTAGCTGGTCGGGTCGCAACGCGTGTTGCCCGGCGCGCCGCGCACGCCCAGCAGCTGCGCCTTCGGCCGCGCCCAGTCGCCGATGGCCGAGATGTTCGTGTTGCCGTGCCGGTCGATCTGGGAGGCGCCGAGCATGACGTGCCGCCGGCCGTTCAGGACCAGCCACAGGTGGTCGCGGAACGGCAGCCACCCCTCCACCACCCGCGGCGCCGCGCCCAGGGCCGGGATGTCGCCGGTCAGCAGGCAGACGCCGTCGTGGGTGATCAGGTCCGGCTCGAACACCGATCTGGCCAGCCGCGCCGCCAGCACGGTGACCGCGCCCCCGATGCCCGCCGCCAGAATCTCGCCGTCCCCCCTGAACGCCTCCGCGCAGGCCACCACGCACACATCAGCTGTGCTCATCGGTTCGCTCACCGCTCCTCATTCGCTACGCGGAGTCCCTCCTTCGTCGGGCCTCCACTCCGCTCACTGCGTCGGGTTCGCTCACTGCCCATTGAGGAACTCCCGCCAGTCCGTCGTGGTGTAGCGCCGCTGACGCTCCTCGTCCCTGCCGTAGTCGGGCTCGCAGCTGGTGAACCACGCGCCGCCGGGCGCCTCCACCACCCCCGCCACCATCGACCGGCTGACCAGCAACGACTGCACCGGGCCCGCCTTGAGCAGGTCCGCGGTGTCCACGACGCGCTCGCACGAGACGTAGGTCTTCTTCGCGGCCTTCGCGTAGAGGTCGTCGAAGTAGGGGTCCGGGCCCAGATACTGCGCGTTGCCGCGCGCGTCGGCCCGGTTGAGGTGGATCAGCGCCGCGTCCATCTCCAGCGCGGGCACCGCGACGAGCTCCTCCTCCGTGTACGGCGAGCGGACCGTTCGCAGCTCCGGGTTCACCCGCATCACGTCCGACCCGAGACCCGCCCGCGTCGGCAGGAACGGCAGCCGGTGCGCCGCCGCCAGCAGGCCGAACATGAACATGCCCTCGTCGTACTCGGTGAACGCGACCGTTCCCTCCTGCCTGGCCCGGCGGAAGTGGGGCTCCAGCGGGATCGAGTCGAGGGTGACGAACGGGGCGACGACCCTGCGTACCTTGCCCGCCGCGCACAGGAGGCCGACGTCGGCGCCGCCGTACGAGATGATCGTGAGGTCTTTCAGGGGTGAGCGCAGGATGCCTCCGATGAGCGCCATGGGCTTGCGGCGCGAGCCCCAGCCGCCGACGCCGATCGTCATCCCGCTCTCCAGTTCGGCGACGACCCGCTCGATCGTCATGACCTTGGTCACCGCAGGAACCTCTCCCTGTGCTCGTCGCCGGCGCCGAGCAGGTTCAGCTCGAAGGTGAAGCCCTGCTCGAAGCGGTAGCTGCGCTTGACGTCCACGGGGTCGATGCCGTTGAGCGACTCCTTGGCGCGGCGGATGACGTGGGGGTCCTTCTCGGCGATACGGCCCGCGACCTCCATGGCGGTATCGCGGAGCTTGTCCGGGGTGGTGACCTCCAAGACGGAGCCGAAGGCGTGGAGTTCCCGGGCGGTGACGTTCCTGCAGGTGTAGACCATGGCGCGCATCAGGTGCTGCGGCACCAGCCTGGCCAGGTGGGTGGCCGCGCCGAGCGCGCCGCGATCCACTTCCGGCAGCCCGAAGTACGCGTCGTCGCTGGCCACCACGATGTCGGCGTTGCCGGCCAGGCCGACGCCGCCGCCCAGGCAGAACCCGTGCACCGCCGCGATCACCGGCACCTGGCAGTCGTAGACGGCGGCGAAGGCGGCGAAGCACCCCCGGTTGGCGCCCACCAGCGCCGCGTGGCCGTCGGTCCGCTGCATCTCCTTGATGTCGACGCCCGCGTTGAAGCCGCGGCCCTCGGCCCTGAGCACGACCGCGCGGGTCGCCGGGTCGGCGCCCGCCCCGGTCAGCGCGTCGGCGAGGTCGTGCCAGTCACGCACGGCCAGCGCGTTGACCGGCGGCACCTCCACCACCACCTCGGCGACCGGCCCGCCGCGCACCGTGATCCCCATAGCGCTCCCATAGTCGCACCTAACGCTTGCTTGGTACGGTAGCACCCGTGACCGCCACTTACGACTACACCGGCCGCCAGGTACTGATCACCGGCGGCACCAAGGGCATCGGCGCCGGCATCGCCTACGCCTTCGCCGCCGCCGGTGCCACCGTGACCGTCTGCGCCCGCACGCCCCCGCCCGGCCCGTCGTCCGGCTCGTCGTCTGGCCCGCCGTCCGGCTCGTCGTCCGAGTCCGGCGGCCCGGTGCGGTTCGTGCGGGCGGACGTGCGCGACCCCGAGGACGTCGAGCGGTTGCTGGGCGGACTCTCCCGGCTGGACGTGCTGGTCAACAACGCGGGCGGCTCGCCCCACGCGCCGCTGGCCGGCTCCTCGCCCAGGCTCCATGCCCGGGTGATCGAGCTCAACCTGGTCGCCCCGTTGCTGATGAGCCAGCGGGCCCACCCGCTGCTGAGGGAGACGGGCGGCTCGGTGATCATGATCGGCAGCTCCAGCGGAGTCCGCCCGTCCCCGGGCACCTCGGCCTACGGAGCGGCCAAGGCGGGCCTGCACCACCTGGCCGCGTGCCTGGCCGCCGAGTGGGCGCCCGAGGTCCGGGTCAACACCGTGGTCGTCGGCCTGGCCGCCACGGAGAACGCGGCCGGCCACTACGGCGGCGCGTTCGAGCAGGTCGGCGCCACCATCCCGGCCGGGAGGATGGCCCGGCCGGAGGACGTGGCGGCGGCCTGCCTGTGGCTGGCCGCGCCGGGATACGTGACCGGCGCGCAGATCCAGGTACACGGAGGCGGCGAGACCCCTGCCTGGAGCTGGCTAACTTCTGCTGAAATAGCGCGATAAAAGGATCATTGGAGGTCGTGTGGGCATTTGTGAGGGTCGCGTCGTGGTGGTGACCGGCGCCGGTCGCGGCATCGGCCGGGAACACGCGCTGGAGTACGCCCGCCAGGGCGCCCGCGTCGTCGTCAACGACCTGGGCGCCGAACGCGACGGCGCCGGCCGTTCCTCGGGCCCGGCGCACGAGGTCGTCGCCCAGATCCGCGACGAGGGCGGCCAGGCCGTGCCCAACGCCGACGACATCGCGACCTGGGACGGCGCCGCCCGCCTCGTCAAGTCGGCCGTCAGCGCCTACGGCCGCCTCGACGTGCTGGTGAACAACGCCGGCATCCTGCGCGACCGCATGCTGGTCTCCATGACCGAGCAGGAATGGGACGACGTCCTGCGCGTCCACCTGAAAGGCCATTTCCTGCCCTTACGCCACGCCGCCGCCCACTGGCGCGAACGCCACAAGTCCGGCGACCCGGTCGACGCCCGCGTCATCAACACCTCCTCCGGCGCGGGTCTCATGGGCAGCGTCGGCCAGTCCAACTACGCCGCCGCCAAAGCCGGCATAGCCGCCCTGACCCAGGTGGCCGCCGCCGAACTCGCCCGCTACGGCGTCACCGTCAACGCCATCGCCCCCGCCGCCCGCACCCGCATGACCGAGGAGGTCTTCGCCACGACCATGGCGAGACCGGAGACCGGCTTCGACCCCATGGACCCGGCCAACATCGCCCCCTTGGTCGTGTGGCTGGGCTCGGTGGAGTCGGCCGCGGTGACCGGCAGGGTCTTCGAGGTCGAGGGCGGCACGGTCGCGCTGGCCACCGGCTGGCACCACGGACCCGCCGTCACCACCACCGCCCGCTGGAACCCCGCCGACCTCGGCCCCGCCGTGGCCGCCCTCCTGTCACAGGCCCCGCCCCCGGAGCCGGTGTACGGCGCCGCCCAGCCCACCTGAACCGGGCGAACACCCACGGCGCCTCGCTGGGAGCAGATGGCCGGGCGCGCCATCACGCCGCCCGGTGGGTGTCACGGTGACCGAGGCGGACGCGGCGCCGAAGCGCTGCTCACGTGAGCAGGTAGCCGCCGTCCGCCAGGGCCTCGCCGAGCGCTTCGGCGGTCTCGGCCGGGGTGAGCGCGGAGGAGTCGAAGGCGTGCGGCTCCAGCTCACCCAGGTCGGTGAACTGGGCGTACATGCTGAGCACGGGCTCCGGGTCGGTCAGCGCGCCCGCGCCCCGGCCCGTCGCCCGCGTGAGCGTCGTCTCCCGTGAGGGCCGCAGCACCACGTAGTGCAGCGGCGTCCCCTGCGCCCGCCGCGTGAACGCCTCCACGAACCAGGGCCCCACCACGCCGTCCACGACCACGTAGTATCCGCCCGCCGCGTAGCCGAACGCGCAGCCGGCCAGGACGCTCATCACCGTCTCGTTCTGCCGCCCCGCCCCGGGCAGGTACGGCGCGATGCCGCCCTTCCTGATGAAGGCCCAGAAGTCATCGGTGCGCAGATGCACGCTGAGCTCGCGATCGTCGGCCAGCAGCCGCCCCACCGTGCTCTTCCCCGCCCCCGGCGGCCCGCTGACCACCACCACGATCCCGTCCATCACGCCAACCTATCGACCCGGCCAGAGGGCCTTCCTCCCCTTTTCCGCGCCCGTCAGCGCACGCGGCTGCGTTCCGTGGGGTGCAGGAGGAAGTGCCGCGGCGGCCCGGTGAGGTGGTCGTCGAGGGCGGGCACGGCCGGCGCGTCCTCGCCCCTGGCGAACCGGACGAAGACGTTCTCCCCCTCCCTGACCGGCAGCCGGGCATAGGTGTTCACGGCGTGCTCGGTCGCGAAGCAGGCCGCCGCCCCCTCCGCGAGGGCGGCGAAGCGCGCGACGGACCCCTCCGCGACGGGAAAGACCGTCAGCCGGTACGGCGCGGCCTCGCCGGAGCCCCCGCTCAGCCCGGCGAACGGCGGCAACAGCACGGGCCGCAGCAGCAGCACGTCGTCGGTGTCGACCATCGTGGCCCGCGCGGCCTCCGCGTGGGTCTTCCACGCGGCTCCGGTGTAGAAGTCCGTGAGGGACCGGAACCGGCTCTCCATGTCGGGGAAGGCCCGGATCCAGGTGAAGGTGTCGGGCGCCCGCTGGTCGCGGAACAGCGCGACCACCTCGATCCCGGTTTCCTCCTGCGTCTCGATGAACTCGCGCTCGAACAGCTCGACGAGCGTGTCGCGGGCTCCGGGCCGCAGTGTGTAGCGGCGCAGCTCGTAGATCATGCGCGCACGCTAGGGCCGCCCCGCTGACACCCTCTGTCAGCGGGAGCCCCAGAATAATGTTCTGATTACTAACAGCTACCCAAACACCACTCTCGGTTATACGATCACATTGGCTTTGACCCCTCCGGGTCAAGGTGAGTCAAAGGGGCGGTCGCATGCCTGGGCCCTGCGTGCGGCCTGTCACAAGACGATGAAGGAGCAGAAGTGATCAAGAAGTTGTGTGCCACCGGCGCCGTTGTGGCCGCGGTGGCGGGCGTCACTTTGCTGGCGGCCCCTGCGCACGCGGACAGCTGGAACGGCAACGGGAGCAGCAACAGCGATTCCTCGCAGTCCGGCAACAACTTCAACGAGATCGCTGCCGTCAACGCGGGCGGCGGCCGCTCGACCAACGTCAACAACCTCGGCGGCAACGCCGTGACCACCACGAACGGCAGCATCACGGTCATCTACGTCTTCTACTAGACGATCACCGTTGAACCTTCCCCATCCGTCCGGCCACAGGCGAGCCGGCGGAGCCACACTCAGTAATCCTCCTCGGAAGGACACAGGCATGTTCAAGAAGCTCTGCATGACGGGTCTCGTCGTCGCCGCTGCCGCGGGCACCACGCTTCTCGCTGCCCCCGCTCACGCGGACTCCTCGAACAACAACGCGAGCTGGAACTCCGAATCCCAGCAGTCGGGCAACAACGTGAACAACGTCGTCGCCAGCAACATCGGCGGCCACGGCGCCACGAACGTCAACAACATCCTGGGCAACGCCGTGACCAGCGCGAACGGCAGCCACACCGGCGTCGCCATCGACGACTAGCCCGGACGTGAGCGTGCGAGCCGGGTCCGTCTAAGGCCCGGCTCGCGCCGTATTAGCATTCCTGGATGATTACGTGTGCATATGTGACTTTTGCTGACCCCGGGAACGACGACGACGAGCGTGACCCGGCACTCGCCGCCTGGCGGGAGCACGGCATCGAGGGCCGCGCGGTCCGGTGGGACGACCCCGACGTCGACTGGAGCTCCTTCGACGCGGCGGTCGTGCGCTCGGTGTGGGACTACACCGACCGCAGGGCCGACTTCCTGGCCTGGGCGCACCGCGCCGAAGCGGTGACCCGGCTGCTCAACCCCGCCGACGTCCTGGAGCGCAACACCGACAAGACCTATCTCCGCGATCTCGGCGTCCCCATCGTGCCCACCCACTGGTCCTCGCACGACCTGCCCGACTGGGAGGAGTTCGTCGTCAAGCCCGCCGTCTCCGCGGGCGCCCGCGACACCATCAGAACCACCGAAGCCGCCGCCGCCCAGGCCCACGCCGCAGCTCTGGAGGCCGCGGGCCGTACGCCGATGGTCCAGCCCTACCTCGACATGGTCGAGAGCGAGGGCGAGACCTCGCTGCTGTACTTCAACCGCCGCCTCAGCCACGCCGTCCGGCGCACGCCCATGCTCGCCCCGGGCATGACCAATGCCGACAACGCCCGTGCGCAGCTGCGCGATCCTGCCCCGGACCAGGTCGAACTGGCCGAGAAGGTGCTTGCCGCCATCCCCCAGGCCCTTCTGTACGCCCGCGTCGACCTGGTCCGGCTCCCGGACGGCCGGCCGGCGGTCATCGAGCTGGAGCTCACCGAGCCCTACCTCTACCTGAGCCACACCCCGCAGGCCGCCAAGAACCTCGCCGTCGCCCTGGGCGAACTGCTCTGACGCCGCGCACCGGTGCCGGGTGTCACGCGTACCCCGGCACCGAGGGCCAGCGGACGGTCAGCACCACCGAGTCCTCCTCGGCCACCCACGAGTGGTCCACGCCGCGGCCCCAGACCACGTAGTCGCCCTGCCGCTCCAGCAGGACGTCCCGGCCGGGCAGCTCGACCAGGAAGCGCCCGCTGATCAGCACCAGCAACGCCGTGCGCACCTCTCCGCGCACCCAGGCGGGCCGCTTGTCCCCGGCCGCGTGGACGCCCCACTTGATCTCGACATCCTCGCTGTGCCGGAGCCCGGCCTCCTTGAAGTGCCCGAGCAGCCAGCCCTTGTCCAGCGCCGCGTCCTGGCCGGCGTTCCCCGCGTAGACGTTCACGCGCGCCGAGACTACCCCGCGAAGGCGTCAGCAGGAGATGCCGCCGTCCACCGGGATGACCGTCCCGGTCAGGTACGCGCCCGCGCGGGAGGCCAGGAAGATGGCGGCTCCGGCCATGTCGTCGGGACGGCCGATGCGGCCCATCGGCACCTGGGAAGCGATCAGCGTGCGGGTGGCCGGGTCGTCCAGGGCGAAGGCCATCATCTTGGACTCGAACGGGCCCGGCGCGATCGCGTTCACGGTGATGTGGGCGGGCGCGAGCTGGCGGGCCAGGTGCCGGGTGAGCATGTGCACGCCCGCCTTGGCGGCCGAGTACGCGTAGTTCTCCAGGCCGGGCACGCGGATGCCGTCGACGGACCCGATCGTGATCACCCGGGCGGGCACGTCGGCGCTGGCGGCGGCGCGCAACTGGGGCAGGAAGCGCTGCGTCACGTAGAAGACGCCCTTGACGTTGATGTTCCAGAGCTTGTCGAAGGCCTCGGGCGGGAACTCCTCCAGCGGCGCGCCCCATGTGGCGCCGGCGTTGTTGACCAGCACGTCGAGCGGGCCGTCCACGGCGGAGACCAGCTCGTCCGCCCCCTCGGGCGTGGACAGGTCGGCCGGCACTCCGGCGCAGCCCAGCTCGGCGGCGGTCTTGGCCACCTCGTGGGCCTTGCGGGCGGAGATGTACACCTCCGCTCCCGCCGCCACGAATCCGGCCGCGATCATCCGGCCGATGCCGCGGGAGCCGCCCGTGACGACGACCTTCTTGCCTTCCACCGAGAACAGAGTCATGTTCCGGAAGCATGCCATACCGACCGGTCGGTCACCAGGTCACGAGTTGTCCTTCACCCACAACGCCAGCAGCCCGCGGAAGTGCGCGATGAACCGGTCGTGCTCGTGCGCCGGGTAGGTGGCGGTCACCGCGTTCATCAGCAGCCGGTCGAACGACGGTCCCGCCACCCAGTCGAGCACCGCCTCGTCCAGGTGGGCCAGGCGCTCCGCGCAGAACTCGTGGTAGCGGTCGGTCTCGAAGTAGGCGTCGGCCAGCGTGCGGTAGGCCGCCAGCCGTTCGGCGTAGGAGCCCTCGACGGCGAAGTACTCGCGGGTGTCGAGGTCGATGCGCGGTTTGCGGCCGGTCTCCGCGCAGAACACCGTCCACTTCACCAGCGCCTTCATCGCCCAGGGGAAGTAGTAGTGCAGGCTGGTCAGCGCCACGTCCGGGCAGGCGTTGGCGTAGTCGATCGGGTGCACGCCGGTGCCCTTGACCAGGGTCTCGCAGGAGTTGAACTCCCACCGGAAGAACGCGTTCACCAGCCGCCCGATGGTCACCACCTCCTCGCCGACCTCGGGCGAGAGGAAGGAGTGGTCCACCGAGTACCGCGCGTGCATCGGCTGTTCCGGGTGGAAGCGCATGACCATGGTCTCGGCGCCGATGGACAGCGAGCGGGCGAAGGCGTCGTACCCGTCGACGGCCTTCTGCAGATGCATGAGCATCTCGCCGCTCTCGTCATAGGCGCGGTGCAGTTCGTCGGCGTCGCGCACGAGCGAGACCCCGCGCCAGGCCCCGCCGTCGTAGGGCTTCATGAACAGCGGGTAGCCGATCCGCTCGGCGATCGCGTCGAGGTCGAAGGCCTTGTTGTAACGCGCCGAGGTGTAGGCGTACCGCGCGTTGTCGAGCGGGTTCTTGTACGGCACCAGCACCGTGTCCGGCACCTTCAGCCCGAGGCGCATCATCGCGCAGTAGGCGGTGTGCTTCTCCATCGACTGGAACGTGAACGGGCTGTTGAGCAGGTAGACGTCGTCCATCATCGCGATCTTCTTGAGCCACTCGCGCGGGTGGTAGTACCAGTAGGCGAGCCGGTCGATGACGACGTCGTAGCGCGGCTCGTCGCGCAGGCCGAACGGCTCGATGGTGACCCGCTCCACCTCGTAGGCGGGCATGGCCCTGCGCATGATCTCCTCGAAGGCGGCCGGCCAGTCCTCCTCGGTCCCCAGCAGCAGTCCGACCAGGTGCTTCACACGAACCTCCCCAGATGGTGGGCGAGCTGTGCCCGCCAGGACGGCCAGTCGTGCGGCACGTCGCGGCCCCAGAGGTCGAGCTCGTGCCGGATGCCGACGCCGGTCAGGGCGGCGGCCAGCCGCTTGGTGCTCTCCAGTGAGCCGGTGGTGTCCTCCCACTGGCCCTGCCCGCACACCAGCAGCACGCTGAGCCGCCCGCGCAGCCAGTCGAGGTGGTCGCCGTGCAGGTGCGGCACGTAGTCGAGCGGGTTGTTGAAGTACGCGGCCTCGCCGCGCTCGCCCCAGCCGTGCCAGGCGGAGGGGTCATAGTTGCCCGACAGCCCGATCGCCAGCGGGAACAGATCCGCCCGCTTCAGTGCGAAGTTCGCGGCGTGGTAGGCGCCGAGGCTGCAGCCGAACGTGATGATGTCGTCGGCGCCCGCGCAGTCCTCGTCGATGGCGTTGACGACCTTCTCCACGATCCACTGCTCATAGCCCGTGTGCCGCCGGGCGCGTTCCTCCAGCGGGATCGACCGGTTCGACCAGGACTCGCGGTCGTTGCTCGGCACGCAGTACACCTTGACCCGCCCGGCCTCGACCAGGTCGGAGATCGCGCCGAGCATGCCGTTGTCCTCGAAGTCCGAGGGCTGTCCCTGCTCGGAGGGGAAGACCAGCATCGGCCGCCCCCAGTGGCCGTAGGCCAGGACGCCGTCGACCAACTCGCGTCTCATGAGCACACGTCCTGCAGCAGCCGCGTCAGGTGGGGATGGAAGGCGTCGCGCCAGGCGGTGTAGTTGTGCACGTCGGGCACTTCCCGGAGGGTCACCGCGTACCCCTGGGTCCGCAGGGAGGCGGCCATCGCGCGGTTGTTGTGGATGTTCTCCTCGATGCCGCCGCAGGTCATCGCCGTGGGTACGGTCCGCACCGCCGTACCTTTGTGGACCTCTTCGACGAAGCGGGTGACCCGCTCGTAGTAGGGGAAGCGGCGCTCGTGGGCGTCGAAGCGCGGCTGGAAGAAGCTGCCCGACTGCAGGAACAGCGCGTCGAAGAGGTCGGGATGCCGCCACTGGGCGTGCAGCATGGCGAGCGCGCCGAGGCTGGTGCCCATCCCGATGCGCACGGTCGCGCTCCGGTACGGCTGCGCCGCCAGGAAGTCGGCGTAGTCCGGGTTGGCCGAGTAGTCGGCGTTGCGGTCGCCGGGATGCAGCAGGATCGCGCGCAGCGGCGGCAGCCAGCCGCCGGCGACCCCGGCGGCCAGGTAGCGGGTGAGACCGGCCAGGTCGTCGTACTCGGGCCCGTCGTGGACCACGAGCAGGGGTAAGTCGCCGCCGACACCCTCCGGCGCCCACACGCTGGTGCCGCCGGAGGAGGCGGGGAAGGCGAGCCAGCCGGGCGGGGAGTATTCGGGGAACTCCAGCACGCTCTTCGGCCCGAAGACGCCGCGCACGCGTAAGGGGTTGCTCGGGTCGAGGATGGTCTCCACGCCGCCGGCGCGGTGGCGCAGCTCCAGGAGGTACTCCATCCGGTGCACGGGCGGGCGGGGGATGGCAAGTGTCCAGCCGGCGGCGCCGTACATGAAGTCGACCGAGGGCAGCCCGAGCTCCTGCCACAGGCGGACACCGGCCAGCCGGTGGGCAGGATCGGGAAGGGAGAAGCGGATCATAGTCCGGGGATTCGGCCGTTCCTGAAGAGGTCGACAAACGTTTGATGGTCCTTGCGGGCTTGTGCCCCGTAATGGTGTGCAAAATTCACCAACGTCGCAACAAATCCTGTCGAATCGCTGTCGACTACGGCCACAATCGACTCTTCCGTCGAAAAGTCCACCAGATCGTGACTGCTCTCGTCGTCGGCCACCGAATGCATGCGCGCCACCGCCCGGCCCAGGTCGCGCATGATCGAGCGCAGTTCCTCCGGCTCGTTCACGTCGTCCCAGTCGAGGTCGGCGGAGTAGGGCGAGACCTCCGCGACGAGCTGCCCGACGCCGTCGAGGCTGGTGTAGCCGAGCCAGGGGTCGGCGTAGGCCTGCAGCGCGCGCTGCGACTCGGCGGTGCGGTGGCCCTGGTGCAGGAAGTAGGAGGCGACCCGCTCGTCGGTGATGTGCCTGGCCACCGCGGGCACCTGGGCCTGCTTCATGTACAGGATGACGTCGTTCTCCAGCGCCTGCGAGCGGCCTTCGAGCAGCAGGTTGTAGGAGGGCAGCCCGGCCGAGCCGATGCCGACGCCCTTGCGCAGCGCGACGTCCTTGATGTGGTGCTCGACCGGGTTCGCGCCGCCGGGCAGCGTGTGCAGGTAGTCCTGGAAGGCCGCCACCACCCGCTCCCTGTCCTGCGGCGAGACCGCCGTGCGGCCCTCCATGAGCGCGAAGCGCCGGTCGTAATCGTCGATCACCGTCTCCACGTCGAGCATGGCCACGCGGGTGCTCAGCCGGGCCGTCTGGAGCACGCGGTGCAGCACGCCGCTGGTGGTGTCGAGTGTGAGGGAGCCGATCGCGTCGTCCCCGCCGTGCGCGATGCCGCCCAGCTCGGCCAGGTACGCGGTACCGAACTCGGTCACCAGCGTGGAGATCGCCTCGTCCGACAGCGCCTTGCCGTATCCGATGAGCGCCACGCTGGCGGCGAAGCGCTTCAGGTCCCAGGTGTAGGGGCCGACGTAGGCCTCGTCGAAGTCGTTGACGTTGAAGACGAGCGAGCCGGAGGCGTTCATGTAGGTGCCGAAGTTCTCGGCGTGCAGGTCGCCGTGGATCCAGACCCGGCTGGTGAGCTCGTCGAGATAGGCGTCGTCGGCGTACTCGGCGGTCATGTCCGCGTAGAACACGCTGGCGCTGCCACGGTAGAACGCGAACGGCGAAGCCGCCATTTTCCTGAACTTCCGGGAAAAGGCGTGCGGGTCGCGCTTGATGGAGTCGCCGAATTCGGTGATCAGGACGTCGAGGATGTGGGCCGCGCGGCCCGTGGTGCCCATACATGGGAAGGTAAGTCCGCGCGGCCCGGTCGCCTAGACCGATCTTTCCTGGAGTCTCCTATGAATCGGCAGTCTCCACACTCCCACCACCGCCAGGATGAACGTCAGCCCGCCCAGCACCCAGCACTGCACCGCCGCCACCTGCCAGATCTCCTCGACACCGCCGTGGAAGTGGTACAGGTCGGGCACCCTGGCCAGCAGCGTCACGATCGCGTAGAAGGCCAGTGCCAGCAGTGCGGGCCCGCCCGCCCCCAGCGTCAGCGCCGCCGCGGCGGCGGCGGTGAGGGCGACGACGACGATGCCGTGCACGCCGGTCCAGGCCGAGAGGATCTCCATCGTCGTCGTGTAGCCGTCCGCCAGGTGGTCCGTCAGATAGCGGTTGACCGCGTACAGGGCCGCCGCCGCGACCGCGGGCGGCAGCAGAGCCACCCACCAGGACCGGCGCGGCGGCGGCACGTCGCGGTGGTAGCCGAGCAGCAGGGCCAGGACCGGCGCCGCCGACAGCACGGTGTAGCCGGTCTCCATCGCGCGCCAGTCGCTCACCAGGGGCACCAGGAACGACCAGCCGAAGACCAGCACAGCCGCCGTCTTGGCCGTGCGCACGGCCCCTCGCGCCAGGGCGACGTAGGCGACCAGCCACAGGTTGTGGAGCAGGACCTCGCCGATGTTGAACAGCCGGTCGGCCGATCCCGCCGCGCCGAAGAACTGCTCGTTCTCGCTCATCCCCGGCAGGAACGGCAACGAGGGAGCCGACAACATCGCCTGCAGAGCCAGCCCGGACAACGCGATCATGCGCACGGTCTCGCCCCAGGCGAAGTAGACCGGCGGCCCGGAAGCCCCCGCCAGGCGGACCCTGAGGGCCAGTCCCATGACGCTGAGGACCTCGCCCCAGCGCGGCCGGGGGTTGACCTCGTCGGGGGCGTCCCCCGCGTACTCCAGGTAGGCCGCGACCATCTCCTCCTCGCGCTCGGCACGGTAGGAGGCCGGCAGCATCCGCAACACGTTGCGGTAGTGGAACTCCAGCAGGCTCACGCCGTCCCCCCGATGGCGGTGTTCCTGGCGCGCAGCCTGGAGGTGGCCAGGGCGGCGGTCCGGGCGACCCGGTCGGCCTCCTGCCGGAGAGCCTCGGCGCCCTTGTCGGTCAGGCGGTAGTAGCGGCGCAGCCGTCCCTGCAGGACCTCCTCACGGTCCAGCTCGACCAGCTCCTCGGCGGCCAGCCGGTCGAGCACGCCGTAGAGCGTGCCGATCTTCAGCTGGACCCGGCCGCCGGACAGGCCCGAGACCTCCTGCACGATGCCGTAGCCGTGCCGGGGCTCGTCCACCAGCGCGGTCAGCGCCAGGAACATGGGCTCCGTGATATTCATGCCTCCACTATATCCTGAGAGGCAGGATATGCATCAGGGGTGCTGGCTGGAGACCGAGACGACCTCGCCGGTCATGTACGTGGAGTAGTCGCTGGCCAGGAAGACGATCACGTTGGCCACCTCCCACGGCTGGGCCGAGCGGCCGAAGGCCTCCTTGGCCGTGAGCTCGGCGAGCAGTTCGTCGCTGGTGACCTTGGCCAGGAACGGATGCATGGCCAGCGACGGCGCGACCGCGTTGATCCGGACGCCGTCCGTGGCGGCTTCGAGGGCCGCGCACCTGGTCAACGCCATGACCCCGGCCTTGGCCGCCGCGTAGTGCGCCTGGCCGGCCTGGGCCCGCCAGCCGATCACGGAGGCGTTGTTCACGATCACGCCGCGGCCCTGCGGGATCATGTGCTGGAGCGCGGCCCGGGTGCAGCGCATGGTGCCGTTGAGCGTCACGTCGATCACCGCGTGCCACTCCTCGTCGGTCATCTCCGCGAGGCTCGCCGTACCGCCGAGTCCGGCGTTGTTGACCACCACGTCGAGGCGCCCGTGCGCCTCGACCACCGCGTCGAACAGCGCCATCACCTGCGCCTGCGAGGTCACGTCACACGGTACGGCCAGCGGCTTCACCCCGGTCAGCCCGGTCAGCGCCTCGGCCGCCTCCGACAGGCGGCGCTCGTGCCGGTCGGAGATGACGATCGTGGCGCCCTCCTCGGCGCAGCGGCGCGCGGTGGCATAGCCGATCCCGGCCCCGGCCGCGGCGGTCACGAGCGTGACCTTGCCGTCGAGCAGGCCGTGCGCGCTGGGGTAGGGAGGGGGAGTCGTCATCGTGGTAGTCCCAGGGTGCGCTCGGCGATGAGGTTGCGCTGGATTTCGCTGGACCCGGCATAGATCGTGTCGGCGCGGCTGAACAGGTAGAGACGCTGGAGGTCGTTCAGTTCGCCGCCTTCGGCGACCAGCCCGGCCCGGCCCTGGACCTCCTGGGCCAATTCGCCGAGCCGCCGGTGCCACTCCGACCAGTAGAGCTTGGTGATCGGCGATTGAGGGTCGCGCAGCGCGTTCAGCCGCATGACCTCCAGCTCCAGCCACGACCGTACGAGCCGGTCGCGGATCACCGGGTCGCCGGCCGCGCCGCTGAGCTTCGCGGCCTCGATGACCCGGTCGAGTTCGCGGCGGAAGCCGATCTGCTGGCCGAGCGTGGAGGCGCCGCGTTCGTAGCCGAGCGTGGCCATCGCCACCCGCCAGCCGTCGCCGGGCGCGCCGAGGACGTGGCCGCGGTGCGTGCGGGCGCCGTCGAAGAAGACCTCGTTGAACTCGGAGGTGCCGGTGAGCTGGACGATCGGCCGGACCTCGACGCCCGGCTGGTCCATGGGCACGAGCAGGTACGACAGCCCGTGATGCCTCTTCTCCGCCTTCTCCGTACGGCACAGCACGAAGCACCAGTCGGCCACGTGCGCCAGGGAGGTCCACACCTTCTGCCCGGTGACGACCCACTCATCACCCGACATCTCCGCTCTCGTCTGGACGTTGGCCAGGTCCGAGCCCGCCTCCGGCTCCGAGTACCCCTGGCACCACAGTTCCTCGCCCGACTGGATCCCCGGCAGGAAGCGGGCCTTCTGCTCCTCGGTGCCGAACTCCAGGATCGTCGGCCCGATCAGGCCCTCGCCGATGTGGCCCACACGGGCGGGGGCCCCGGCTCTGGCGTACTCCTCGTAGAAGGCGATCTGGTCGGCGAGTGAGGCCGCGCGCCCGCCGTACCGTGTGGGCCAGCTCAGGCAGGTCCAGCCCGCCTTGCCCAGGTGCCGCTCCCACGCGTGGCGTTCCTCGTGGCCCTCGTGCTCGCGACCGGGCCCGCCGAGGCCGCGCACGTGCGCGAACGTCGTGGACAGCTGCTCCTCCAGCCAGGCCCGCGCCTGCTCACGAAGGCTCACTGAACCTCCCGTAGCCCCCGCGGAAGAACACCAGGGGCCCGCCCTCGGCGTGGGTGTCCAGCTGCAGCACCCGGGCCACCACGATCATGTGGTCGCCGGCGAGGTGCTCGGCCTCGACCACGCAGTCGATCCAGGCCAGGGCGCCTTCGATGACCGGGTTGCCGGAGGGGGAGCCGGTCCACTCCAGCCCGGCGAACTTGTCGCCGCCCCGGTTGGCCAGCTGGGCGCAGACCGGCTGCTGGTGCTCGGCCAGGACGTTCACGGTGATCACCTTGCCGCCGCGCACCTTCGGCCAGCTCGTACTGGTGTGCGCCACGCAGAAGGCGACCAGCGGCGGGTCGAGGGAGACGGAGGTGAAGGCGTTGGCGGCCAGGCCGCACGGCTCGCCGCTCTCCGGGTCGAGCGCCGTGATGGCCACGACGCCGGTGGCGAACCTGCCGAGCACGTTCCGGAAGCGCCGGCTGTCGTGCTGCCCGTTGTGGCCGTTCGGCATGGCGGCTCCGTTGTGAATCCCACGCTTGTACGACGAGTGGGCGTCGCACCCGTCCGGCCTGATCAGCCGGGCTGCGTGTGTGCTCATCCGTGGCCTCCTCGTCGTGGATGCTGAGACTAGCTTACCAAGCGCTTGCTTGGATGGGCAGAGCCTTTTCTGATCCCGTTGACACGCGGCGCGCGGCAAGCCTAGCTTCGGAAGCGTGGCCAAGCGCTTGCTCAACTTCACGGACCGCACCGCCGTCGTCGGCGTCGGCTACACCCCCTTCACCAAGAACTCCCAGGTCAGCACCCTCACCCTCGCCTGCCGCGCGATCATGGCCGCGCTGGCGGACGCCGGCCTGGACCCGTCCGACGTCGACGGCCTGGCCACCCACCGCGTCGGCGACTCGGCCCCGCCCTCGCTCGTCGGCCCGGCCCTCGGCCTCGACGACCCGTCCTGGTACCTGGACCAGTTCGGCGGCGGCAGCGTCTCCCACGCCGTCGCCGGCCAGGCCGCGCTCGCCGTGGCCGCCGGCCTGGCCGACACCGTCGTCTTCTACCGGGCCATCAACGCCCGCTCCGAGTTCCGCATGGGCCAGGCCGCCAACCCCAGCCCGGAGGTCCAGTACCAGGCCCCCTACGGCCTGACCGCCCCCGTCCAGCACTTCGCCCTCGCCGCCCGCGCCCACATGCTGCGGTACGGCACCACCGAGGAACACCTCGGGCGGATCGCCGTCCGCCAGCGCGCGCACGCCGCCAAGAACCCGCGCGCCCTCATGCGCACGCCCATCACCCTCGACGACTACCTCGCCAGCCGCTGGATCGCCGAGCCGTTCCGGCTGCTGGACTGCTGCCTGGAGACCGACGGGGCGTGCGCGCTGGTCATCACCACCGCGGAGCGGGCGCGGTCGCTGCGCCGTACCCCGGTGCTGATCTCGGCCGCCGCCTGGGGCGGCGGTCAGTCCTTCCTGTCCGGCGCGGACCCCACCGTCAGCGCCGCCGCGGCCCTCGCCCCCCGCCTGTACGGCCAGGCCGGCCTCACCCCGGCCGACATCGACCTCGCCCAGCTCTACGACTGCTTCACCTATTCGGTGCTGGTCCAGCTGGAGGACTACGGCTTCTGCGCCAAGGGCGACGGCGGCCCCTTCGCTGCCTCCGGCGAGGGCCCGCCGGTGAACACCCACGGCGGCTTCCTGTCGGAGGGTTACGTCCACGGGATCAACCACATCGCCGAGGCCGTCTCCCAGCTGCGCGGCGAGGCCGGGGACCGGCAGGTGGCCGGGGCCCGGGTGGCGCTGTCGACCTCCCAGCCGGGCTACATCCTCCCCGCCACCTCCGCCCTGATCCTGAGGAGCCCCTGAATGCCCGCGCAAACCAGGCCCACGCCCGACCGGGACTCGCGGGAGTGGTGGGAGCGGGTGGCCACGGGGGAGTTCGCCGTCCAGGAGTGCGACGGGTGCGGGCTGCGGCGCTTCCCCGCGCGGGCCTTCTGCGCCCGGTGCCGGGGCGAGGGACGTCGCTGGGTGGCGGTCCGGCCCGTCGGGACGGTGGAGAGCTGGGTGGTCAGCCACCGGCCCTTCGGCCAGGGCGAGATCGTGGTCGTGGTCCGCCTGGACGAGGCGCCGGACGCCGTGGTGCACGGCTCGTGGGAAGGGGCCGGCGAACCCGAGGGCGGATCGCGGGTGAGCGCGGTGTTCACGGCCGTGGACGACGCCCTCACCCTGGTCGGCTGGCGGATGATCACGGAGTGATGGGAACGCTGGGGGACGGCCCGTTGGCCACCCGGAGCGTGAGGGACGTGCGGTCGCCCGGCGGGGCCGGGTAGTACACGTAGGCGCGGCTCTTCTCGCCGGTCTGCAACGCGGGGACGTGGTTCTCGACGAACTCGGTGGACATCTTCAGCGGGTGGTAGCGCGCCTTGGTGGCCGGGTCCTCCAGCGTGAACGCGCCGAAGTCGGCCGCCGCCGAGAACTCGTGCTCCCACCCGGAGAACGGCGCGGGCGCCGGCACGAACACCACGTTGGTCCGCACGGCCGTGACGTCGAAGGTCGCCACCAGATAGGCCCCGTCGCGATAGAGCGGCAGCACCTCGACCTTGAGCTGATCGTCCTTGTTGGTGAACGTCCAGGTGAAGTCGGCCACCGGCGCGCCCGGATCCGGCCGGAACGGCGCGTTCCGGCCGGTGGGGCCGCGTACCTCGCCGGCCGGGGGGCCCGTGGTGGCGGTCACGTCCGGGGCCTGCTGCTTGATCGTGTAGGAGATCTCCACGCGCCGGTTGCGTGCCCGGCCCCCGGGGTTGTCGCCGCCGTCCGGCTTGTCGTTCTTGGCGATCGGGGCACTCTCGCCCTTGCCCTCGGTCACGTACCGGTAGCCGGCGCCGAGCTTGGCCGCCAGATACTCCTTGACCGCCTGGGCCCGCCGGACCGACAACGTCTGGTTGTACGCGTCCTCGCCCTTGGTGTCGGTGTGGCCGACGATCGTGACCGGCGGCTTGGCCGGATCGGCGCGCCTGCGGGTCTCCTCGGCGACCTCGTCCAGCACGGCGGCGGCCCTGGCGCCGAGCGTGGCCTGGTCGAAGGCGAACAGCACGTCGGTGCGCAGGCCGATCGTCTCCTTGGCGCCCTCCTGCAGAGTGGTCTTCTTCGGCGTCTCGACGAGCTCGCGCACGTCGGAGACGCCGGACCAGACGTCGCCCTCGGGCAGCACGACCGGCCACTGGAACACCTCACCCGCCTTGGGCCTCCCGGAAGCGCCGCGCTCGCGGGCGACGGGCTCCCGCGCGGTATCGGCGACGGGGATCCCGGTCATCGGCCCCATCGGCAGATCAGGCACGACGGAGACGGCCCCGACCCCGGGCGGCAGCAAGGGGAAGTACACCTCGACCGGATACCGCACTCCCGGCACGAAGTCCTCGGGAAACCCGTTGCCCTTCATGGTGTGCCGCGTCCCGAACGCGTCGTCATCGCTCTTGGCCCGCAGCGTGAAGTACACCTTCCCGCCCACCGGATCGAACAGCCGGAACCGCGCGAAGTCGCTGGGCACACTCCCGTACCCGAAATCACCCTTGGTGTTCCGGTTGGCGGTGGTCATGATCTCCATGCGCAGCACGGTGAGCTTGGGCGTCCGCTCCACACCCTTGATGTCGATCGTGAACGGCTCCGCCGAGTAGAACCCCACCATCCCCTCGGTCACATACCCGGGTGAGGAAGACGCGCTGGGAGCGGGTGACGTGGTCACGCCGGGCGAGGGCGGCGACGGATCGGCCCGCCGAACGGGCTCACCCGTGGACCCGCACCCGCAGACCAGCACGGCCACGGCCACGGCCAGTGATCCGGATGCTCGAAGAGGGACTCGCATGCCGCCAGACCTTTGTAGACAGTCCTTGCAACCCACTTACCGTCCAACCGAAACCGCCTGTCAAGCCCGGCCTCGTGGCCCCCCGGTATATCAGGTCCCGGTCGACGGCGCGGGCGTAACGGCGGCCCGCCCCGCACGCTGGACGACCGTGCCCCTGGACTGGGCCCGGCCACGGTCGGCGGGTGGGGGTGGGGCGGCTTGCCGTAACGGATCGTGGGGGTGAGAGAAGCCAGCACGGGCGAGAGGGCCGCGCGCATGAGAAGGCCCGTACGAAGGGGAAGGTCCGCACGGGCGAGGGGGCTCGCGTGAAGGGAAGGTTCGCACGAGGAAGGCGCTCTACAGGAGAACGCACCCTGGCGGGCGTGGGGGACCCGCCAGGGTGCGTTTCCTTTCTCCGACGCGGGCGGCGCCAGGACTCCGGCGAGGGATGGAGTCCTAGGCCGAGTGTTCGCGTGCGGAGTCGGTGGGGGAGTGCTCTGCTGGAGAACACTCCGAGGGAGAGGACTGTGGTCGCCGACGGCGGTCGGCGATCCGTTGTGCTGCGCCAACCGGGTCGTCGATGGGGTGGCTGACTTCGACGCCCTCCTCATGCCAGACAAAGAACTCGTCTCTGCACCACACGGTCAACTCGGTTAGCACGGACAGCACGGACATACCGTTCCCGTTGCTCTGGTAGGTGTGGGTGAACCCCTGGCGATGCAACGCGTAACGCAGTAAACGTGTTGCCTCACGGGGATCGTGCCAGGGCGGGTAGCTTCGCAAGCTCGCTTGCTTCGCAAACGGCGCACCCGCGCGGACCGGCAACACCGGCCCTCACCCCCTCACCGGCCTTTCGATGGATTTGTACCAACGAATGGATGATGCGGCTGTCAAGGCCGTTCGGTCAAGGGGTTGTGGCCTGCTAGAACCAGATCGTCTAAATTGTTGGAACAAAAGGGGTGAAAGTGGCAAGACCGTCGCTGTATCAGCAGGTGGCTTCGGAGCTTCGCAGAGCCATCTACTCCGGCGACTACGGCCCCGGGGCGCAGCTGCCGACCGAGGAGGAGCTCCGCGCGCGCCACGGCGTCAGCCGTAACACGGTCAGGCTCGCAGTCGCGGAACTGGTCAACGAAGGCCTCGTCACGCGCGCACCCCGGCGCGGCACGATCGTCAGAGAACGACGCGCCCTGCTGATGCATCCGCAACGCGAACTGGAGCCGCAACCCACGGGAGTTCCCCGGGAGGCCTTCGCGTACGCCGTCAGCCAGGAAGGCCGCCAGCCCTCCCAGCTCATCGAAGTGTTGACGGTCCAACCGGCTGAGGACATCGCCAGCAGGCTGGAGCTCGACGACGGAAAACTGGCAGTGGTACGGCGGCGCCTGCGTTTCGTCGACGGCCAGCCCTACAACACCAACGATTCCTATTTCCCGCATGACCTGGTCGCCGAGTCCGAGATCGCCAGGCCGGGCGACATCGGACGCGGCGCGAACCGGGTACTCGAGGAACTCGGGCACGCGCAGATCCGCGTGGTCGACGACATCTGGGCCAGGATGCCCAACCAGGCGGAGGTCGAACGGCTCCAGTTGGAGCTGGGGACGCCGGTCGTCGTGTATGTCCGAGTCGGCTACGACCGGGAGGACGCGCCGGTCCGTGTCGCGGTGTCGGTGCTTCCCGCCGACAAGCACTTGATCAGATACGAGCTCGGCAGCCGCTGATCGAGCTCGGTTGGGGGTGATCCCAACGGCCGCGCGCAGCGAGATCTGACTTCGCTGGGCGGGGGAGTGGTGCATGCTCCCCTAAATCGTAATTTATCCAGACATATCCGTTTAGCTGCCGCGTGCCGTGAAGTGCACACGAGATGTGTTCTCCCGGACACCCAGCGCAACGAAGGGTAGACCCATGCACTCGAACACCCTCCTTCACCCGCTCACCCTGCGCCGAGCCGTACCCGCTGACCTGGGCGGAGTCCTCACCCTGCTCGCCGACACCGCCGACTGGCTCCACTCCCGGGGGATCCGCCAGTGGCCCCGAGGCGGATTCGGCCCCGAGCGCATCGCGCCCCTCATCGACTCCCACGTCCTCTACCTCGTCGACGACGAACTGCGCTACCTCGACTTCGACGAAGCCGCGCCGCCCGTCGCCACCATCGCCCTCGACAGCCAGGCCGACCCCGAGTTCTGGACCCCGGCCGACCGCCCCCGCGCCGCCCTCTACGTCCACAAACTGGCGGTGGCCCGCCCCTGGTCGGGCAGCGGACTCGGCGACGCCCTCCTGGACTGGGCCGGCGCCACCACGCACGCCGTCGGCCTGCCCTGGCTCCGCCTGGACTGCGCCAAGTCCAACCCCGGCCTGCAGGAGTACTACCGCAAGCGCGGCTTCCGTCACCTGCGCACCGTCGACCTCCCGCACCGCGCGTCCGGCGCCCTGTTCCAGCGCCTGACCCGCCCCGCGCTGTCCACGGCCTTCCGCGACCTGACTGTGCCGCACCTGCTGAGTGCCTAGCGTTTGCTAGAGGCGTCCTGATGCGGGCGTCCTGACGGCCCGCTCGCGCTCGTTCGTGCCTTCTCGCGCCTCCCCGTTACGGCGAAGCCGCGCCCACCCCCTCGCCGTATCGGGCGGGCCTCCGTCCCGGCCGCTCGTGAAGGCTCGCGCACATCCCGCCGCGACGAGCGCCCCCTGGGCCACCCGGCGGCGCCGAGGCAAACCCCGGGGTCCAAACCCGACGATCAGGGGCCTGCACGGGCCTGTCCCGGGGCCGGGGAGGGCTGCCCGGGTCGGCCGGGGCGTGCCACCGGCGGACCCTCGGGCCCGGGGCGGTGAGATCTAGTCGCGGTCGATCAGGGAGCGCCAGCGGGCGACGAGTGACGGGTCGACCGGTTCGGTCCAGGACGTGCGGACCGCGCTGCCCACGTGGAAGGCGCGGATGCCGTAGTCGAGCAGGGCCCGCACGTGCGGCGGCTTCAGGCCGCCCCCGGCGAGGATGAGCCCCGCGTCGCCCGCCTCGCACCGGGCCTTGAGCACCGGCAGCCCGTCGCCCACCCCGGACGGCGAGCCGGAGGTGAGCACGGTGGCCAGGTTCGGCAGCAGCCGGACGGCGCGCCAGCTCGCGGAGGTGTCGGCGGCGTAGTCGACCGCGCGGTGGAAGGTCCACGGCAGCGGCGACACCGCGTGGATCATGGCTTCGGTGGCGGCCAGGTCGACGACGCCGTCGGCGTCGAGGAACCCGAACACGAATCCGGCGGCACCGGCCTGGGCCAGCGCCTTGGCGTCGTTCCTGAGCCGGTCGAGCGCTTCGGCGTCGGCCGTGAACCCGGGCTCGCCGCGCAGCATCACCATCTGGGGGAGCGCGCACTCGGCGGCGATGGCGGCGACCGTCTCCGGCGCTGGGGTGAGCCCGTCGGCGGCCATGTCGGCGACGACCTCAAGGCGGTCGGCACCACCACGTTCGGCGGCCACGGCGTCGCGCACATTCAGCGCGATCACCTCAAGGAGGGATCCGGTCATGGATCTGAGGCTATATGGTGCGCTACCCGTCCACTGCACCCGATTCCCTGACAATCCAGACAGCCCACGGACAACCCTCCAGTCAAGGTTGCCCTACAGCGCCGGTTCAGGCGGGGTTTCCGGGGAACTCCCCCAATGCGGACCGGGCCCGCGAAAGTGCCGTCACGAGAGTTTTGACGGTGGCCGGTTCGTCCATGACGCCCTCCACCTGCCGCTGCTGCTCCCAGGCCGCCACCCGGGCCGCGTAGCCCTCGTACGTGGCCAGGTGGAAGGCGTAGACGGTGGCGAACCTGCTCACCAGGTGCGACGGGTGCATGTCCCAGCCCTGGTAGAAGCCGTGGGCCAGCGAATGGCGTACCAGCTCGGCGTGCCGGCGCCACAGCGCGTGCACGTCGGCCGTCGCGGACGACGCGGGGGCGGCGGCCAGCGAGCCGTCCGACAGCTCGACCCCGGTGCCCGCGAACGCCGTCTGCATCACGTGCCTGGCGTGGTCGCAGGCCGGGTGGTCCAGGCGCTGCTCGTGCGGCGGCAGCCCGATCGCGGCGGTGTAGTCGAAGACGCCGAAGTGCGCCGCGGCCAGCCGGCCGCCGGCCAGGTCGGCGCGCAGGAACGGTAGCGTCTGCGGCGCCTCCACCTGGATCTCGAAGCGCAGCGGGCCGAGCCCGAGCCCTTTCTCCAGATCCTCCAGGAAGGCGGTGAACTGGCCGAGGTAGTTCTCCATCAGGACCTTGGGGAACGTCAGCGCGAACCCCGGTGGAAGGGCGCCGATCCGGGCCACGACCTCGGTCAGGAAACCGTCCAGCGTGCGGACCGAGCGCTCCGGGTCGGCGTCGGCGAACGACTTCACCCGCAGGCCCCACCTGCGCGGCAGCCGTCCCTCCTCGTGCGTCGCCGCCACCGCGGCGGCGGCCTGCTCGACGTGGCCGTCCTCGTCGTCGGGACGCACGCCGTAGCCGTCCTCGAAGTCGATGCGCAGGTCCTCGACCGGCTCGGCGGCCAGCTTCTCCAGCAGCCGCCGGTGCACGCCGGGAGCCAGGTCCTCGCTCACCCCGAACACCTCGGCCAGCTCGCCGGGACCCGGCAGGTGGGTCTCGATCAGTTCCAGCGCCTGCCCGCCCCACGTCGCGACCGTGTCGGCCGAGAAACGGTCGGCCGGAACATAGACCGTGTGCACCGGCTGCCAGCCGGCCGGGGTCATCGGGTATCGGCTCTGCTGCAGCCGGTACTCCTCCGCGAACCCGGTGATCGGCCGATGCCCAACGGTGACACGCATGTTCTCCTCCGGAAACGCGGCGCTGGCAAGCTCGCCGAGCATCTCACAGCTTGGGAGGTCCCATGCCGGCAGCCCGCGAGGCGCTGATGATCGTGACCGCCACCCAGTCCGACCCCGGGATGGCCCAATTACGGTCGCCCGCGAGCGATACGGACGCGCTCGGCGAGGCCCTGCTCGCGGGCTTCGCCCTGCGGAAACTGGTCGACGGCACCCAGGGCGAGGTGCTGGCCGAGATCACCGCCTTCCTGGGCGACCGCGAGCCCGACGACGTGCTGCTGCTCTACATCGCCTGCCACGCCGTCGCCACCCCCGGCGGCCTGCTGCTGACCACCTCGGCGACCGGCCGCGACGACCCGGCCGCGACCTCGGTGCCGGTCGCCGCCGTCGCGCGGGAGCTGGCCGGGACCGCCGCCGGGCACACCGTGGTCGTCCTCGACTGCTGCTTCAGCGGCGCCGGGCGATTCCCGATCGACCTGTCCGGCCTCTCCGCGCCCGCCCAGGTCTTCCTCAGCGCCACCGACCGTGTCGAGTACGTCCTGGACCAGGGCATGATCCGCGGCAGGGGCGCGCACTCCAAGCTGACCCCCGCCCTGGCTGAGACCCTGCGCGGCGGCCGCCCGGTCACCGCGGCCCGCCTCGCCGGGCTCCCCGCCGCCGTCACCGAGATCCGCGAGCCCGGCCTGGTCCTCGCCCTCGCCGGCAGCGCGACCGGACCCGCCCCGGGAGCGGCCCGTGAGCCCGCGCCCGTGGCCGAGCGGCCGAAGCGCACCGTGGGCGACTGGGCCGTCCGCGTCCTCTACTGGGGCCTCGTGATCGTCGGCCTGTCGATGCTCGCGATGCTGGCCTCGGGCTGGTTCGCCTGGCGCATCTGGCAGCCGGGCGTGCCCGGTGACGCCCTGGACGTCCTCGCCCTGATCTTCGTCGCGGGGCTCGTGGTGGTCGCCGCCGGAGCACTGGTGGCCGTTGTCGCGTACGTCGCCCGCCGGCGGCGTTCCAGGAAGTAAGGTTCCTGACCGTGACGGACAATCCGCTCTTCGCTCTGGCCACCTCGGGCAAGCGGCGCACCCATCCGATCCTCGCCCTCGTCGTCGCCGTGGCCGCGATCCTGCTGGGCGGGCTCATCGGGGCGATCGTCCTGACGTTCACCGGCCTGCCCGCCGACCCGGCGCTGCGCATGCTGGTGAACCTGGTCACCGGCTTCGCGCCGGTCGCGCTGCTGATCTGGCTGTGGATCGGCCTGTTCGAGGAACGCGGCTTCCGCACGCTCGGGTTCACCCGCGAGCACGCCGCCTGGCGCTCCGCCCGCGGCCTGCTGACCGGCGTCCTGTCCTTCGGCCTGGTCACCGCCATCCTCGTCGTGCCGGGCTTCACGCTGACCGAGAACGTGCCGCAGGGCGTGGCGGCGATCGGCCCGGCGATCCTGGTGTTCGCCGGCTGGGTCGTGCAGGGCTCCACCGAGGAGATCGTCACCCGCGGCTTCCTGCTGCCGGTGGTCGGCGCGCGCTACGGGGCCGTGGTGGGCGTCGGCCTGTCCTCGATGCTCTTCGCCGCCCTCCACCTGCTCAATCCCGGCGTCAACGCGCTCAGCCTGGTCAACCTGGTGCTCGTCGGCGTGCTCCTCGGCCTGTACGCGCTGTGGGAGGGCGCGCTCTGGGGCGTGTGCCTGTGGCACGCGGCGTGGAACTGGGCCCAGGGTAACGTCTTCGGCTTCGAGGTCAGCGGCACCGGCACCGGCATGATGGCGATCGTCGACCTGAAGGAGAACGGCCCCGACGTGGTCACCGGAGGCTTGTTTGGGCCCGAGGGCGGCGTGGCGACCACGCTCGTGCTCGCCCTCGGGATCGCCGTGCTCAGCCTTGGACTGCGTCGCGCATCGCGTCAAGCCCGACCAGCTTGACCCGCTCGCCCCGGCCCAGCGTCCTGGCCAGTGCCTCCTCGGCGGCCTCGATGCGCAGCCAGTGCTCGTAGGTGACCGGCTCGACGCCGCGCGAGCGCAGCAGGTCCTCGACTGAGGCGGGCCGTACCCTGTCGTGGCCGGCGAGGTCGGCCAGAAGCGTGCGGACGGTCTCGGCGGCGTCGGACTTGTTGGTGCCGATCACCCCGGTGGGGCCGCGCTTGAGCCAGCCCGCCACGTACTCGCGCTCGCGCACGCGGCCCGCCTCGTTCGGGACCGTCATCGAGCCCGTGTCGAACGGCACGCCGGGCAGCGGCACGCTCTGGTAGCCGACCGAGCGCAGCACCATGCCGACCGGCAGCGTCTCGTACACGCCGGTGCCGACGACGCGGCCGTCCTCCAGGCGGGTGCGCTCCAGCTTGAGTCCCTCGACCCGGTCGGTGCCGAGGATCTCCACCGGGCGCAGCCAGAACCGCACGTCCAGGCGGCGCGGGCGGCCGACGGGGGCGCGGGCCGCCCATGACTGCAGCACGTCGATGTTGCCGCGGATCTGGCGCGGGAAGTCGGCGCCGAGCACGACGGCCTCGTCGGGGCGTACGCACACGTCGGCGTTGGCCAGCTCGCCCAGCTCGCGCAGCTCCTTGAGCGTGAACTTGGCGTGCTCGGGACCGCGCCTGCCGATCATGTGGATGGCTTTGACCTGGCTGTCGGCCAGGCGTTCGAGCACGTCGTGGGGGACGTCGGTGGCGGCCAGCTCCTCCGCCGTCTTGGCCAGGACGCGCACCACGTCGACGGCCACGTTGCCGACGCCGATCACGGCGATCTCGGGGCTGTCGAGCACGAAGCGGCCGGGGTCGACGTCGGGGTGGCCGCAGTACCAGTTGACGAAGTCGGTGGCGGCCACGCTGCCGGGCAAATCCTCGCCGGGGATGCCCATGCGCCGGTCGACCATGGCGCCGGTGGCGTAGACGACGGCGTCGTAGCTCGCCAGGAGATCCTCGACGGACAGGTGCTCGCCGAGGGTGACGCCGCCGAGGAAGCGCACCTGGGGGAGTTCGAGCACTTTGCGCAGGTAGTTGGCGATGGACTTGATCGAGGTGTGGTCGGGGGCGACCCCGTAGCGGACCAGCCCGTACGGCGTGGGCAGCCGTTCGAGCACGTCGACCTCGACTGGTTCGGCCGACTGCTTGACCAGCGCCTCCGCCGTGTAGATGCCCGCCGGGCCCGACCCGACTACCGCCACGCGCAACGACACGCCTGCCTCCTCAGGAGCGGGGGACACGTCCTAGTAGGTGCGATCGGCCAACCTCAACGAGGTATCCCCGGTCGCTCGTGCGTACGAACCCATCTTTCGCGAACACCCGCAATTCCGGCAGAGTCCGGGCATGATCCCGAGCGCGGCCTCGGTGTCAACGTAGCGGTTGCGACGGATCCGCGCACCGCCCTGAGGCAGGCGGTGCGGTTCCACCCTAATCCGCGAAAGACCGGCAAGCGCGGCTAAAACCGCAGGTCAGGAAATATCCCCTGCGGCCATCCGGCGGAGGGCGATCTTGTCGGTCTTGCCGTTCGGGTTGGCGGGCAGCTCCTCCACCACGATCACCCGCTTCGGCACCTTGAAGTTGGACATGTTCTCGCGCGCCCACGCCCGCAGCGCCTCGCCGTCCACCCGCGCACCGGAACGCGGCACCACGAACGCCCAGCCCGCCTCGCCCGAGTCGTCGTCCGGCACCCCGACCACCGCGGCCTGGGCCAGCGACCCCTCCCGCAGCAGCAGCGCCTCGACCTCGGCGGGCGAGACGTTGAAGCCGTTGACGATGAACAGCTCCTTCTTCCTGTCCACGATGCTGAGGTTGCCCGCCTCGTCCAGCACGCCGACGTCGCCGGTGCGCAGCCAGCCGTCGGCGTCGATCGCCTCCGCCGTCCTGCCGGGCTCGCCCCAGTAGCCGCGCATCACCCCGTACCCGCGCTGCAGGACCTCGCCCCGCTCCCCGGGCGGCACCTCCTCGCCCCCCAGGTCGACGATCTTCACCTCGATCCCCGGCACCGCCCGCCCGGTGGTCGTCGCGATCACCTCGATCGGGTCGCCGGCCCGCGTCATGGACACGACCGTGCCCTCCATGAGCCCATAGGCGTTGATCACGCGTTCCAGGCCCACCCGCTCGACCAGCCGCGTGATCAGCGGCGCCGGGACCGACGCCGCCCCGCAGATCGCCACCCGCAGCGACGAGACGTCCCAGTCGCGCCGGTCGAGCTCGTCCAGCAGCCGGGCGAACAACGTGGGCGGACCCGCCAGGATGCTCACCTTTCCCGATTCCACCAGCGCCATCAGGGCATCGGGGGTGAACACCCCGACCGGCATCATCGTCGCCCGGCGCAGGACGCAGGCGATCAGCCCGGCGTTGAGCCCGAAGCCGTGGTTGAACGGCGCGATCACCGGATAGCGGTCGTCCGGGCCCAGGGTGACTATCTCGGCCCAGTCCCAGTAGCCGCGCAACACCTGGGCGTGGTCGAGCATGACGCCCTTGGGGGTGCCGGTGGTGCCGGACGTGGACATGATCTCGCACAGGTCGTCCGGTTTCACCGCCAGCGCCCTGGCCTCGACGTCGCCCTCGCCGGTCTCCACGAGCTCGGAGGCGGTCAGCGTGGCGGCCCGCCGTACCCCGTCGGGGACGATCACGTGGCGCAGGTCCGGCAGGGGCGGCAGCAGGTCGGCCAGGACGGCGCCGCCCGCGCCAGGACCGGTGACCAGCACCTCCGCGCCCGCCCTCGCGATGATCTCCGCGGCCTCGAACCCCTTGTACCGGGAGGAGAGCGGCACGATCACCGCGCCCGCGTCCCAGACGCCGAAGGCGTGCGCCACCCACGCGGCGTCGTTGATCCCCCACACCGCCACGCGGTCGCCGGGCCCGACGCCAAGCGCCATCAGCCCGCGCGCCACCGCGGCGGCCTGTTCGCGCAGCTCGCGCAGGGTGAGGCGGACAGGCCCCTCCACCACGAGGGTGTCCGGATACGCCGAGGCCTGCGCGCGCAGCATGCGGGGGAGCGTCCCCCAGCCGGGCACACTCTCCATCGCGCCTCCTCAGCCGGCCAGGCTGCGATCGCGGCCCAGGTGATGGCCGCGCAGGTCCTCCACGACACCGGGCGTGACGGCCTCCGACACCTCGGGCGCCACCTCCACCCCGATCTGCACCGGCGTCAGCCCGTGGACGGCCTGCCGGATGCGTGACTTCCACATCGGGTTCTTGACCAGGCTCGCCCGGTTGAAGACGACCGTCAGCACGGCGGCGTCCAGCGTGCCCTGGCGGCTGACCGTCAGCTTCCAGCCCGACACCCCGTCCACCTTGGCCAGCGCCTTCTGGATCCGGAGCAGCGAGACCCACACCCCGCGCACGAGCACGTGCTCGCCGACCGTGTGCGCGGGCGCGAGCCCGCCCCGCGACACCTGCCCGGTACGCAGCACCGCGTCACCCAGCGTCGCGTGCCCGCGCGGCGTGATCACCACCTCGGCCGGTTCGCCCGCCCCGGGATCGAGCGCGTCCTTGCCCAGCGCCGCCAGCCCGACCAGCCCCTCGGCCAGCGGCACGAAAGGCTCCTCCTCCGCGGTACGGCAGGCCAGCGCGGCCCCGGTGAACGGGCTCGCGTACACCTCGGTCACCGCGGCGTCGAACTCCTTGGCCAGATACGCCATCGTCCGCTTGGCGGCGTTCTCACCCGTCAGCACGATCGTGCGCAGCCCCAGATCCAGCGGGTCGAGCAGAAACTCCAGGTGCAGGCGGGCCAGGAAGTCCATGGCCCCGGTCGGCGTCGCCACCAGCGCAGTGGCCCCGACCGAGGTGAGCGCGTGGTGCAGCCGCATCCGCCCCCGGGGCCCGACCGAGGCGGCGGCCTGCGCGACGTCCGCCGCCGCGCCCGCCCACAGCGCGCCGGCCGGTTCGGCCAGCGCCACCACCACGCGGTCCCGCGCGCCGACGCCCGCGCCCTTGAGCGCCGCCCCGGTCATCGCGGCGGCGTCCGCGCGGTCCTCCGGCCCGAGCGGGAACACGCTCGCCGCGTCCGGCGAGACCACCAGCAGCCCGGACGCCGTCCGCCCGGCGGCGCCCAGGTCGTCACGTGTGAGCCATCGCATCGAAGGCCACCCCCATCCCTTCCCTGAGACCTTCGCGGCGCATCAGCGCACCACCTCGGTCATGAACGTGCGCATCGACTCCGTGACCAGCGGATGCGCCAGCCCGCCCACCTGGCACTGCAGGATCAGGTCGGTGGCGCCGGCCTCGGCGATGCGCGCGACCGCCTTGCGTGAGCCCTCCACGTCGTCCACCACGACCATGAGGTGCTCGCGCAGCGTCGCCATGGCCTCATCGGGCGGCATGCCGGCCGCGAGCTGTCCCAGTACGCGGTGGGTGGCGTGGCGGGCGTCGTAGTAGTCGGGCGGCGTGACCAGGTTGACCTGGCGCCGGATGTACCAGAGCACGGCGTCGGCCGCCTCGTCCCGCGCCTGGCCCACGTACCAGGGGATCATCAGCGCCACCCGCCGGCTGGCGGGGTCGAACCCATGGTCGGCCAGGCACTCCCGATATTTCGCGATGTCGGCGGCGACGTCGTCGATGCCCTTCAGCATCGTCATCCCGAGCAGGTTGTAGCCGTGCTTGGCGGCCGCCAGATAGCCCTCCAGGGACGTGGACGCCACCCACACCCTCGGATACGGCTCCTGGACCGGCCGCGGGTACACGGACACGTCCGGAATCTCGAAGAACTCGTTCGACCGGCTGACCGGTTCGCCGTCCGCCCGCCAGATGGCCAGCGTGGCCTCCAGGGAGTCCTCCCAGATCTGCCGCGACTTCTCGAACGGCTTCTGGAACGCCTGGTACTCCAGCGGCGAGGCGCCGCGGCCGGTCCCGAACTCCACCCGGCCGCCGCTCAGGACGTCGAGGGTGGCCACGCGCTCCGCCGTACGGATGGGCGACTGGAAGGGCAGCAGCACCACGCCCAGCCCCAGGTGGATCCGCTCGGTGCGCTGAGAGATCGCGGCCAGCACCAGATCCGGCGCGGAGGAGTGGGAGAAACCCCTGGTGAAGTGGTGTTCGACGAACCAGGCCGTGTCGAAGCCCAGTTGATCCCCCAGGACCACCTGGTCGATCACATTCCGGAACGCCTGCTGCTCGACCTCGCGGGTACGCCCGCGAACCTCCAGTTCGTAACCGAGGCTGATCCGCATCCATCCTCCAAGTAAACCAAGCGCTCGCTTGGTAGAGACTATCAGGGCGGCTGTCCGGCGGGAAGTGCGGCTGCGCGTCCGGGGCTTGCGGGATACGTGGTACGACGATCAGAGTGGGTGATCGTGAGGCGAAAGCACGCGCTGCGGCGGCAGAAAGATGGCACGCTCCCAGACATGAGGGGTTTCCGCCGGACTCGGTCGAGCGACGACGAGCTTTCCAGCGCGCGCCGCTACGAGGCGTTCGGCCGGGTCATGGCGGTCCTGGCCACCAAGGCGGACTTCATCGAGGCGTGCCGTGACCTCACCTGGTGGCGGGGCGCCGACCACAGCTGGCACATCGAGTGGCGCGACGGCCCCTACGCCGCCGAGGTGGCCGCGCTGCTCGCCGAGCACGTGCGAGACCCCGACTTCGACGGCAGCCTGGTCACGGCGGCCGGTCCCGGCAGCGACGCCTCGGCCGTCCTGGACGTCATGGGCGTCCGTTTCGAACTCCACGCCGTCGACCCCATGGGCTCGGCCCGCGTGCACGTGCGCCCCGGCTTCTGGCGCCTGGCCGAGGCCCTGGACACCACTCGCCGCACCAACGCCCGCCAGCCCTGGGAAGAACTCCTCGGCGGTTAGCCGCCGAACACGTGCGCGGCCAGTTCCCCGCGATGTCCCAGCGGGGTGCCGAAGAGCTGGGCGTCGGAGGTGGCGCGCTTGAGATGGCGGTGGGCGTCGTGCTCCCAGGTGATCCCGATCCCGCCGTGGACCTGGATGTTCTCCCCGGCGGCCCGCAGATAGGCCTCTCCGCAGTAGGACCCGGCGACCGCGGCGTTCACGGCCGACTCGTGCGCGGCCAGCGCCGCCGACCCGGCCGACTCCACCAGCAGCGCCACGTCGGCCAGCTTGTGCTTGATCGCCTGGAACGACCCGATCGGCCGCCCGAACTGCCGCCGCTGCTTCGCGTACTCCACCGACGCCTCCAGGCACCGCTCCGCCCCGCCCGCCTGCTCGGCGGCGAGCGCCGCGACGCCGAGCGTGCGCACCGCGTCCCGGTGCCGGTCGGCGCCCAGGACGGTGGCGGGCGTCCGTTCGAAGACGAGCCTGGTCAGGGGCCGCGTGAGGTCCATGGTCCGGTACGGCTCCCGCGCCGCCGGCCGGGCCTCGACCAGGCGCCCGCCGGCGTAGACGAGCACCAGATCCCCGTCCAGGACATAGGGCGCCTCACCGGTCAGCAGCCCGTCCTCCAGCGACAGCTCCGAGCCGAACACGACGGTCGCGCTCATCGCGCCCTCGGCCAGAGGCGGGAGCAGGTGTGCGCGGGTCGCCGCGTCCCCGTCGAGCCTGAGCGCCGCCACCGCCAGCACCGCCGTCTGCAGGAACGGCTGCGCCGACAGCGCCCGCCCCACCTCCCACGCCACGGCCGCGACCTCCGCTGGCCCGCCGCCCGCGCCGCCGTACTCCTCGGGCACGGCCAGGCCCGCGACGCCGAGCTCCCGCGCGAAGTCCGCCCACGACGCGGACGGGCGGCGGGACAGGTACGACCGGACGGTGTCACGCAGCAGATCCATGCTCCAAGACTAACCAAGCACTTGCTTCGCCGTTAGCTTCGGTTGACCGAATTTTGCCTTTTCTGTAAGTCCGCATACTGTGAGTAATGGCCGCCTTTAGTGGTTACTGGGGGAAAGGGTGGCCTGGGAATGGAGATGGAGAAGAAGACGAGCGCCGTCGACTATGCCGACTTCGCCGAGTACGACCGGCGACAGCGCGGCATCGAACGCCACGTTCTCGCGGCCTTCCTCGGGGGGCTGGCCGTCGGCCTCCTCGGCATGTTCGTCGTCGACAACGCGCCCGCCCTGCTCGCCGACGTGTACGACCCGTACGTCTACCTCGCGCTGACCATCGCGCTCGGCGCCACGAGCACCGGGTTCGGATGGGCGCTGCTGACCACGTTCCTGGCGACCGTCTCGTCGCTGGTGGCCGCCATGGGCGGCAGCGCGCTCCAGGGCCGCTTCAACATCGACGTCGTGGGCGGCGGGCCCGTCGCGCTGAACGTGCTGCTCGTGCTGCTCGTGGGCCTCGGCATGCTCGGCTACCTCACCCGCAGGAGCGACCTCTGGGGCGACCTGGCCGCCGGCGGCATCGGCGCCCTGGTGCTGGCCGACGTCATCGACCGGGCGACGCCCGGGTTCCTCGACACCGAGGCCACGTTCTGGCCGGTCCCGGCCGTGGTCGTCGGCGTGCTGACCGTCATGGCCGTGCTGTGGCTGCGCCGTACCACCGTGGGACGGCTGCGCGCGCTGGGGGTCACCGCCGTGCTGGCGGGGCTCTTCGCGTTGTTCGTGACCTGAGTGTGAAGGCTCCGAGGCGGCAAGCCCGCGCGGCGCGGCCCCCCGAGTCGATAGCCTGTAGTCCTTCACATCCGGGTTCGAGCAAGGAGTAGCCGTGTTGCTGCGCATGTCGTCGTTGTTTCTTCGCACCCTGCGGGACGACCCGGCAGACGCGGAAGTCCCGAGCCACAAGCTCCTGGTCCGCGCCGGCTACGTCCGCCGCGTCGCCCCCGGCATCTACTCCTGGCTGCCCCTGGGCATGCACGTGCTCAAGAACGTCGAGTCGGTCGTCCGCGACGAGATGAACAAGATGGGCGGGCAGGAAGTCCTCTTCCCCGCCCTGCTGCCCAGGGAGTACTACGAGGCCACCGGCCGCTGGACCGAGTACGGCGACACGCTCTTCCGTCTCAAGGACCGCAAGGGCGCCGACTACCTGCTCGGCCCCACCCACGAGGAGCTCTTCGCCGACATGGTGAAGGGCGAGTACGCCTCCTACAAGGACTACCCGGTCACGCTCTACCAGATCCAGACGAAGTACCGCGACGAGGCCCGCCCCCGCGCCGGCATCCTGCGCGGCAGGGAGTTCCTCATGAAGGACTCCTACAGCTTCGACCTCGACGACGACGGCCTCAAGCGCTCCTATGAGCAGCACCGCGAGGCCTACATCAAGCTGTTCGACCGGCTCGGCATCCGCTACAAGATCGTCTTCGCCACCTCCGGCGCCATGGGCGGCTCGGCCTCCGAGGAGTTCCTGGCCCCCACGCCCACCGGCGAGGACACCTTCGTCGCCTGCCACTCCTGCGGCTACGCCGCCAACGCCGAGGCCGTCACCACCCCCGCGCCCGCCGCGCGCCCGGTGGCGGAGGCCGGCGCCCAGCAGGTGCTCGACACCCCGGACACCCCCACGATCGAGACCCTCGTCGACCACGTCAACACGGTCCACGGCCTGTCGATCACCGCCGCCGACACCCTCAAGAACATCGTCGTCAAGATCACCACGCCCGGCTCCGACAAGGCCGAGACGCTCATCGTCGGCATCCCCGGCGACCGCGAGGTCGACTTCAAGCGCCTGGAGGCCGCGCTGGCCCCCGGCGAGCCGGCGATCTTCGAGGCCGAGGACTTCGCCAAGCACCCCGGCCTGGTCCGCGGCTACATCGGCCCGCAGGTCCTGAAGGACCTCGGCATCCGCTACCTGGTCGACCCCCGCGTCGTCACCGGCACCGCCTGGGTCACCGGCGCCAACGAGCCCGGCAAGCACGCCGTCAACGTCGTGGCCGGCCGCGACTTCACCCCCGACGGCACCATCGAGGCCGCCGAGGTACGCGCCGGCGACGCCTGCCCGCGCTGCGGCGGCGAGCTGTCGATCGACCGCGGCATCGAGATCGGCCACATCTTCCAGCTCGGCCGCAAGTACGCCGACGCCGCCGGCCTCGACGCCCTCGGCCCCGACGGCAAGCCCATCCGCATCACCATGGGCTCCTACGGCGTCGGCGTCTCCCGCGCCGTCGCCGTCATCGCCGAGCAGGCCCACGACCAGCTCGGCCTGGTCTGGCCGCGCGAGGTGGCCCCCGCCGACGTGCACATCGTCGGCACCGGCAAGGAGAACCAGATCGAGGTCGCCCTGCAGCTGGCCGAAGAACTGACCGCCAAGGGCCTGCGCGTCCTGGTCGACGACCGGGCGGGGGTGTCGCCGGGCGTCAAGTTCAAGGACGCCGAGCTGCTGGGCATGCCGACGATCCTGGTGATCGGCCGCGGCCTGTCCTCCGGTGTGGCGGAACTGCGCGACCGCGCCTCCGGCACCAAGGAGGAGATCCCCCTCGACGAGGCGGCCGCCCGCATCCTCGCCGCCTGCTCCTGACCGCCACGCCCCGGAACTCTCCTCACCCGGTCGCTCGTTATCAGGGCGTAACCGATCCCGAGGAGAGTTCCATGGGCTGGCACTACCGGAAGTCCATCAAGGTAGGCCCCTTCCGCATCAACCTTTCGCGCCACGGTGTCGGCCACAGCTTCGGCAACCGCCGCTTCCACATCCAGACGACCCCTGACGGGCGCCGCCACCTTTCCGTCCGCCTGCCCGGCGGGCTGCACGTGACCAAGACCCTGGGGCGCGGCCGTACCCGCCACTACCGCTACTGACCGAGGCGGATTCTCTGCCCTGTGTCAGCCTGGGCTGGTGGTGGGGGAGGGGGCCGGCTTCGGCGGGGCGGGCATGCCGGGGAACGCCGGCGTCGCGGGGCGGAAGCCGTAGGAGCGGGTCACCGACTCCTGCATGGCCAGGGCCGCGTACCGGCGCAGGGCCGCGTCCTCGCAGGCGGCCAGTTCCAGGTAGGTCGCGGTGATGCCCTGTTCCACGTGCACCGCCAGGCGGATCGCCTCCGTGGCGTTGCCGGGCGTCACGGGCAGCGCGTAGGAGGGCTCCGGCTCGGCCGGGCGGCCCCGGCGGGCGGTGATGAGGCCCCGTAGCTGGTCGCGGCGGGCCCGGTGGCCGTCGAACGCCGACGTCACCCTGGCCCGCAGCGCGCCGGTCGTCCTGGCTCCGATCAGGCCGTAGGCGTAGACCGCCGCGTGCTCGGCCGCCAGTGCCTTGCGGAGCCGTTCCAGATCGGTGGCGGCTCCCCGGCGCCGCTCGGCGCCGGACGCCTGTGCGGAGGCGGTCATAGGGACCTCGGCAGCGACAGGACGTGCAGGGCCTCGCAGGCGCCGATGCTGGCGATCAGCTGGGAGAGGGCGGGTGAGGCGTCGGCGAGCTGGCGCGGGCGCAGGGCGGCCGCCTTACGCTCCACGTCGCGCAGCCGCGTCAGGGAGACCTTCGGCGGAGGCGACGGCGGCGCGGTCGGCGGGTTGGTGGGAAGCTTGGCCGCGTCGGGGAAGCGGCGGCGCAGCTCGGCGAGGTGGGCCCGGTGGCGCTCGCGGAAGGGCGCCAGCTTCTCGCCGCCGGCGGTGATCAGCGTGGTGTAGAGGCCGATCGTGCGCTCCTTGTCGGCGATCAGCTCGCGCGCCAGGACGTGCTCGGGGTCCTCCGGCTTGGGGGTCGTGGCCTCCGGGGCGCCCGAGCCGCTGCACCCCGCCAGGGCCGCGGCACCGGCGAGACTCGCCCCGCCCGCGAGAACGGCACGGCGGGACAGTGGACGGCGCACGGGTGAGACCTCCGGGAAACAGGACGCAGACAGCATCGTACGGGCTCGCGCCCGCGATCGCTGCCACCGGCGGCTCGCCACCCGAGCGTGCCGAGTGGCGCTCTTTTCGGGCCCTGGTACGGATAGGGTGTCAACTGTCGTCGCTGGCAGTGCTGCCATGGACGCCGACAGCCGACGGCGAGGTACGCCCGGCTGGAAACATGACAATAGGGGAGGTCGATATGGGCAGCGCATCATCCCGCGACCACCTGATGAAGCTCCTGGAGCCCGTCGTCGCCGCGGAGGGTCTCGATCTGGAGGACGTCACGGTCACCACGGCCGGCAAGCGCCGGTTGCTGCGCGTGGTCGTCGACCGCGACGGCGGCGTGAGCCTGGACGACGTGGCGGAGGTGAGCCAGGCCGTCTCCACCGCCCTCGACGAGGACGATGCGATGGGCGGATCCGCCTACACGCTCGAAGTGTCCTCTCCAGGCGTCGACCGGCCGCTGACGGAGCCGCGCCACTGGCGCCGCGCGGCCAAGCGGCTGGTGAAGGCGGAGCTGCGCGACGGCTCCGTCCTGGAGGGCCGGGTGCTGACCGCCGACGACGCCGGCGTCGACCTCTCCGTCGACGGCGCTGAGCGCCGGCTCGACTATCAGGACCTCACCCGCGGACGGGTGCAGGTGGAATTCCGCCGTCTGGACGACGAAGACCCAGACGGCGAAGAAGGCTAAGGGGGAAGCCTCGTGGACATCGACATGAGCGTCCTGCGCAGCCTGGAGCGGGAGAAGGACATCTCCTTCGACCTGGTGGTCAAGGCGATCGAGGACGCGCTGCTGATCGCCTACTTCCGCACCGACGGCGCGGCCCAGAAGGCGCGGGCCGAACTCGACCGGCAGACCGGCCACGTCAGCATCTGGGCGGCCGAGCTCGACGAGGAGGGTGAGGTCGTCCGGGAGTTCGACGACACCCCGGGCAACTTCAGCCGCATCGCGGCGACGACCGCCAAGCAGGTGATCCTGCAGCAATTGCGCGACGCCGAGGACGAGATCAACTTCGGCGAGTTCGCCAGCCGGGAGGGCGAGCTGGTCTCCGGCGTCATCCAGCAGGGCAAGGATCCCCGCGTCGTGCTGGTCGACCTCGGCAAGATCGAGGCCGTGCTCCCGCACAACGAGCAGGTCCCGGGCGAGGACTACGTGCACGGCGAGCGCATCCGCGCCTACGTCGTGCAGGTGAAGAAGGGGCACAAGGGGCCGTCGGTCTCGCTGTCGCGTACGCACCCCGGGCTGGTGAAGAAGCTGTTCGCGCTGGAGGTGCCCGAGATCGCCGACGGCACGGTGGAGATCGCCGCCGTGGCCAGGGAGGCGGGGCACCGTACCAAGATCGCGGTGCGCTCGCGCAAGCCGGGCGTCAACGCCAAGGGCGCCTGCATCGGGCCGATGGGCTCGCGGGTGCGCAACGTGATGACCGAACTCCACGGCGAGAAGATCGACATCATCGACTGGTCGGAGGACCCCGCGGAGTTCGTGGGGAATGCCCTGTCGCCGGCCCGTGTTTCCAACGTCGAGGTTCTGGATCTCCAGGGGAGGGTCGCGCGCGTCATCGTGCCCGACTACCAGCTCTCACTGGCCATCGGCAAGGAAGGGCAGAACGCCCGGCTCGCCGCCCGCCTCACGGGATGGCGGATCGACATCCGCTCCGACGCACAGGCAGAGGATGCCGCCGGTTCCGTAGATGCGTCAACACGGTAAGCTGGAATATGGTGGCCTGGCAGCCCCGCAGAGAACATGTGTGGGCTGCAGGGTTCGCACGGCTAAGTCCGAGCTGCTCCGATTGGTGCTGGTTGAGGATCGCATAGTCCCCGACCTGCGAGGACGGCTTCCCGGCCGGGGTGCATCGCTGCATCCCGACCCGAGCTGTCTGGAGCTTGCCGAGCGTCGCCGAGCGTTTCCGCGCGCGTTTCGCGTGCCGGGGCCGCTTGACGTCTCGCGTGTGCGGGCGCACCTGGAAGAGGAGAACCACGAAATGTCATGTAGGACGCCGAGTTGATGGGCGGAGTCAGATTGCTATGAGCGCCTGATGAGCACGCGGCGATGAAGACGTCAAGGTAGCGACGGTCCGGACGGCACAGCCAGCCTCCCGGGCCAGTAAGGGAGTGCAGTGGCGAAGGTCCGGGTATACGAGCTCGCTAAGGAGTTCGGCGTCGAGAGCAAGGTCGTCATGGCCAAGCTCCAGGAGATGGGGGAGTTCGTCCGTTCGGCGTCCTCCACCATCGAGGCGCCGGTGGTCCGCAGGCTCACCGAAGCTCTGGGCGCATCGAAGGGTGGGTCCAGTAAGGGCGGCGGTTCGTCGTCCAACAAGCCGCAGCCGCCAAGGGCTGCTCCTCGGCCGGCTGACAGCCAAGCCGGCAACGGCGCCGAGTCGCCGATTCCATCCGCCCCGCGTCCGGGGCCCAAGCCTGGTCCGGCTCCCAAGCCGGGCCCGCGCCCCGGTCCGGTTCCGATGCCGCACCAGCCGCAGCCCGAAGCTCCGCGCTCCGAGGCTCCGCAGGCGCATTTCGACAGCGGCACCAGTGCCCCGAGCGCCCCGAGTGCTCCGAGCACCCCGAGCGGGCCCTCCGGTTCCGGCTCGCGGCCGGCTCCCGGCCCGCGCCCCGGTCCCGCCGCCCGTCCCGGGCCCGGCGGGCCGAAGCCCGGTCCCGCGTCCCGTCCCGGTGGATCCGGTGGCGAGCGCGGTGGCGAGCGTCCTTCCGGCGGTGACCGTCAGTCCGGCGGCGACCGTCAGTCCGGCCCGCGTCCCGGCGCCCAGTCCGGCGGTGGCCCGCGTCCGGGTCCCGGTGGCCCCAAGCCGGGTCCGCGCGGCCCGCGCCCCGGCAACAACCCGTTCTCGTCCAACGCCAGCGGCATGGGCCAGTCCCGTCCGCCGCGTCCCGGTGGCGACCGCCCCGGCCGCGACGGTGGCCAGGGTGGCCCGCGCGACCGTCGTGACGGTCCGCCGCGCGATGGCGCGGGTCCGCGTCCGCCGCAGGGCCGTCCCGGTCCCGCGGGCGCCGCGGGTCCGCGTCCCGGCCCGCCCGGTGCGGCCGGCCCGCGTCCGGGTCCCGGTGCCGGTGGCCCGCGTCCCGGTGGTCCGCGTCCCAACCCGATGATGATGCCGCAGGGTCGTCCCGCCGGTCCCGGTGGTGGCGGCGGTGGCGGCGGCGGTCGTCCCGGTGGCGGCGGCGGTCGTCCCGGTGGCGGTGGCGGCGGTGGCGGTCGTCCTGGTGGCGGCGGCGGTCGTCCCGGTGGCGGTGGCGGTTTCGCCGGTCGTCCCGGTGGTGGCGGCGGCGCCGGTCCGCGCACGGGCACCGGTGGTCCCGGTGGCGGTGGCGGCGGTTTCGCCGGTCGTCCCGGCGGCGGTGGCCGCGGTCGTGGTGGCGGCACCGCCGGCGCCTTCGGCCGTCCCGGTGGCCGTCCCACGCGTGGGCGCAAGTCCAAGCGGCAGAGGCGCCAGGAGTTCGACAACATGTCGGCGCCGGCGATCGGCGGCGTGCAGGTCGCTCGTGGCAACGGTGCGACGATCCGCCTTCCGCGCGGTGCGTCGCTGTCCGACTTCGCCGACCGCATCGGCGCGAACCCCGCCTCGCTCGTGCAGATCATGCTGCACCTGGGCGAGATGGTGACCGCGACGCAGTCGGTCAACGAGGACGCCCTGCAGCTTCTGGGCCAGGAACTGGACTACAACATCCAGGTCGTCAGCCCGGAGGAGGAGGATCGCGAGATCCTCGAGGCCTTCGACATCGAGTTCGGCGAGGACGAGGGCGACGAGGCCGACCTGGCCGCGCGTCCGCCGGTCGTGACCGTCATGGGTCACGTCGACCACGGTAAGACGAAGCTGCTCGACGCCATCCGCAAGACCAACATGGTGGCCCGCGAGGCCGGTGGCATCACCCAGCACATCGGTGCCTACCAGGTCGGGGCCACGCACGAGGGCGAAGACCGGAAGATCACCTTCATCGACACCCCGGGTCACGAGGCGTTCACCGCCATGCGTGCCCGTGGTGCCAAGGCCACCGACATCGCGGTGCTGGTGGTCGCGGCCGACGACGGTGTGAAGCCGCAGACCATCGAGGCGCTCAACCACGCCCAGGCGGCGGACGTGCCGATCGTGGTCGCGGTCAACAAGGTCGACAAGGAGGGTGCCGACCCCAACAAGGTCCGTGCCCAGCTCACCGAGTACGGCCTGGTGGCGGAGGAGTACGGCGGCTCGACGCTGTTCGTGGACATCTCCGCCAAGAACGGCACCGGGATCGACCAGCTCCTCGAGGCGATCATCCTGACCGCCGACGCCGAGCTCGACCTGCGCGCCAACCCGACGATGGACGCTCAGGGCATCGCGATCGAAGCGCACCTCGACAAGGGGCGCGGCCCGGTGGCGACCGTCCTGGTCCAGCGCGGCACGCTGCGCGTCGGCGACTCCATCGTCTGCGGCGAGGCCTTCGGCCGCGTCCGGGCGCTGCTCGACGACAACATGGAGCCGGTCGAAGAGGCCGACCCGTCGCGTCCGGTCCTGGTCATGGGTCTGACGGCCGTGCCGAGCGCCGGTGACAACTTCATCGTGGTCACCGACGACCGGATGGCTCGCCAGATCGCCCAGCAGCGGGCCGCGCGCAAGCGCAGCGCCGACATGGCCAAGTCCTCGCGCCGCCGTACCCTCGAAGAGCTCTTCAGTGACCTTGAGAAGGGTCGCGTCGACGAGCTCAAGCTCATCATCAAGGGTGACGTGTCCGGTTCGGTGGAGGCCCTGGAAGACGCCCTGCTCAAGATCGACGTTGGCGACGAGGTCAGGCTCCGTGTCCTGCACCGCGCCGTCGGCGCCATCACCGAGTACGACGTCAACCTGGCCGTGGCCGACGACAACGCGGTCATCATCGGCTTCAACGTCCGGCCTGAGCCCCGGGCGCGCGACCTCGCCGAGCGCGAGGGCGTCGACATCCGCTACTACTCGGTCATCTACCAGGCGATCGAGGAGATCGAAGCGGCGCTCAAGGGCATGCTCAAGCCCGAGTTCGAAGAGGTGCAGATGGGCACCGCCGAAGTCCGCGAGGTCTTCAAGGTGCCGAAGATCGGCAACGTCGCCGGTTCGCTGGTCCGTTCGGGCGTCATCGTCCGCAACAGCAAGGCCAGGATCATCCGCGACGGTGTCGTGGTCGCCGACAACCTCACGGTGTCGTCGCTGCGCCGCTTCAAGGACGACGCGACCGAGGTCCGCGAGGGCTTCGAGTGCGGTATCGGTGTCGGCTACAACGACATCAAGCTCGACGACGTCATCGAGACGTTCGAGATGCGGGAGAAGCCGCGCGCGTAACACGCGGCCGGGCGCCCGGCGGACCATCCGCCGGGCGCCTCTCGCGCGCCCGGCGGGCTTTTCCACCGCAGCGGAGCCGGACGCGCGTTCTGAACTCGAGCGAAGCGGTGGTTGCCAACGATGTATGTGGGTGCTCTGACCCTGGACATCCTGCTCGGCGACGTGCGTTCGCTGAAGCAGAAGCGATCTGTCGTGCGGCCCCTGGTCGCCGAGGTTCTGCGGCGCTACCCCAGTGCCGCCGCGGCCGAGACCGGCCACCTCGACCTGCACCGGCGCGCGGAGATCGGCATCGCCGTCGTCTCCGCCTCCGCTGGCAACTGCAAAGAGGTGCTGGACGCCTGCGAACGGCTGGTGGCCTACCGCCCTGAGATCGAGCTGCTGTCCGCCCGGCAGCGGATCTACAACGACGAAGAGTAAGACAAAGGGGGACTGACATGGTCGACGCCGCACGAGCGCGTAAGCTCGCCGACCGCATCCAGCAGATCGTCGCCGAGATGCTGGAGCGGCGGATCAAGGACCCACGCCTCGGCTTCGTGACCGTGACCGACACGCGGATCACCGCCGACCTGCGCGAGGCCACGGTCTTCTACACGGTCTTCGGCTCCGAGGCCGAGCGGGCCGACAGCGCCGCCGCGCTGGAGAGCGCCAAGGGCATCATCCGCTCGGAGGTCGGCAAGCAGACCGGCGTGCGCTTCACGCCGACGCTGACGTTCAAGCACGACCCGCTGCCCGACAGCGCCCGTCAGCTCGACGACCTGATCAACGCCGCCCGTGCCAAGGACCAGGAACTGGCCCGCCAGGCCGAGAACGCCGCCTACGCCGGCGAACCCGACCCCTACAAGAAGCCCGACGCGGAGGACGAGGAAGAGGACGAGCCCTCTGGCCGCGCAGGGCACCCGACGACATGACGCCCGACGTGCGTGACAGGACGGACCGCCCGGGGGCCCCGCCCCCGGCTCCTCCTCCCGATGACGGTACGGCGGAGCGTCCCGGTCACCAGGCCGTGGGGGAGACGGCCTGGACCCGGGTGCTCACGCTCATCGAGCAGGCCGACGAGGTGGCTCTGGCCTGCCACGTCTCGCCCGACGGGGACGCGCTCGGCTCGATGCTGGCCGTCGGCGCCGTGCTGCGTTCGCTGGGCAAGAAGGTCGTGGCCTCCTTCGGCGACCGGCGGTTCTCGGTGCCGAGGCTGCTGCGCTTCCTGCCCGGCCAGGACCTGCTGGTGCCGCCCGCCGCCTTTCCCGCCGAGCCCGAGCTGATGATCACGTTCGACTCGTCCACGCTCGACCGGCTGGGGCTGCTGTCCGCCAACGCCGGCAAGGCGCGCGAGGTCGTGGTGATCGACCATCATCCGTCCAACACCGGGTTCGGCACGGTCAGCCTCATCGACCCCGACGTGGCGGCGACCGCCGTACTGGCCGAGCAGCTCATCTACCGGCTCGGCGGCACGCTCGACCGCGACGTCGCGACGTGCCTGTACGCCGGGCTGGTGACCGACACCGGCTCCTTCCGCCACTCCTCGACCACCCCCGCGGCGCACGAGATGGCGGCCAGGCTCGTGGCGACCGGGCTGCGGACCGACGAGATCGCGCGGGAGCTGTGGGACCGCTCGCCGTTCGGCTATCTCAAGGTGCTCGCGGCCGCCCTCGATCGGGTCACGCTGGAGGACGGGCTGGTCTGGACGTCGGTCACCCACCTCGACCGGGCCTCGTACGGGCTGCCGTACGAGGAGGTGGAGGCCATCATCGACGTGATCAGGCGCACCGACGAGGCCGAGGTCGCGGTCGTTCTCAAGGAGGACGACCTGGGGGCCTGGCAGGTGTCGACGCGCTCGAAGGGCGCGGTGGACGTGGCGGCGATCTGCACGGCGCTGGGCGGCGGCGGCCACCGCAGCGCGGCCGGCTTCACCTCCCACGACAGCGTCGAGACGACCATGAACAGGATCCGGGCACTACTTCCGAGGAAGGCTTGATGGCCGAGAGCGGCTTGATCATCGTGGACAAGCCGGCCGAGTGGACCTCGCACGACGTCGTCGGCAAGCTGCGCCGGATCGCCGGCACCCGGCGAGTCGGCCACGCGGGCACACTGGACCCGATGGCGACGGGCGTGCTGGTGATCGGCGTGGAGAAGGCGACCCGGCTGCTGGGGCACCTGGCGCTGACCGAGAAGGTGTACGAGGCGACGATCCGGCTGGGCGCCACGACCAACACCGACGACGCCGAGGGCGAGGTGCTGACCACGGCGTCGGCCGCCGGAGTGGCCCAGGAGGCGGTGCTGGCCGGGGTCGCGGCGCTGAGCGGGCCGATCATGCAGGTGCCGCCGCAGGTCAGCGCGATCAAGGTGAACGGCGAGCGGGCCTACAAGCGGGCACGGGCCGGTGAGGACGTGGAGCTGAAGGCGCGGCCGGTGACGGTGCACGCGTTCGAGGTGACCGGGGTGCGGTACTCGGGTGACGTCGTGGACGTCGACGCCACGGTGCGGTGCTCGTCCGGGACCTACATCCGCTCGCTGGCCCGGGATCTGGGCGCCGGGCTCGGGGTGGGCGGGCATCTCACCTATCTGCGGCGTACCCGGGTGGGGCCTTACGACCTGTCTCTCGCGCGGACCGTCGAGCAGTTGGCCGAGTCGTGTGTGGTGCTGCCGATCGGGGAGGCTGTTTCGGCCGCCTTTCCCCGGATGGACGTGACGGCCGAGCAGGCTCGGGTGATCTCGCATGGGGGGCGGGTGGCCTCCGTGGGGTTGGGCGCCGGGCCCATCGGGGTGTTCGGGCCGGAGGGGGAACTGCTGGCGCTCGTGGAAGAGCAGGGCAACAGCGCCAAACCCTTGGCCGTCTTCGCCTGACGCCCACCCAACCACCACTCCAACCGCTCGGCCCAACCGCTCAGCGCGACCACCACCCCAACCGCTCACCCCAACCGCTCACCCCAACCGCTCACCCCAACCGCTCACCCCAACCGCTCAGCCCAACCGGTCGCCATCCGGCGGCCGGCCTCATCGCGGCTCAGCGGCCTTCACCGTTGAGCTGGCGACCACGGCACCGGCTTCACGCCGTCAGGTCCTAGCGCCGACGTAACCGGCCAACCGGGCACCCTGCCGCTTGTCGGCGGGCTGCGCCGCCTACCTGGTGGCCTTACCACCGGCTTCCAGGGCAGGAAGCTGCTCGGGCGAGGCAGAGCCGGGGCAGGTGGGTGCCGGGTATGCCCGGCCCTGGGCAAGCCGATGAGGCACGCTCCTCGTGGGGCCGTGGGGCCGTGGGGCCGTGGGGCCGTGGGGCCGTGGGGCCGTGGGGCCGTGGGGCCGTGGGGCCGTGGGGCCGTGGGGCCGTGGGGCGGTTCGGGGAGGGGTGGCCCAGGTTAGGCGGGCTTTTTGGCGACCAGGATGTCGCGGACGATGGCCTGGTCGACCCAGTGTTCGAAGTCGGGAAATTTCTGGACTTCCAGGCCGCTGGCGTCCAGGATCGCGGCCAGGTCGTCGCGGGTTCCGCCGTAGGTGTTCCAGGAGATGCCCATCGCGCCCCCGGGCTTCAGCAGTTCGGCCCAGACCGGCACCGCCTTGCGGATCAGCTCCAGCGGGCTCCTGGACAACGCGCCGCCACCGCTGCGGCTGCCGTGCTGCACGCCGTACGGCGCGTCTGTGGCGATGACGTCGAACGTGCGCGGCTTGAAGAAGTCGCGCCCGCGCAGTGTGTCGGCGCCGACCACGCCCACCCGCTGCGTGTCGCCGCTTTTGAACGCCTCCTTGGTCGCCGCGAACGAGACGTTGAACCGGCGCCCGATCAGCGCGCGTTCGCGCCGCACCGGGACCGTCTCGGCGGTGTGCTTGAGCCGCCGGTCACGCAGCCACTTCTTCAGGAACCCTGAGTACGCCTCGAAGTCCTTGGTGTCCAGGTCCATGCCGTAGGCGTCGTAGCCGTACATGAGCGCCTGGTTGAGCGTGGTGCCGCGCCCGCACATCGGGTCGAACACCGACAGATGCCCGTCGAGCGCGAAGTCGGAGGCGAGCACGGTCACGTTCAGCAGGAGCTTGGTGAAGTGCTCGTTGGTCTTGCCCGCGTACTTCTGAATGGTGATCAGGTCGCTGCTCAGCCGGTCGAGCGGGGTCACGGTCAGCGGGCGCAGCAGGTCGCCCTCCATGCCGAACAGCGCGTAGGCCGACGACAGGTTCGACAGCAGCGCCACGTCGCCCCCGGACAGGGGCGCGGCGGTCTCGAAGCAGATGTACGGCACGCCGCCGACGACCGCCTCCTCCACCCCCGACACCTCGCCCTCCAGCGCCCGGAGTCCGAAGACCTCCAGCTCGGAGCGGGTCAGACGGACGGAGGCCTCACCGTAGACCCGGTTGAAGGCAGGCAGGATCAGCAGTGCGTATCGAGGCATGGTGCGACCGATGTTACCCCTCGATTGCCGGTAGTCCCGGCGGGCATGGCAGGCTTGTCGCTGTCCGAAGTCGTCACGGAGTCACGGGATACGAATGGGGCCGGGCGTGCAGCGTTCTGGAGGGTCCGTCGTCACGATCGGCGTGTTCGACGGCGTGCACCGCGGGCACCGGCGGGTGGTTTCACGGGCCGTCGAGGTCGCCGGGGAGCGCGGCCTGCGTTCGGTCGCCCTGACCTTCGAGCCGCACCCCGCGGAGGTGGTCAGGCCGGGCTCGCATCCGCCCCGGCTGACGAGCGCGCGTCGTCGCGCCGAACTGCTGACCGAGCTGGGCGTCGACGCGGTGGAGACGCTGGAGTTCACGCTGGACGTCTCGCGGCTGACCCCGGCCGACTTCGCCGAGCAGGTGCTGGCCGACCGGCTGCGGGCGGCGAGCGTCGTGGTGGGGGCGAACTTCGCGTTCGGCCACAAGGCGGCCGGTGATGTGGAGACGCTCCGGGCGCTCGGCGAGAAGTACGATTTTTCGGTAGAAGTCGTGCCGCTGGTGGAAGGCGTCAGCTCGACCGCGATCAGGGAACTGCTGGCCGGCGGCGACGCCGCCACCGCCGCCCACGAGCTCGGGCGGCCCCACCGGGTGGAGGGCGTGGTGGTGCGCGGGTACCAGCGCGGGCGCCAGCTCGGCTTCCCCACCGCCAACGTGGAGACCCCGCCGCACACCGCCATCCCGGCCGACGGCGTGTACGCGGGCTGGCTGCAGTGCGTGGCCGTGGGGAACCTGCCCGCGCTGTACGAGGGCTGCCGCTGGCCCGCCGCCATCTCGGTGGGCACCAATCCGACCTTCGAGGGCGTGCCGCGCACCGTCGAGGCGTACGCGCTGGACCGCGACGACCTTGAGCTCTACGGCGCGCACGTCGCGGTCGACTTCGCGGCCAGGCTGCGCGGCAACACCAAGTTCGACTCCATCGAGGCGCTGGTCGCCCAGATCCACGCCGACGTGGACGAAGCCCGCAGGCTCACGGCCTGACCTTGGCATGTGAGATCACGCGGAGTACGCACACCGTCAACTGGTGGTAGCCTGTGTTGTCGGCTCTGTATCGGCGGCGCCTTGCGCTGCCTTGAGAGGCCTTCGCTGCGGCGACTGTAGGCACGCACGGTCGTTCGCATCATTCGAACCATTCACCGCGTGTCCGTAGATTGAAGGAGAGCCGTGTCCCTCGACACCGCTGCCAAGAAGGCAATCATCGCCGAGTACGCGACCATTGAGGGCGACACCGGGTCGCCCGAGGTGCAGATCGCGCTGCTCAGCAAGCGCATCAGCGAGCTCACCGAGCACCTGAAGACGCACAAGCACGACCACCACAGCCGTCGTGGCCTGCTTCTGCTCGTCGGTCGCCGGCGCCGCCTGCTGAAGTACCTGCAGAACACCGACATCCAGCGCTACCGTTCGCTCATCGAGCGGCTCGGCCTGCGTCGATAGAATGGTGAGGGAGCGGCCGAGCGGCCGCTCCCTTCTCATATCGGCCCCGGCGCGTCGCGCCGAGCCGGACAACTGAACATCAGAGACACTGAGAGCCCCCGCGTCCGTCAAGCACCATGCGACCCGCGACGCCTGCGGGCCGGTCCTCGGTAGTGGCTTCCGGTCAAGAACCGGGCGCTTCGATCGAAGACCGGCGCTGCACCTAACGAGGGTGCCGGTGAAAAAGAGGGCGCGGGAGACCGACCGACCAAGGAGGTCCCCCGTGGAGGGTGTCCACACCGCTGAAGCCGTCATAGACAACGGCGCATTCGGCACGCGCACGATCCGGTTCGAGACCGGCCGCCTCGCGCGTCAGGCGGCGGGTTCCGCCGTCGCTTATCTCGACAACGACACGATGGTCCTGTCCGCGACCACCGCGTCGAAGAATCCCAAGGACAATCTCGACTTCTTCCCGCTGACGGTGGACGTCGAGGAGCGCATGTACGCCGCGGGCCGCATCCCCGGCTCGTTCTTCCGGCGTGAGGGCCGTCCCTCCGAGGACGCCATCCTCACCTGCCGCCTGATCGACCGGCCGCTGCGCCCGTCGTTCGTCAAGGGCCTGCGCAACGAGATCCAGGTCGTCGCGACCATCCTGGCGCTCAACCCCGAGCACCTGTACGACGTGGTCGCCATCAACGCCGCCTCGCTGTCCACCCAGCTGGCCGGGCTGCCCTTCTCCGGTCCGATCGGCGGCGTGCGCGTCGCGCTGATCGACGGCCAGTGGGTCGGCTTCCCGACGCACCACGAGCTGGAGCGGGCCACGTTCGACATGGTCGTCGCGGGCCGCGTGCTCGACGACGGCGACGTCGCGATCATGATGGTCGAGGCCGAGTCCACCAAGGACACGCTGAAGCTGGTCGCCGAAGGCGCCGTCGGGCCCAACGAGGAGACCATCGCGCAGGGCCTGGACGCCTCCAAGCCGTTCATCAAGGTTCTCTGCGAGGCGCAGAACAAGATCGCCAAGGTTGCCGCCAAGGCGACCGCGGAGTATCCCGTCTTCCTCGACTACCAGGAGGACGCCTACACCGCCGTCGAGGGCGCCATCAAGAGCGAGCTGGCCTCCGCGCTCACCATCGCCGGCAAGCAGGAGCGCGAGCTCGAGCTCGACCGGGTCAAGGGCATCATGGTCGAGAAGCTCGCCGAGGCCTTCGAGGGCCGCGAGAAGGAGCTGTCGGCCGCCTACCGCTCGCTCATGAAGAAGCTCATGCGCGAGCGCGTCGTCAAGGACGGCATCCGCATCGACGGCCGCGGCACCAAGGACATCCGCGCGCTGTCGGCCGAGGTCCACGTGATCCCGCGGGTGCACGGCTCGGCGCTGTTCGAGCGCGGCGAGACCCAGATCATGGGCATCACCACGCTGAACATGCTGCGCATGGAGCAGGTCATCGACACGCTCAACCCCGAGCGGACCAAGCGCTACATGCACAACTACAACTTCCCGCCCTACTCCACCGGTGAGACCGGCCGCGTGGGCTCGCCCAAACGCCGCGAGATCGGCCACGGCGCGCTCGCCGAGCGGGCGCTCATCCCGGTCCTGCCGGCCCGCGAGGAGTTCCCCTACGCGATCCGCCAGGTCTCCGAGGCGCTGGGCTCCAACGGCTCCACCTCGATGGGTTCGGTCTGCGCCTCCACGATGTCGCTGCTCGACGCCGGTGTGCCGCTGCGCGAGATGGTCGCGGGCATCGCGATGGGCCTCATCGGCGAGGGTGACACCTACGTCACGCTGACCGACATCCTCGGCGCGGAAGACGCCATGGGCGACATGGACTTCAAGGTCGCCGGCACCAAGGACGTCATCACCGCCCTGCAGCTCGACACCAAGCTCGACGGCATCCCCGCCTCCGTGCTGGCCGCCGCGCTCAAGCAGGCCAAGGGCGCCCGCCTGGCCATCCTCGACGTGATGCAGGAGGCGATCGACTCCCCGGCGGAGATGAACGCCACCGCGCCGCGCATCATCACGATCAAGGTCCCCGTAGACAAGATCGGCGAGGTCATCGGCCCGAAGGGCAAGATGATCAACCAGATCCAGGACGACACGGGCGCCGAGATCACCATCGAGGACGACGGCACGATCTACATCGGCGCCACCGACGGGCCCTCGGCCGAGGCCGCCCGTTCGGCGATCAACGCGATCGCCAACCCGCACATGCCCGAGGTGGGCGAGCGTTACCTGGGCACGGTCGTCAAGATCGCCGCCTTCGGCGCGTTCATCTCGCTCATGCCGGGCAAGGACGGCCTCCTGCACGTCTCGCAGATCCGCAAGCTCCACGGGGGCAAGCGCATCGAGAACGTCGAGGACGTCATGAGCGTCGGGGAGAAGATCCAGGTCGAGATCGCCGAGATCGACGGCCGGGGCAAGCTGTCCCTGGTCCCGGTCGAGGTCATCGAGAAGGAGGCCGCGGAGAAGGCCGAGGGCGGCGGCGGCTCCGACGACGCGGCTCCCGCCGAGTCGGCCGGCGACTCCGACGAGCGGCCCCGGGAGGACAAGCCCCGCCGTACCCGCACCAGGACCCGCACCGCCGCCCCTCGCAATGGTGAGGACGACAGAAACTCGTGACCGAGCGAAGCGAGGGCACCATTAGACACGGCACGCGCGTCACGGGGCCGACGAAGGAGGACCCGTGACGACGACCACGCTGCATCCCGGTAAGGACGGTGCCGGGGTAGTCCAGCGCACCGTCCTCCCCGGTGGGCTGCGCGTGGTGACCGAGACCATGCCGACCGTGCGTTCCGTCGCGGTCGGCATGTGGGTCGGCATCGGCTCGCGTGACGAGGCCCCCGAGCACACCGGGGCGACCCACTTCCTTGAGCACCTGCTGTTCAAGGGCACGCCCACCCGCGACGCCATGGAGATCTCGGCGTCCATCGAGGGCATCGGCGGGGAGATCAACGCCTTCACCGCCAAGGAGTACACGTGCTACTACGCGCGGGTGCTCGACGAAGACCTGCCGCTCGCGGTCGACGTGCTCTCCGACGTGGTGACCAGTTCGCTGATCACCGCCGACGACGTCGAGTCCGAGCGCGGGGTCATCCTCGAAGAGATCGCCATGCACGACGACGACCCGTCGGACGTGGTGCACGAGCAGTTCTCCTCCGCCCTGTACGGCGACTCGCCGATCGGCCGCCCGATCCTGGGCACGGTCGATTCGATCAACGCCCTGGGCCGGGAGCGCATCCTCGAGTACTACCAGCGCTACTACCGCCCCATGCGCACCGTCGTCTCGGTGGCGGGCAACGTCCGGCACGAGCACGTCGTGGAGCTGGTGGCCCGCGCCTACGAACGGGCCGGAGCCCTCGGCGGCTCGCTGGAGTGCGCACCGCCGCGCACCAGCGGCCCCGGCGCGGCGACCCGCTCCGAGGTACGCGTGATCGATCGTCCGACCGAGCAGGCCAACCTGGTCCTCGGCACGACGGGCATGTCGCGCACCGACGACCGCCGCTTCGCCCTGGGCGTGCTCAACGCCGCGCTGGGCGGCGGCATGTCGTCGCGCCTGTTCCAGGAGATCAGGGAGAAGCGCGGGCTGGCCTACTCGGCGTACTCCTACACCTCGGCGTACGCCGACACCGGCCAGTTCGGGATCTACGTGGGCTGCCTGCCCTCGAAGATCGACGACGTGCTCCAGATCTGCCGCGACGAGGTGGCCCGCGTGATCGACGAGGGCCTGACCGCCGAGGAGATCATCAGGGGCAAGGGCCAGATGCGCGGCGGCCTGGTCCTCGGCCTGGAGGACACGGGCTCCCGGATGTCCAGGATCGGCAAGAACGAACTGGTCTACGACGAGCTCATGTCCGTGGACGAGGTGCTGACGCGAATCGACGCGGTGACCCCGGAGGAGATCTCCTCGGTGGCCGCCGACGTCCTGAAGCGCCCCCTGACGCTGGCGGTCATCGGCCCGTACGGCGACAAGGACTTCGCCCGAGCCATCGCCTGACCATCCGCCGAAGCCCCGCACGGCCCTCTCCGGGCAGTGCGGGGCTTCGCCGTTCCCGGCCTGTGCGGCACGCGGCCGGAGCACTACGACAGCGGGCGGTGGAGTTCGGCGCCTGGGACGAGGCACGGTGGCTGGTCAAGGTGGGCCGTTGCGGCGGGGACCATGTGCGACGTGAGAAGCGATCCCCACGATCGGCGGAGACCCACGGCGGCGGGTGGCGGTGGCCGGCTTGCCGTAACAGATAGCTGGATAGGGTGAGAGGCGTGATCAGAGTAGGGGTATTGGGCGCGCGCGGGCGCGTGGGCGTCGAGGTGTGCAAGGCCGTCGAGGCGGCCAACGACATGGAGCTCGTCGCCGCCGTCGACCAGGGCGATGACATCGAAGGGCTGGCCGGGGCCGAGGTGGTGGTGGACTTCACCCACCCGGACGTGGTCATGGGCAACCTCGAATGGTGCATCTCCCACGGCGTGCATCCGGTGGTGGGAACGACCGGGTTCGACGAGGACCGGCTCGCCACGGTCAGGGGCTGGCTGGAGCGCTTCCCGGGCACCAACTGCCTGATCGCGCCGAACTTCGGCATCGCGGCGGTGCTGATGATGCACTTCGCCCAGCAGGCCGCCCGCTACTTCGAGTCGGTCGAGATCGTCGAGCTGCACCACCCGAACAAGGCCGACGCGCCGTCGGGCACCGCGCGCCGTACTGCCGAGCTGGTCTCGCAGGCGCGGGCCAAGGCGGGCCTGCCCGGCATGCCCGACGCGACCAGCACCTCGCTGGACGGCGCGCGCGGCGCCGACGTGGGCGGCGTGCACGTCCACTCGGTACGCCTGGCCGGCCTGATCGCCCACCAGGAGGTCTTGCTGGGCGGCGACGGTGAGATCCTCACGATCCGCCACGACACGATGAACCGCGCCGCCTTCACCCCGGGCGTCCTGCTGGGCGTCCGCCGGGTCCGCGAACTACCCGGCCTGACCGTCGGCCTGGAGCCCCTGCTCGACCTCTGAGCTCGACCTCTGTGCTCCATCGCTGTGCTCAAGGAGAGGCACACGGCGCGCCCGCGTTGGGGCGGGCGCGCCGTGTGGAGGGGGTTCCCAGCTCCGCACAAGCCGGGTACACGATCATCACATTAAACGCATGCGACACACCGTCGTGGAACATGAGACCGTGTCGGCATGGTGCGATGGGCCGAATCCGGGGAACTTTCCCGGCTGATCGAGGTGGAGCGGGCCGCCGACGGGTTGTTCCTGCAGGTGGGGATCGAGTTTCCGCCGGGGACGACGATGGTCGAGGAGGTCGCCGACGTCTCCACCGTGCTGGTGGAGGGCGAGCCGGCGGCGGGGTTCGCGATGTTCGGGTGGGTTGACGGGAACGTGCATCTCGACCAGCTCGCGGTGCATCCCGGTCAGATGCGGCAGGGGATCGGCGGGCGGCTGGTGCGGGCGGTGCTCGATCACGCGCGGGCGGCGGGCGCGCCGGCGGTGACGTTGACGACGTTCCGCGACGTGCCGTGGAACGCGCCCTGGTACGAGCGGCACGGGTTCGCGGTCCTGCCCGAGCGGGAGTGGGGGCCGGAGGCGCGCAAGGTCGTGGAGCACGAGCGGGAGCTGGGGATCGAGGTCGCGCCCCGGGTGGTGATGCGCGCCGACCTGGGCCGATAGCCTGGGCGGGTGAGCCGCTTGCGAGATGATGTGTGGCAGGTCGTCGGCGGGGTCTATGACCAGATCCTCGCCCATCCGTTCCTGGCCGGGCTGACGGACGGGTCGCTGCCGCGTGAGGCGTTCCGGCACTACGTCGTGCAAGAGGCGCATTTCCTGCCGGACTACGCGCGGGCCCAGGCGGCCTGCGCGGCGCGTTCGCCGGAGCCGTCCTCGGTGCAGAGCTTCGCGCGGGACGCGGCGATGACGGTCGAGGTCGAGCACAGCCTGGTGGTGGAGCTGCTGGCGGCGTTCGGTCTTGACGAGGCCGACGCGCGCAAGCTGCCCGCCGCGCCCACCACCGTCGGCTACGCCTCCTACCTGGTCAGGAGCTGCTCGCTCGGCACCTTCCCAGAGGCGCTCGGCGCGATCGTGCCCTGCTACTGGATCTACGCCAGGGTCGGCGAGGCACTGCTCCGGCGCTCGTCGCCCGATCCGCTCTACGCCTGGTGGATCGAGACCTACGGCGCCGAGTCCTACCAGGAGACCGTCGCGGGCGCGCTTGACCTGCTCGACGGCCTGGTCCTGAGCGCCGACGACCGCGAGCGGCTCCTCGACCGGGCGCTGACGACGGCCCGGTTCGAGTGGATGTACTGGGAGGCCGCCTGGCGCCGGGAGGGCTGGCCATGCGGCTGAGGGAGCTGGTTCGGGCCCGTCACCTCCACCTCAAGGTGCTGACCGGGCATGACCAGCTCGACCGGCAGGTACGCGGCGTGTCCACCACGGATCTGACCGAGCCGGGCAGGTTCGTGAAGCCGGGGGAGCTGGTGCTGACCGAGCTGACCTGGCACACCGGCGCCGAGTCATCCCGGCATTTCGTGAAAGCTCTGGGTGAGGTGGCGGCGCTCGTCTCCGGCACCGCACTCAAGGGCGTCCCGCTCGACCTCGTCGACGCCTGCGCCGAGGCCGGGCTGCCGCTGCTCACGCTCCCCGTCGAGGTGCCGTTCAGCCACGTCACCGAGCACGTCCTGCGCGCGCTGATCGCCGAGCTCGGCTCCCCACCCCGTCAGCGGTACGGCTCCCGCCGCCGCCTGGCCAGCACGCTGGTCGACGGCGGCAGCCTGACCAAGGTCGTCACCGCGGTAGCCGGGGAGCTCGACGTGCCGTGCTGGGTGATGTCGCCGACCGGCCGGGTCATCGTCGGTTCGCAGCCTCTGGCCGATGAGCAACGGGCGCGGCTGGCCCACACCTTCCTGACCGCGCGCCACCTGCCGGGGATGGTGGGCGGGCTGTCGGTCTTCCCGATCAGCAAGGGCGCTCCGCACCGGATCGCCAACTGGTTCCTGGCCTATGCCGGGGAGCAGGCGCAGGGGGAGAACGAGGACCTCGTCGTGGAGCTGGCCGCGCTGGTGGCGCTGGAGCGCTCCCGGCTGGAGGCGGCTCAGCGGATCGAGCGGCGCGTGTTCGACCAGCTCCTGGAACTGCTGGAGTCGGGGGACGCCGCCCTGCCCGGTGTGGTCTCCCGCCTGCACACGTTGCACGTGGAGACCGAGCACGGGCTGCTGGTGGTGGCGTTGTCGGCGCCGGGGGACGCGGGCGTGGCCGTACTGGATGAGCTGTTGCGGCCGCTGGCGCCCGGGATCGTGACCGCCACGCCCGGAGCCGCGGACGGTGAGGCGATCGCGCTCGTCCCGCTGGCGGGCAACAGCGCGCGGGAGCTGACCGAGCACGTGATGGCCGGCGCGCGCGGGCTGGAGGCGGGGCTGAGCGGCGAGGGGCGGATCGCGCTCGGCGTCAGCAGCGTCACGACCGGGCCCGCCGCGCTGAGTGGGCTGATCGAGGAGGCCCGGCACGCGCGTTCGCTGGCCGCGCTCAGCGGCGAGCGGATCAGCGTGATCACCGGCGACGACGTCAGTTCCCACCGCACGCTGCTGGCGGCGATTCCGGCGGAGCTGCGGAAGTCCTTCAGGACCCGGCTGCTGGGCGCGCTGGAGGCCTACGACGCGGCGCACCAGACCGATCTGCTGGAGACGTTGCAGGCGTTCCTTGAGGAGTCGGGCAACTGGACCTCGACCTCGGAACGCCTGCACGTCCACGTCAACACGCTGCGCTACCGGCTCAAGCGCATCGAGGAGCTGACCGGCCGCTCGCTCAACTCCTGGGACCAGCGGGTGGACTTCATGCTGGCCGTGCGCATGCGTTAGGGCGCGTAGACGTCCACTTCGGCGATGTAGGCGTCCTTGACGTGGCGGGGGAGCCAGGTGATCTCGAAGGCGTTGCGCTGCAACTGCTTGAGGTCCTCGTCGGGGAAGTTGAGCACTTCGAGATTCTCGGCCACGTAGCCCAGGAAGTAGGCCGGATCGTCGGAGTTGATCGTGACCCGCACGCCCAGGTCGAGCAGCTTGCGGATGCCCTCGATCTTCATGGAGTCGGTGACGTAGCCGTTGGAGATCGGGCAGGAGGTCATGCCGATGCCCTTGTCCAAGACCTCCGCGACCAGCTTCGGGTCCTCCAGGATGTTGACGCCGTGGTCGATCCGGTTGACGCCGATGTCCTGGATCGCCTGGCGGATGTGCTCGACGGAGTTCTGCTGGTCCACGTCGCAGTGCATGGTGAGCAGGTAGCCCTCCTGGCGGGCGCGCTCGTACACGGCGGCGAACTTGGCCGGCGGGTTGCCCTTCTCGTCGGAGTCCAGGCCGACGCCGACGATCCACTCCTTGTAGGGCAGCGACTCCAGCAGCGTCGCCATCGCGTACTCGGCCTGGAAGTCGCGCAGGAAGCACATGATGAGCTGCGCCCGCACGTCGAGCTGGGCCTCGGCGTCGATGAGCGCCCGGCGCAGGCCCCGGATCACCACGTCGAACGGCACGCCGCGCGAGGTGTGCGCCTGCGGGTCGAAGAAGATCTCCGCGTAGCGCACGTTCTGCGAGGCGGCCTTGCGCAGGTAGGCCATGGCCAGGTCGTAGAAGTCGGGCTCGGTGCGCAGCACACCCATACCCTCGTAGTAGATCTTGAGGAACGAGGGCAGGTCGTCGAAGTCGTAGGCCGCGCGCATCTCCTCGACGCCCGCGTACGGCAGCGCGATCCCGTTGCGCCGGGCCAGCTCGAACTTGAGCTCCGGCTCCAGCGTCCCCTCGATGTGCAGATGTAGCTCGCACTTGGGCAGCCCGGCGATGAACGCGTTCACTGAATGACCTCCACGACCTCGAGGTTGACGCAATCCACCAGGCCGAGGTCGGTCACGGCGTAGTCGGGGATCGCGGTGATGGACAGGAAGAACAGGTACATCAGCGGTGAGGGCAGGGCGCAGCCCAGCTCGCGGGCCAGGTCGTCCAGGCGTTGCTCGGCCACGGCCATCTCGGCGGCGGGCAGGTCGGAGACGATGCCGGCGATGGGGAGCGGGAGCCGTTCGCGCACCTCGCCGTCGACCACGATCACCTGGCCGCCGCCCATCTCGGCCACGGCGTTGACGGCCAGGGCCATGTCCGCGCGGGAGGCGCCGACGCAGATGATGTTGTTGTCGTCCGGGGCGGCGCTGGTGGCGATGGCGCCTTCGCGGATGCCCATGCCGCTGACCACGGCCACCGGCATGTTGCCGGTCTTGCCGTAGCGCTCCACGACGGTGACGAGCAGGGCGTCCTTCTCGACGCTCGGCTCCACGATGCCGTTGAGCACGGGGAGTGTGACGTCGCGGCGCTTGCGGACGAAGACCTGCTCGGTGAAGCCGATGGCCAGGACGTCCACTGCCGCCTGCTCGCTGCGCAGGGCGAAGTCGTCGGCCGTGACCGTCCTGACCGGAAATTTCGTGACCTGGCCGCGAGCGGGCGGGACGGTCGGGCTGATCAGCCGCCCGTCGCGGGCCACCAGCCTGCCCGCGGCGACGACGTCGCGGACGCGGAAGTCCTCCAGCGAGTCCACGATCAGCACGTCGGCGAAACGGCCGGGGGCGATGCTGCCCACCTTGTCGTCGATGCGGTACATCTCGGCGCAGTTGACCGTGGCCATCTGGATCGCGGTGACCGGGTCCACTCCGGCCTTCACGGCCATGCGTACCAGCTTGTCCATGTGCCCGCCGGCCAGGACGTCGGCGGCGTGCACGTCGTCGGTGCAGAAGGCCACCCTGCGGGCGCCGACCTTGCTCACGACCTGAATGTTCTCCTGCAGGAAGTGGGCCACGGAGGATTCACGCACAATGGCGTAGATACCCTGGCGCAGCTTCTCCAGCATCTCCCCGTGGGAGTACGACTCGTGGTCGAGGCGGATGCCGGCGGCGGCCAGGCCCGCGATGCGGCGGGCGTCCGACATCGGGGCGCAGCCGAAGACCGGCAGCCGGTGCTTCTCGGCCAGCTCAAGCGCTTGCATCACCGCGGGGTCGCCGTGCTCGACCATCTCCTGGACGGTCTCCCACACGCCCACGCACTCGGGCCAGGTGTGGGCCACGCGGTGCTCGTCGGGGCCGAAGGTGAAGCCGACGTTGCTCTGGGGCACGGTGTACGGGGCTTTCGCGGGGGCGCCCCACCAGATCCGCATCCCGGTCTTCTTCGACTCATCCAGAAATTTCCGGACTCCGGGCAGGCCCTCGACGACGAGCACCTGGTCGAGGCCCGACACGACGCTCGTCGTGCCCAGCGGTACGACCAGGTCGGCGAAGCTGGTGACCGACAACTTGGAGCACTCGATGTGCAGGTGCCCGTCGATCAGGCCGGGCACCAGGTACCCGCCCGCGGCGTCGATCACCCGGGTCTCCGGACCGCGCTGGAGGGCGGGCCCGACGGCGGCGATCCGGTCCTGAGATATCCCGACCTCTGCGGGGTAGATTTCGCCCGTCAGGACGTTGACCAGCGTGCCGTTGGTGATGATCGTGTCAGCCGGCCGCCTGCCGTACGCCACGTCGAGCAGTGTCATCGAACCCCCTCAAGAACAGGAACGGAAACGGGCCGGCGATCCAGCACGGCATAAGCCGCCCCGGCCACCAGGAACCCGGCGAAGATGCTGAAGTCGGTGCCGCCGGTGGCCTGGGAGATCCAGCCGACGAACGCGGTGGAGTTGATCCAGAGGGCAGCGGCCACCATGCCCGCGACCTGGGCGATGATCGCCGCCCAGCGGACCTGGCCGGGTGCGCTCTCGTCGAACAGGGCACGCGCGTCGTAGCGGCCCTTCCTGCGCAGCCAGTCGGTGACGTACACACCGGCCCACGGCGCCAGCCAGATGATCAGCAGGCCGAGGAAGGTGTTGAGCATCGTGTTGAAGTTCTCCGACGTCACCGCCACGTACGTGATGATCACGCACAGGATGAGGTCGGCCACCACAGCCACCCACCGTTTCACCTTGATGCCGGCGGCCTGCAGGTTCAACCCCGAGGAGTACAGGTCGGTGGTGTTGACCGCGAACAGCGAGACGATCGCCAGCAGCAGGTACGGCACGACGAACCAGGACGGCAGCGCCCCGGGCAGCCCGGAGATCGGGTCGGCCGCGTCCTTGACCACGGTGGCGACGGCCGCGCCGAGGGTCATCAGGAGCACGTACGGCACGAAGCCGCCGAGGAAGGCGTACCCGAAGACGGCCTTCTTGGAGGAGTCGGCGGGGAGGTAGCGCGAGTAGTCGCCGCCCAGCGGTCCCCAGGACAGGCCGCCGGCCGACATGATCAGCGCGACGGCGACCGTGAACGTGGTGAAGTCCGCGCCGGCGCCGCCCGCCGCCACGTCGACCTTGGGGCCGACCAGGATCGCCATGAGCCCGAAGAGGACGACGAAGACCCAGGTGAAGTACTTCTGGGCCTTCATCACCGCGGCGTGCCCGATGAGCGGCAGCACGAGCTGAATGAGGGCGGCGACCAGGATGACGGCGACCTTCAGCCCGAGGCCCTCGGTGGCCACCCCGGCCTGGCCGAGCAGCGACAGGGCGGCGAAGGTGATCAGGACCATGCCGCCGGCCTCGAAGCCGACCATGTTGAGCCAGCCGAAGAAGCTCAGCAGCCGGGCGCCCTTCGGCCCGTAGGCGGCGCGGGAGACGGCCATGGTGGAGGTGCCGGTGGCCGGGCCCTGGAGGCTGGTCAGGCCGACGAGGGGGAAGGCCAGCAGGTTGCCGACGACGATGGCGGCCACAGCCTGCCAGAAGTTGAGGCCGAAGGCGGCCACGATGGTGGTGCCGTAGACGAGGGTGAAGATGCCCATCGTCGTCCCGGTCCAGAGGAAGAGAAGGTCACGCGGGCGGCCATACCTCTCCCCGGCCGGGACCAGCTCGATCCCGCGTTGTTCCATCGGGTCCTCCCAGGTCGGTGTCCCCTTCAGTGAACCAAAGGGGGCTGACCTGGGCAGTTATCCGGACATACGAGCCTGTCCCGCACCGCTTGTCGAGGCCTACAAAGAGATCATCCGAGCCCGCACGGCTAGATCAGCGCCAGCCCGATCGAGAACAGCAGCCCGAACGCCAGCTGGAGCTTGCCCGTCGCCTGGAGGACGGCGATCAGGTCGGGCCCGACCGCACCCCCCAGAACGGTACGGATGGGGGCGATGGCCAGCGGCGCGGCCAGCAGCGCCAGCGCCACCCACGGCGAGACCGTCACCAGCGCCAGCACGATCACGAACGGCAGCACCAGGCAGGCGGCGTAGAGCACGCGGGTGCGCTCGGCGCCCAGGACGACGGCCAGGGTCTTCTTGCCCGCGGGGCCGTCGGTGACCACGTCGCGCAGGTTGTTGACCACGAGCATCGAGCACGACAGCAGGCCGACCGGCACCGAGGCGGCCAAGGCCAGGCCGGACAGGTACTCCACCTGGACGAAGGTGGTGCCGACCACCGGGACCACGCCGAAGAACACGAAGACGGACAGCTCGCCGAGCGCGCGGTAGCCGTACGGGCGCTTGCCTCCGGTGTAGAACCACGCGGCGGCGATCGCCGCCGCGCCGACCGGCAGGATCCACCACGCGCGGGTGGCGATCACCAGCGTCAGGCCGGCCACCGCGGCGGCGGCGAAGCAGCCCAGGGCGGCGGTCAGGACCTGGCGCGGCGTGGCGGCCCTGGAGCCGACCAGGCGCATCGGGCCGACCCGCTGGTCGTCGGTGCCGCGCACGCCGTCGCTGTAGTCGTTGGCGTAGTTGACGCCGATCTGCAGCAGCAGCGCGACGGCCAGGGCGACGAGCGCCTGCCACCAGCCGACGGCGCCGAGGCCGAAGGCGACGCCGGTGCCGACCATGACGGGGACGACGGCGTTGGGCAGGGTACGCGGCCGCGCACCGGCTATCCACTGACCAGGAGTTGCCATGTCTCGTCTACCTCTAGCTGATATCCGTGCTGAGCCTGACCATGCGGATCGGGCGGCCCATGTCGAGCACCCGTTCGGCCATGTCCTCGCCCCAGCCGGCCGACTCCAGGAAGCCCAGGACGGCGTAGTTGTCGGCGAAGGCCCAGGTGACGATCTGGCGGTAGCCGTCCTCGCGCAGGTGGTCGACGGTGGCGTTGAGCAGGCGGCTGCCGTGCCCGCGGCGGACGAAGTCGGGGTCGACCAGCAGCGTCAGCATCTCGGAGACCACGGTCGGGTCGAGGTCGGGGTCTTCGGCGGGGGCGTGGGAGGCCAGGCCGACCACGCGTTCGCCGCCGCGCGGCGTGGCGAGCGCGGCGCTGCCGCCGACGCCCAGCGCGGGGAAGCCCTCGGTGTCGAGGATGGTCTCGACCGCGACGAGCACCCGGTGACGGGAGGTGGGCGGGGCGACGATGGCCTCATCCCACTGGCGCAGCCACATCTTCTCGGCCGCCGCACCGGTCATCTGCTCCAGCGGCCCCTCGGGCAGGAAATCCCGATAGCCGTAGCGCCAGGCGCGGACCTGAACGTTCGCAACCTGGAGCACATCCTCGCGCCGGGCCGCCCGGACGCCTACGTCTGCCATTTTCGGCCCGCTCCTTCGCCTGCCGTCATGCCACAAGGCACGAGTTACACCGTATCGGTGTTTGAGCCTTGGGGACGACGCGAACCATGCTTCCTTGCCCGATATGCACGGGTTTTAGTGCGGTTGCCGCAGACCTTCATGGAGCACCAGGATCGCGAGCGGTTCTTCGAGGAGTCGATGAACGCCCATTGGCAGGTGCCTTCCAGGCAGACCTTCAAACGCTCCCATCCGGGATCGAGTACGGCCGCCGCGATCCGGGCCAGCGCGCCCGGGACGCCGGGCCGTACCGGTGTCAGCCGGGGCCCGTCCGCGATCACGACCCGGAGCGGCAGCTGCGGCAGATCCGCCGGTTCCCCGCGGCGCAACGCCGCCCGCAGGCCCTCCCGCAGGGCGATCGCGGTGGCCAGGTCGTCGTCCTCCGCGCGGTCGCCCTCGCCGGCCAGGCCCCGCTCGCGCAGCCACACGGCCAGTTCGGCGGGCGAGGTCAGCTCGTCGGCGTCGTTCTCCACGTCATAGGTGTTCACGAAGTCGCGCACGAGCTCCAGCATGAAACCACTGTAGCGTGTTGAGTGGTGTCTTCTTTGGAGAGGAGTCCTGATGATCGTCCGCATCTGGCGTGGCTGGACCCGTACGGCCGACGCCTCCGCCTACGAGGATTACCTGCTGCGCACCGGGTTTCCCGGTTACACCTCGACGCCGGGGAACCAGGGGGTGCGCTTCACCCGGCGCGATGACGGTGACCGTACCGAGTTCCTGCTGATCTCGTTCTGGGAGTCGTGGGAAGCCATCGCGGCCTTCGCCGGGGAGGACCCGTCGCGGGCCGTCTTCTACGCCGACGACGACGCCTTCCTGGTGGACCGGGAGCGTACCGTCGCGCACTACGAGGTCTTCGCCAGCGCCTGAGCGGTCCCTTCGACGAAGGCGCGCAGCCCGTGCTCGAAGCCGTCGTCGCCCAGCGGGCCGCCGGTCTCGTGCATGGCGGCCAGCAGGGTGGGACCCGGCAGGACGCCGGACGGGCCGCCGCGCTCGGCCTGTTCGTGCAGGACGACGCCGTTGACGTAGTGGGTCAGCGTGGTGATCGTGCGCAGGGCCAGGCCGGGCGTGAAGCCCCTGGAGACCATGCCGTCCAGCTCCTGCTCGAACAGCTCGACCGCGCGGGCGCTGAGGCTGGTCGCGCCGGACACGACGCGGGCGCCGTCGCGGTGCGCGCTCAGCGAGCCGCGGTACGCGCGGGCGCGGCGGGCCAGCCAGTCCTGCCACGGCTCGTCGTCCAGGGGCGGGCCCATGCCGGCGGCCAGGACGATGGCGTCGGCCATGCCGTCCAGGAGTTCCTGCTTGGTGCGGATGTGCCAATACAGCGCGGGGGACTGGACGCCGAGCTCGGCGGCGAGCCTGCGGACGGTCAGGCCGTCGAGGCCGACCTCGTCCAGGAGACGCAGCCCGGTCTCGATGAGCGACTGCCGGGTCAGCTTCTTGTTCACAGTTCACCTTAGCAGTGCTAAGTTGTCCTTAGCGTTGCTAAGGAGGTTTGCCGATATGTCGGGAATTCTGGTGTTGCACGCGGGTCTGGATGACGGGTCCCTGTGGCGCAAGCCCGCGGACCTGCTGGCCGCCCGGTATCCGGTCGAGGTGCCGTGCCGGCTTCAGTACCGGCCCGACCGGGGGCCCGCCGTGACCATCGAGGACGAGGTCACCGAGACGCTCGCCGCCGCCGAACGCATGGGCGGCGAGGTCATGCTGGTCGGCCACTCCTCCGGTGGCGTGGTCGCGCTGGAGGCCCTGCGCGCCGGGTCGTTCGCCGGAGCCGTCCTGTACGAACCGCCCGTCATCACCGGCACCACGCTCGGCGGCGACACCACCCGCCGCGCGCGGGCCGCGATGGCCAGGGGCAAGACGGCCAAGGCCATGCGGACCTTCTTCACGGAGGTGATCAAGATTCCGGGCTGGCAGGCGGCGGCGGGGGCGCTCGCGGTGGCCCTGATGCCCAGGCTGCGCGCACTGGCGCCCCGGCAGCTCGACGACCTGGCCGCCATCGACGCCCTCGGCAACCGGCTGGGCGACTACGCGAACATCCAGGCGCCGGTGGTGCTGCTCGGCGGCGACCAGAGCCCGGCCCACCTCGGCGAGCGCATGGACGCCCTGGAACGCGTGCTGCCGCACCACACCCGCGTGCTCATGCGCGGCCAGGGCCACACAGCCAACCACCGCGCACCCGACCAGCTCGCCCGGATCATCCTCGAACACGCCGACCGGGTGCTCTCCTAACCGGGCCCCATCGCCTCGGCCAGCCGCCTGACGCCCTCGGCCAGTTCGCTCACGTGGGTGGCGGCCATGAAGGTGAGCCTCAGGCGCGGGCCGGGCGGCTCCGACGGGTAGTACATGCGGCCCGGGCTCACCAGCACGCCGTTCCGGAAGGCCGCCTCGACTAGGGCGGGCTCGTCCACGTGCGGCGGCAGCCGTACCCACAGATGCTTGCCGCCACGCGGCACCAGATGGGGCGCGGCGGCCGGAAGGCGCGCGGCGAGGGCCGCGAGCAGCGCGTCGCGGCGGCGGGCGATCTCGGCGTGCACCGTGCGCAGATGGCGCTCCCACGCGGGCGAGCCCACGAACTCCAGCGCCGTCTCCTGCAGCGGCCGCGCCACGAAGAACGACTCCACGAGCTGACTCGCCCGCAGCCGGTGCGCGGCGGGACCGCGCGCGACGACCCCCGCCACCCGCAGGCTCGGCGCGAGGACCTTGGTGAGCGAGCTGACGTAGACGACGGTGCCGTCGGGGTCCATGGAGACCATCGGCGGCGGCGCGGCGTCGGCCAGGTAGCGCAGCACGTCGTCCTCCACCACGAACGCGCCCGCCGCCCGCGCCACGCCGATGACCTGCTCGCGCCGCTCGCGCGAGAGCGTGGCGCCGGTCGGGTTGTGCAGCGTGGGCTGGCAGTAGAAGACCCGCGCGCCGGTGACGGCGAAGGCCTCGGCGAGCAGGTCGGGCCGCACGCCGTCGCGATCCATGGGTACGGCTGTCGCCCGCAGCCCGGCCGCCTTCGCCGCCGCCAGCGCGCCCGGGTAGGTGGGCGTCTCGACCAGGATCGGCGTGCCCGGCGCCGCCAGCGACCTGAACGCCAGCGACAACGCCGACTGCCCGCCGCTGACCACGAGCGCGTCGGCCGCGGTCACGTCGCCGCCCGCCTGGACCGCGAACCACCGGCGCAGCTCGGCCAGCCCGGTGAGCGGCGGCACCGACCACGCGTCAGGCCGCCGCGCCGCCCTGGACGCGGCGGCGGCGAGCTGGTGGGAGGGGCGCAGAGCGGGGTTCAGGTAGCCGCCGGTCAGCGGGATGACGTGGTCGGGCGGACCGGCCAGCAGGGCGGTCACCGCCGTGTCGTCGACCACGCGGTCGCCCAGGGCCACGGTCTGCCAGGACATGTCCGCTTCCGTGGGGGATGGGGCGGCGGGCCGTTGTGCCACGTAGGCGCCCGCGCCCGGCCGCGTCACCACCCGTCCCTCGGCGGTGAGCTGCCCGATCGCCCGCGACACCGTGACAGGGCTGACCCCGTGGCGGCGCATGATCTCCCGGCTGGACGGAAGCCGGTCGCCCGGTTTGAGTCGCGAGACCTCTTCGCGCAGCATCGCGGCGATCTGGGCGATACTGCTATCGTTGTTCATGAATGTACAGAATAGCGCTATCGTCGCTCCCGCAGTAGCGGTCTCCCACGCCCGCCGCGGTACCTTGCTGGCCTTCCTCGGCGTCCTCTCGTTCTCCGGCTCGTTCCCCGCGACGGTCTTCGCGATGAGGGGATTCGACCCGTGGCTGGTGGCGATCGGCCGGGCGTTGGTCGCGGGGCTGGTGGCGCTGGTGTGCCTGCGCGCCGCCCGGGTGCCGCTGTTGCCGCCGCGCCACCACTGGCGTCCTTATGCGTTCATCTCCCTTGGCGTCGTCTTCGGCTTCCCCGTCTTCAGCGGCCTCGCGCTGTCGCTCGGCGCCGGCACCGCGCACTCGGGCGTGGTCATCGGGCTCCTGCCCGCCGCCACCGCCGCGTTCGCGGTGCTGCGGGCGGGCGAGCGGCCCCGGCCCGTGTTCTGGCTCGCCTGTACGGCCGGAGCCGTCGCGATCACCGCCTTCACCTTCACCCGCGCGGAGGGCGGCGGCGCGTCCTGGGCGGACCTGCTGCTGGTGGCGGCGCTGCTGTCGGCGGCCGTCGGCTACACCGAAGGCGGCAGGCTCTCCCGCACCACGCCCGGCTGGCAGGTGATCTCCTACGCCCTGGTGATTTCGCTGCCGGTGACCCTGCCTGTCACCGCGGTGCTCGCGGCGACGACGCCCGTGGTGTGGAGCTTCGAGGCGGTGGCCGGATTCGCCTATGTCGGGCTGATCTCCATGTTCCTGGGATTCATCCCCTGGTACGCGGGCCTGGCCCAGGGCGGCATCGCGCGGGCCGGGCAGACACAGCTCGCGCAGCCCCTGCTCACGATGGTGTGGGCCTGGATCCTGCTGGATGAGCGGTTCGGGTGGGTGACCGTGGCGGCCGCGCTGGCCGTACTGGCGTGTGTGGCGGTGACGCAGCGCGCGCGTACTTGAAATCGCATGACATCGACCCGCACGATGGGAGGCGGAGGTGTCACACATGGCCGACCTCAGCGTGCCCGACGGCGGCTTCTGGCCCGCGCCCGAGATCCCGCAGCCGAACATCTACCCGATGGAGTGGCGGGTCGAGACCGAGAAGCTCGCGGCGATCTACGAGAAGTCCAAGACCATGCTCTGGAACCCGGCCGACCTGCCCTGGGACGGTCTGGTGGCCGAGGATTTCACGCGGGAGCAGCGGCTGGGGATCATGTACTGGTTCGCCGTCCTCGCCAACTTCGACGCCTCCGGGCCCGCGGTCTTCGCCCGTGCGACGATCCAGGCCTTCGAGAAGCACGAGGAGGATCCCGTACGTAAGTGCTTCTTCTCCATCACCCGCGACGAGATGAACCACGAGGAGTGCTGCCAGCGCACCATCGCCCGCCTGTGGCCCGGCGGCCCCCTGGACTGGACGCCCGCCGACGACCTGGAAAGGGCCGCCCACAACAACATCGGCTGGCTTTATCACAACGGCGGGCGATACTGGACCGGGTACAGCTCGGCGGTGGGCAGGTATTCGCTGCCCGTTCTGTTCACCAGCTTCATGATGGGGGAGATGGCGGCGTCGACGCTGTTCAGGGGGATGGCGTCGGGGACTCGGCATCCGGTGTTCGGGGAGATGTTTCAGCGCATCGGCCGGGATGAGTCCCGACATCTCCAGATTTGCATGACGATTCTGGAGAACGAGTGGCCGGGGCTGACCGAGGACGTGAAGTCGCTGATCACCCGGCAGTTGCGGGCCGGGTTCGTGTTCCTTTCCATGATCCTCTGGGAGCCGCCGGAGGGGTTCTGGGAGCTGCCGCCGTACTTCCTGAACAACCACCGCGTCCTGATGGACCACGCCCGCGAGGCCGGCCTGGGTGTGCTGTCGTATGAGGAACAGGCGGAGAACTGGCGCCAGGCGATGGCCAGGGTCCGCGCGATCGTCGAACGCTGGGGCATAGCGTTCCCGGCCATCCCGGAACTGGACCTGGAAGGCGTGCCAGTGGACTTCATCGACCCCGAAGAAATCATCCCCGTGTTCTAGCGACGGCTGGGGCTGGTCCTCGCACCCCCGGGCCTAAGGGCGTGGTCCTCGCGGTGGGGCGCTGCGCGCCAAGAGCTCGGGCTGTGACTGCGGGGGCGAGCCCCCCCACCCCCCGGGGGGGGGGGGGGCCCCCCCCCCCCCCGCCCCCCCCCGCCCCCCCCCCCGCGCCCCCCCCGGGGCGCCCCCCCCCGCACCGCGCCCCCCACAGAAAAAAACA
>NZ_JBITGW010000024.1:0-229847 GCF_044457345.1 Nonomuraea sp. NPDC050547
GTGCGCCCCGGGGGGGGGTGCCGGTGGGCGCCGCCCCCCTCCCCCCCCCCCCCCCGCCCCCCCCCGGGGGGGGGGGGGGGCGGGGTGGGGGTGGGGGGGGGGGGGCGCCCCCCCCCCCCCCACTTCCCGGTGCCGGCCTCCTACTCCGCGTAGGGCTGGTCCGTTCCGTGGGCGCTGTAGCCGAGGCTCCAGATGTAGCCGTCCGGGTCGGCGAACACGCCGCCGTACCCGCCCCACGGCAGGGCGCCGGCGGGCTTGAGTATCGTGGCGCCGGCCTTCCGGGCCTCTGCGATGATCTCGTCCACCCGGGCCTCGCTACGGACGACGTAGGTCAGCACCAGCCCGCCGAAACCGCTGCCTTCCGGGCTCGTGCCCACCTGGTCGGCCAGGCCTTCGCGGTCGTAGAAGCCGACGGGTGAGGCTCCGTCCGAGGCGAAGAACACCGAGATGCCGTAGTCGTCCTTGATCTTCCAGCCGAGCCCTTCGGTGTAGAACCGCTTGGCCCGGTCGAGGTCCCGGACGCCGAGAAGGATGGAGCTGACGTGCGCTTTCATGGCATGTCTCCGTATGTACTAGAGGTGTGGGTTCCAGCTGAACCGGCAGGCCGGTCACATCGGCGTACTTTCGCCGGTCAAGAGAGATGACCGGCGAAACGGAGGAATGTGACAGATGGTCGAGCACAACTGGCTGAGCGAACGGTTCACCGAGCACCGGGACCGCTTGCACGCGCTGGCCTACCGGATGCTCGGCTCACCCGCCGAGGCGGAGGACGCGGTTCAGGAGACCTGGCTGCGGGTGAGCCGCGCCGACACCAGCGAGCTGGAGAACCCGGCCGGCTGGCTGACCACGATCACCGCCCGCGTCTGCCTGAACATGCTCGAGGCCCGACGCAACCGGCGCGAGGAGCCGGCCGGGGCGCTGCCGCCCGAACCGGCCGCACCCGGCCGGTGCGGTCCGGAGGAGGAGGCGCTGCTGGCGGACTCGGTCGGTGTCGCGCTGATGGTGGTGCTGGACGCGCTGACGCCCGCCGAGCGGCTCGCGTTCGTCCTGCACGACGTCTTCGCGGTGTCGTTCGGCGAGATCGGGGAGATCATCGACCGTTCCCCGGCGGCGGCCCGGCAGCTCGCCAGCCGCGCCCGGCGCCGGTTGCAGGGCGCGGCCGACGCCTCCGGCGCCGCGCGCTCGCCGAAGCGGGAGATCGTCGCCGCCTTCCTGTCCGCCTCCCGCAACGGGGACTTCGCCGCCCTGCTGGAGCTGCTCGATCCGGATGTCGTGGTCGGCGACGTCCGCGGCAGCCACGCGGTGGCGACCTTCTTCGCCGGACGGGCCGAGGCCGCCCGGCTCGCTCTGGTCGACGGCGTCCCGGCGGCGGCCTGGTTCCATCTCGGCCGGCCGAAGGCCGTGTTCGCGTTCACCGTCAGCGACGGGAAGATCACCCGCATCGTCATCGACACCGATCCGGAACGGCTCCGCGCCCTCGACATCGTCGTCCTCACCGCGAGCGCCAAGGAGCGCCGGTGACCGGCCCGGACCTCCGGCTCGCCTCCTGCGCTCTGGCCGTCCACGACGTCGACGAGGCGCTCGGCTTCTACCGGGACGTGCTCGGCTTCGTGGCCGGCGACGACGTCGCGTACCAGGGAAGGCGATGGGTGAGCCTCATCCCGCCCTCGCAGCCGGACATCCAGATCCGCCTCACGGCGCCCGGCACGGGATCGCCGGGCGGCCTGACCTTCGCGACCGACGACTGCGACGCCACCTTCGTGCGCATCGAGGCCGCGGGCGCCGAAGTGATGCAGGAACCGATCAACCGGCCCGACGGCACCCGGGACTGCGCCTTCCTCGACCCGTCCGGCAACCTGCTGCGCTTCACCGGACCCCGCTAGGTCGCGACGCCGGATCTCCTGGGGCGCTGGTCGAAGGGTTCAGGAGCTCGCGGGCCAACGCCTCACCCCACCAGCTCTCGATCCGGTCGGGGGTCCAGGAGCGTTCGACGCGAAGGGTGGTGTAGACGTCGATGTTGCACAGGGCGGCGTAGATGTCGATGGCGGTCGGGACGTCCAGCCCGGGGCGGAGCGCGCCGTCCGGCCAGGAGGAGAACACCTGGGTGCGGTACTCGCCGGCCTGCCGCCGACCCCGCAGATAGAAGTCCGCGAGATCGGGCTCGGTACGGCCCGCGTCACGGATCAGCGTGATCAGATCGCCCGCGCGCTCGAAAAGACGCCGGTCGTAGCCGGCCATCGTGGCCAGGTGCCGTCGGGGGTCGGTGGTCGCCTCCAGCTCGTCGATCGCCTGGGGCAGGCCCGCGGCCAGGTCCGCGGCGTCGGCCAGCGCCCAGACGAGGCCCGTCTTGTTCTGGTACGCCGCGTACACGGTCGGGACGGAGACCCCCGCCTCCCGGGCGACGTCGCGCACGGTGGTCGCCGCCCAGCCCTGGGACAGGAACAGCCTGCGCGCGGCGTCGGCGATCTCCGCTCGCGTCTGATGTGCCTGCGTCACACGGCGCAGCGAGGTGTAGCGGCGCCGCCCTGTCTCGTTCTCCATGATCGCACCAGATCTTCCGGATCTCATATTCAATACACGCATCGTAAACTCAACTGCCGGCCACCATGACCATCACCAGTCTGGCGGGCGCGTCCCGATCGCATCGCCGAGGTCGGGCGAGGCCCGTACGGCTCAGCCAGGCATGCGGATCATCCGGTTTTCCTGACAGGCGAAGCGGGAGCCGGCAAGAAGGGCTCTACTGGACTCGCGGCGATCTCACGGGCGCCCCGCGCGTCTGCGAGGCGGTGAAGGGTCATCCTCTGGCCGACGGGGTCCGGGCGTTCCTGCCGTTCCTCGCCGGTCGCCACGCTGAGACGGTCTGGACGACACATGGGCGCTGCGCGCAACACCTCGCACACCGTGACGACGGGCGAGGGATGGAGGACCGACACGTTCCCCCTCTGATCGAGCGGCTCCACCCCCTGGGGGTCGTGGGGCTGTTCACTCCATGCTCTACGGCTCCAGCGGCTCGTTCAGGTCGGTCCGGAGGATGCGGTCCATGCCGAACTCGAAGACCTCCTCCTGGGTGAACTCCGGCAGGTCATCACCGAACGAGCGCATCACCGGATACCGCTCGGCGGGCAGTTCCCGCAGCGAGTGGCGTACCTTCGACCAGTGGTCGGCGTTCCATCCGGCCCGTTCCTGGTAGATCGAGGCGCTGCCGATGGTGAACCGGACCAGGCTGGAGGCGATCCCTACGGCGGTTCGCCGCTCGATCCCGCTGTTCAGCAGCAGGGCGTAGACCACCTCGGCGAGACGCGTGTCGCCCTGGCCGCCGGAACCGGCCTTCATGATCGCTGGATGTTCGGTCAGCAGCCGGAAGAACTCCCGCATGATCTGCCGTACCCCGTCGAGCCCGGCGTCAGGAGACTCGGGCACCTCGATGGCCGCCAGCAGGCTGTCGTAGAGCGCGGCGAGGATCTCCTCCTTGCTCTTGAAGTAGGTGTACAGCGCCATGGGTTGCACGCCCAGGTCCTTGGCGAGCCGGCGGACGGTGACCGCCCCGAGCCCTTCGGTGTCCATGAGGTGTGTCGCGCGCTCCAGGATCACCTGATGGCTGAGCGTCCCTCGCGGGGCACGGGGCATGCTCGATCTCCCTCTGTCGTTACACGTACTGTACATGTACTGTTCGCGTATGGAACAACGCTATCGCACCGCCGAGCAGTTGCTCGGGCACAACAGGCCCATCTTGGTACGCGGCGGCAAGATCCGGCCCGTCTGGCGGGACGGGACGTTCTGGTACCGGGACGAAGGCCGGTTCCTGCGCGTGGACCCCGTGACGGGCGCGAAGGAGCCGGCGTTCGACCACGAACGGCTGGCCAAGGCCGTGGGCGCCGACCCGGACGCGCTGCCCTTCGGCGCCATCACGCTGGAGGACGGCGCCGTCGTCTTCGACACCGGCGGGGCACGCTGGCGCTGCTCGCTCGGCACCTACACCATGACCAGGAGCGCAGCGCCCGGCCCCACGGACGTCGTCTCTCCCGACGGCCGCCACGCCGTCTTCCGCAAGGGCCCCGACCTGTGGCTGCGCGAACTCGCGACCGGCGCCGAGTCCCCGCTGACCACCGACGGCACCGCCGAGCGGCCCTACGGCGCGGGCACGGACTCCAGTTCTCACCGCACGCTCCTGCGCCGCCTCGGCCTGCCGTACTATCCGCCGCTCGTCGTGTGGTCGCCGGACAGCACACGGCTGCTGACCCACCGCCTCGACGAGCGCGGCGTCGGGCTCATGCACCTGGTGGAGAGCGCGCCCGCCGGCGGCGGGCGGCCCGTCCCGCACACCTACCGCTACGCGCTGCCCGGCGACGCGGTGCTGCCGCGCGCCGAGCTGATCGTCTTCGACGTCGAAGCCGGTACGGCGGTGGCCGCCAAGGCCGAGCCGCTCCTCGTGGCCCACCTGTCGCCCATCACGCTCAGGCGGATCTGGTGGGCCGATGACGGCTCGGCCGCGTACTACCTGGAACAGACACGCGACTACCGCACCCTGCGGCTGAACAGCCTGGATCCGGCGACCGGCGAGGTGCGCGCCCTGGTCGAGGAGAGCGGTCCCACCCGAGTCGAGCCGTCGCAGTGGATCAGCCACAGGCCGATCGTGAAAGTGCTCCCCGAAGGCGTGGTGTGGTACTCCCAGCGCGACGGCTTCGGCCACCTCTACCTGTACGGCGAGCGGACCGTCCGCCTCACCCGAGGCGCATGGAACGTGCAGGAGATCCTCCACGCCGACTCCTCCGGCGTGTACTTCACCGCCGCCGGCCTGGTACCCGACGATCCCTACCGCCGCCAGGTCTGCCGGGTCGCGCTCGACGGAACGGGCTTCGCCAGGATCACCGCCGACGACCTCGACCACGAGGTGAGCGCCGCCGACGACGGCTCCTGCTTCGTCGACTCCGCCTCCGCCGTGGACGTGCCGCCGGTGATCACGGTACGCGGCTGGGACGGCCGGGTCCTGGTGGAACTGGGGCACGCCGACATCTCCGGCCTGCTCGCCACCGGCTGGCAGCCGCCCGAGCGCGTGCGCGTCAAGGCCGCCGACGGCGTGACCGACCTCTACGGGGTGCTCCACAAGCCGCACGGCTTCGATCCGGACCGGCGCTACCCGGTCATCGATCATCCCTATCCCGGGCCGCAGACCAGCCGGGTGCCGCCCTCCTTCGATCCCGGCTTCTACGGCTATGACGCCGAGGCGATGGCCGCGCTCGGCTTCGCCGTACTCGCCCTCGACGGGCGCGGCACCCCGGGGCGGGACAAGGCCTTCCACGACGCCTCCTACGGCGCGCTGGAGACCGGCGGCCACCTCGACGACCACATCGCGGCCCTGCGGCAGCTCGCCGGGACCCGCCCATGGCTGGACTTGGACCGCGTCGGAATCTTCGGCCGCTCGGGCGGCGGCTACGCGACCGCACGCGCCCTGCTCGCCCACCCCGACGTCTTCAAGGTCGGCGTCGCCGAGTGCGGCAACCACGATCAGCGCCTCTACCACTCGATGTGGGGCGAGTCCTACGAGGGCCCGCTCGACGCCGGGACCTACGCGCGCTCGGCCAACACCGAACTGGCCGACCGGCTCCAGGGCAAACTCCTGCTCGTCCACGGCGAGCTGGACGACAACGTCACGCCGCACCTGACCATGCGGCTGGTCGAGCGGCTGATCGCCGCGAACAAGGACTTCGAGCTGCTGATCGTGCCCGGCGCCGAGCACCTGTTCGCCGGGTTCGAGGAGTACGTGACCCGCCGCCGCTGGGACTTCTTCGTCCGCCATCTGCTGAACGCCGAGCCGCCCGCCGGGTACCGGCTCGCCCCCATCCCGTTCGACCCCGAACTGCTCGCGGGTTAGGAGCACCCATGGAGAACTTCATCCAGGCCACCGCCGAGTCGCTGGGTGTCGTCGGCGCCCAGGCCGCCGTCGTCAAGGGCGAAACCGTCCGCTCGTACGCGGCCGGGCTGGCCGACGCCCGCCACGGCACCCCGGTGGACGACGGCACGCTCTTCCAGATCGGCTCCACGACCAAGCTGTACACGGCCGCGATGCTCATGCGGCTCGCCGACGACGGCAGGCTGGACATCGACGCGCCCGTCTCCGGGCACCTGCCCGAGCACGACCTCGGCCCGATCACCGCGCGCCACCTCATGTCGATGACCAGCGGCCTCGACAACGGCCCCTACGTTGACACGGGACGCGGCGACGACTGCGTGGCCGCGTACGTACGCCGCCTCGCCGGCATTCCGCCCCTCTTCGAGCCCGGCGCCGGTTTCGGATACTCCAACGCCTCCACCGTCGTCTCCGGGCTGCTCGTGGAGAGGATCACCGGACGCTGCTGGGACGACGCGCTGCGCGATCTCCTGCTGGAGCCCGCCGGTCTCGCCCGCACCGCCAGCCTCGCCGACGAACTGCTCTACCACCGGGTCGCGCTCGGCCACACGCGTGAACGCGAGGTCGTCAAGCCGTTCTTCTTCTCCCGAGGGCTCGGCCCGTCCGGCTCCACGCTCTGCGCCAGCGCCCTCGATCTCGTGGCCTTCGGCCGCCTGTTCCTGCACGGCGGCGTGCTCTCCGCGGACGCACTCAAGGAGATCCACACACCGCACGCCGAGGTCCCGGCGCGCTGCTTCGCCGACCACTGGTGCGCCGGGCCGTACCTGAAGATCTGGGACGGCGTGCGTGTGTACGGCCACAGCGGCACCACTCCGAGCGGCTCCTCCACGCTCAACTGGATCCCGGAACACGACCTCGTGGTGGCCACGATCGTGAACGTGGCCGAGCGCGGTTACCGGTTCGCCGACGCGGTGATCCGGGAGATCGTGCGGGCCGAGACCGGTGTGGTCAAGCCCGCGCTGCCCGAACCCGACCCGGGGCTGAGCGTCGCGCCGGAGCCCTACACCGGCCGGTACGGCGCACACGATCTCCTCTACGAGGTGACCGCGGCGGACGGCCGCCTGCACGCGGTGATCCACGGCCCCGGCGGGTCGCTCGCCTCGACGGACCTGCTGCCCCTCGGGGAGCACCGCTTCCTGCCCGCCGACGATGCCTTCACCGGACACCACATGTGGGACGTGGCCTTCGTCATGGGCGCCGACGGCCGCGCGATCCGGCTGCTCAACGGCGCATTCGCCGCGCGCTCGCTATGACCGCCCGCAGGGGTCGCCGAAGGTAGGCTCTCGGGCCGCCGGCGCCGGCTCAGCGCGCTGGAGGTGTCACTTGCCCGCCCCCAGCGTCAGGCCGGCGATGATCCGGCGGGCCAGCAGCAGGTACAGCACCAGCATCGGCAGCACCACGATGGCCACGCCGGCGATCAGCCCGCCGTACTCCGACTGGTAGGTCGCCGCGCCGTAGAAGGTGAACAGCGCGCGGGCCAGGGTGAAGCCCGCGTTCTCCTGGATGAAGACGATGGCGAGCAGCGTCTCGTTCCACAGCCCGATGGCGTTGAGGATCAGCGCGGTGATCAGGCCGCCGCGCGCCATCGGGAGCGTGATCGACACGAACGTGCGCAGGGGCGTCGCGCCGTCGAGCGCCGCCGCCTCCTCGGTCTCCTCCGGCAGGTTCCTGAAGAAGCCGGTCAGAAGGAAGACCGTGAAGGGCACCGACAGCGCCACGTACAGCAGGTAGAGGCCGAACAGGCTGTTGGTCAGGCCCACCCGGGCCAGCCCGACGAACAGGGGGATGATCACGGTCTGCATCGGCACGCCCATGCCGATCGCGAGGAAGCCGGTCAACGCTCCTGAGCCGCGTACGCCGAAGCGGCTGAGCGCGTACGCGGCGGGCGCGCTCACCAGCACGATGGAGAGCGCGGCGGCCGCCACCAGGACCACGGTGACGAGGAAGGCGTGCCCGAACTCGGCCTGGTTCCAGGCGTAGAGATAGTTGCGGAACGGGTTGCCCCGCGCGAACCACGTGTACGGCAGGCCGAACGGATCCCGGAAGATCTCCAGCGGCGTCTTGAAGGAGGCCGAGACCAGCCAGTACAGCAGGAGCACGTTGAGGGCGGTGAACACCCAGACGAACGTCCTCGCGGTGAGCCTGAGCATCAGTATTCGAGCCTCTCCCTGCGCATGATCCTGCGCAGCGCGGTCACCAGCACGGTCACCAGGACGATCATCACCACGGCGCAGGCGCAGGCCGCGCCGTACTCGGGCGTGCCCTGCGTGCCGAAGGACCGGTCGTAGACGTAGATGGCCAGCGTCCACGTCCTGCTGGGCGGTGCGTAGGTGCCCGGTCCGGCGAGCACGAACACCATCTCGAAGATCTTGACGGCGCCGATCGTCCAGAGCACTCCGGCGATGCCGACCACGTCCCAGGTCAGCGGCAGCGTGACGTGGCGGAACTGCTGCCAGGCCGAGGCCCCGCTCAGCTCGGCGTCCTCGTACAGGTAGGGCGGGATCCGGTCGACCGCGGCCATCATGATGGTGATGTAGAACCCGGCGCTCGCCCAGACCAGCGCGCCGATCACCACCCAGGTGACGTTCTCCGCGCGCAGGAAGCCGGCGGCGGGCAGGCCGAGCGACTCCAGCAGGAAGTTCGCCAGGCCCTGCCGTCCGGGGTTGTACCTGAACACGAACCCGAAGAACATGCCCAGCGCGACCGGGGCGACGATGTTGGGGAAGAACAGGATCGCCCGGATCGTCTTCGAGGCGCGCATGCCCCGGAGCACCATCGTGAACAGGAACGCGAACACGAACGTGCCCGCGCCGCCCACGACGATGTATCCCAGCGTGTTGAGGAAGGCGGCGCGGAAGGCCTCGCTGCCCAGGAGCCTGGCGTACTGCTCCAGGCCGACGAAGACGACGGGGCCGGCGCCCGGCCAGCGGGTGAAGCCGAGCACCACGGTCGCGACGGCCGGGCCCACGAGGAAGACCACGTAGAGGGCGATCGCGGGCAGGGTGAACGGCCAGAACATCCGCCGGCGGTGACGCAGGCGCGGGGCGGCGGTGGCGGGCAGGTCGGACCTGCCCGCCATGACGGCTTGGGCCATCAGCCCTGCGTCTTCCAGAACGCGGCGCCGGCGCCGGCCAGCCTGTCCAGGAACGCCGCCGGGGTGAGCCGGCCCTTCAGCAGGTCGTTGTCGGCGGGGAAGAACACCTGCTCGGCGTACTTGCCGCCGGCGATGCCGTCCAGGCCGTCCATGAACGGGGTGTGTTTCTTGGCCGGGTCCTCCAAAGCGGCCTTCAGGTCGGCCAGGTCCGAGGGAACCGGCAGGTCCTTGCGGGGGGTGAGGCTGTCGGCCACGGCGGGCAGGCCCGCGAGCAGGTCACGGGTGAGGAAGTAGCTGATGAACGCCTTGGCCGCCTCGGGATGCTCGGCCTTCGCGGTCACCCCGAAGCCGACCTGCTGCACCTCGATGACGTCATGGGCGGCGCCGTCGGGCATCGGGAACTGGAAGGACCCGTAGTCGATGCTCTGGTCGCCGCCCTGTTTGGCCAGGTATTCGCGGGTCTCGGTCGGCGCCCAGCTGCCCATGAACAGATAGGACGCCTCGCCGTCGGCCCAGCGCTGCTGGATCTGCGGGAACTTGCCCGCGTCCCAGCCGTCGACCAGGTGGGTGGCGAGCTTGGCCGTGTGCTCGGCCGCCTTGAGGAAGCCCGGCTCGCTCTTCCACAGCCGTCCCGTCGGATCCTGCGCCGCCTTGGCCAGCCCGCCGGGACCGGCGTAGCGGGAGGCGAGCTGGTCGAAGTACCAGGCGGCGTAGTAGCCGATGTCGCCGTCGAGCGCGACCGACCTGCCGCCGAGCAGCTTGTACAGCTCGTCCATCGTCGCCGGCGCCTTGAGTCCGGGCACCTTCTTCTTGTCGTACCACCAGGCGTTGCCCATCACGAGGTACGGCACCGCGAACCGCTTCCCGGAGTCGTCCTTGATCGCGGGGGTGTCCCGGTAGGCGGCGGGCAGCACGTCACGGACCGTGCCGTCGCCGGTCTTCATGTCCATCACGTCGTCGAGCGGCCTGGTGCCGCCGGCCTCGGCGATGGCCGCCCTGATGTTGGTCAGGTCCTGGTCGAACAGGTCGGGCACGGTCCCGGTGTTGAGCGCGGGCAGCAGGTTCTGCCGCAGGTAGGCGCGGCCCAGCCACTGGATGGTGACCTTGACGCCGGTCTTGCCGGTGAAGCAGTCGGCGGCGAACTTCAGCACCTTCGCCTGCGGTTCGTCCTTGGTCCACATCGACCAGTAGGTCAGCTCCTTGTCCGTCGCGGGCTTGACGCCGGGCTCGGGGCAGGCGGTGGTGAAGTAGGCGGCCGCCGTGGGCAGCGAGAACTCCTCCTCGGGTGCGAGCGGCTGGTTGCCGCAGGCGGTCAGCGCCAGCGCGAGGACCACCAGACAGGTCCTTCTCATCACGGCTCCTAGTGGACTTCGAGCTCGGCGAGCTGCATGTGGTAGGGCTCGGTGCGGTGCGCGGTCCCCACCACGCGTACGTGCCGGGCCGTGACCGGCGGGAACGAGAAGCTCTGCGCGGACGCGTCCGGCTTGGGGTATCCCGTCCTGGTCACGACCGTGGTCCACGCGGAGCCGTCCGCCGAGACCTGGATCGTGAAGTCCACGGGGAAGGACCCGCCCGTGTTCTCGCCGTCCGACCTGGCGTAGAGGTCCACGCGGGAGACCCGGCTCTGGCCGCCGAGGTCGACCGCCGCCCATTCGGTACGGCCGGCCGTACCGGGCAGGCTGCTCCACCCCATGGAGTGCCAGAGCGCCGAGCGCGCGCCGTCGGTGAGACCGGTGCGCAGCCAGCCCTCGTTGACGTACTCCACCGAGCTGGACGAGGTGACGGTACGGCCGGCCGCGAGGTTGCCCCCGGCCGCCTCGATCTCGGCCAGTTGCAGGTGGTAGCGGCCGAACTGGTCGGGGCGCAGGTTCGTGCCGGTCACCTTGACGTAGCGCGCGGAGGTGGTGGCGAAGGGGAAGGTCTGCGCGCCGGCGGCCGGGCGGGGGTATCCGGTCCTGGTGGCGACCGTCGTCCAGGCGGAGCCGTTCGCCGAGACCTGGATCGTGAAGTCCACGGGGAAGCCCAGCCCGGTGTTGGCGCCGTCGGAGCGGGGATGGAGGTCCACCCGGCTCAGCGGTCTGGCGGCGCCGAGGTCGACCTGGATGGACTCGGTGTGGTTGGCGTTCATGCCGGCGGTGGAACTGCTCCATCCGAGGCCGGTGCGGACGCCGTCCACGGCCGCCGCGGCCGACCAGCCGTCGCTCTCGTGGGAGCTCGAGGTGGTCACGGCGCGGGCTTCGGCCGGGTTGGTCTCCGGGTTGATCCGCACGTTGTCGAAGCGGGCACTCGCGCCGCCGGTCACCAGGGCGAAGCCGCCCGCCGGGTAGGCGGCGTCGTTGACGGTGAGCAGCTTCTTCGCCCCGGCGTACACGCTGATGGACGATCCGCGGGCGGCCACGCGCAGCTTCGTCCACTGGCCGGAGACGTAGCCGGGCACGGCGGCGGAGCCGAGCGTGACACCGCTGCGGTAGACGAAGACCTGGCCGTTGTCGCGCAGCGCGATGAGATAGCCGGTGTCGAGGTCGGTGCCGTTGAAGTTGCGGACCATGAGCCCGGCCCAGTTGGTGGCGCCTCCGCTGGCGTTCACGCCGGTGATGCGCAGGTCGACGGCGGCCACCACGTCGCGGTAGGCCCGGCCTTTGAGCGCGGCGGTGACGCCCCACTCGGCGGAGGAGCCGGCCTGGACGTACTCGCCGCCGCTGACCGACCAGGCGCCCTGGTTGTGCCGCCAGTTCCTCACGCCGGCCGCGAAGTCGTCGGCGTAGGGGAAGCTCAGGTCGGGTCCGGGCGAGGCCAGCGCGTCGAGGATCTGCCGGTGCCGGTTGTCGACCTCGACCCCGCTCGCCTCGTAGGAGGTGGAGTCGGCGATGAGGGTGTCGGCGATGGCCCGGGCGGTGACCGGCTTGGTCTGGCTCAGCAGGTTCAGCAGCTCCACGTCTTCCAGACCGTCGAGCTGGGCCTCGCTGCGCACGCTGTCGTAGATGTCGTAGGCGGCCTTGTTGGGGCGGACCAGCCAGTTGTCGCCGGTCTGCCAGTCGTCGAAGGTGTCGGAGGGGCGGCTGAGATCGGCGAAGTCCCACCAGAAGTTCCAGCCCCAGTGCAGGAAGCCGGTGCCGCCGACCTTCCAGGAGAGCCACGGGGTGAGCCGGGTCGAGGCCAGGTGGTAGGAGATGAGTCGATTCATTCGCCTGTCCTGCGGCACCTGGCAGTAGTAGAGCCACAGCTCGGTGCCGGCCAGCCGCCGCCGCTGGTAGTAGCCGACGTTCCCGTCGTACAGGCCGGTGTACGGCGTGACGGTGGTGAGGTCCTCCTCCAGTTCGGGCAGCACGGCCAGGTGCGCCTCGTTCGTCAGCGGGTTGGGGAAGTACTGGCGGTACTTGGCGTAGAGCCACTTGGCGGCGGCGACCTGGTGGGGCTTGGACGGCTCGTCGAGCGCGCTCATGGAGAACTTGCCGGTCCAGCCCTTGGCGTCCAGGTGCGCCTTGAGCGCGGGGAACAGCTGGTCGAGGTAGGCGTTGGTCTCCGCGGTGTTCGGATCGGCCAGGACCCGCTGGACGACGCCGTCCACGTTCTTGAGCATCTCGACCTTGATGACGGTGTCCCCGACGGGCTCCAGCAGGTGCGGGGTGGCGATGTACTGCAGGGTCCCGGCGTCGATGAAGGTCTGCACGTACCGGTCGAAGGTGTCCCAGCCGAAGGTGTAGGTGCCCGACGCGTTCACGGTGGTGTCGGGGATCAGCAGGCCCTGGAAGTCGGCGAAGATCACGTTGTTGCGGTGCCTGGCGTGGTTGGCCGCGATGTTGGCGATGACCTTCCACCAGTTCGCGTCGTACATCTGCACGCCGTACTGGGCGGGGATGGCCCTGATCGTGCCGTTGTAGTCCCAGCCGGCCGAGGTGTTCCAGTTGTTCATCTTGAAGGTCGACTGGTTGGCCGGCGGGATCGTCACGCCGTAGACCGTGACCGTGACGTTCACCGGCACGTCCCCGGCGGCGCTCCTGACGGTGGCGGCGCCGGTGTAGGTGCCCGGGGCCTGGGTGGCGGGGACGCGCACGCTGTAGTGGTAGGGCAGGGTGAGGTTCGCCGCCAGGGACTGCGGGGTGTTGTCCACCAGCGCGTCGTAGTAGGCGGTGCCGCCGTCGGGCGGGTTCTGGTGGACGCCGACCTTGGCGATGCGCGGGTGGTTGTACTCGCGCCGGACGGTGATCGCCGACGCCGGGATCACCGCGCCGCCGGGGCCGTTCAGCGGTCCCGCGGTGACGTGCACGCCGCTCGTCGCCGCGCTCGATCTGACCAGGATCTGGGCCGCTTCGCTCTCGCCCCTGGCCGCGCGGAGCGCGATCGACGTGGGGGCTCCGGACGGGCGGGTGGTCGCGGTGAAGGCCCGTTCGGCCGCGCTCTGCACCCACACCGACAGATCGGCCGCGTGGGCGGGAACCGCCACGAACAGGGAGAGGATGAGCAGGGGTAACGCTGCAAGCGAGATGGGTCTCAAGGCCATCGAAGGCTCCTTCGTGAGCTCCCCCGAGCAATAAAACGTTTTAACCGCTGGCATGGACGGTAAGGCTGCGCATAGTTGTCGTCAATCCCCAATATTTGGACCGTTACCTGCATCTGGGCGTTGACATGAGGTGCGACTCTCGTTTATTTTCACGCTGATCGCCTTAAAACGTTCCGCGTGGAAGGGCCCGGATGAACCTCTCCATCGCCGATGCCGGGCCGGTCAGCCCGCTGCCGATCCTGCGCCCGCCCGAGACGCCCGTCCGCGACTTCGGCCACCCGCCCTCCCTGCTCCCATACGGCAGGCGCGACGGTTACACCCGCGACCCCGCTCCGCGCGAGGTGGCCTCGGTCACGCTGGAGAACGAACGCCTGCGGGCGGTGTTCCTTCCCGGGCTCGGCGGCCGGTTGTGGTCGCTGACCGACCGGGAGAGCGGGCGCGAGCTGCTGCACAGCGGCCCGGTGATCCAGCTCGCCAACCTCGCCCTGCGCGACGCCTGGTTCGCCGGCGGCGTGGAGTGGAACCTCGGCACGACCGGCCACTGGGCGCTGACCTGCGAGCCGTTACACGCGGCCTGGGTGGACGCGCCGTATCCGGTGCTGCGCATGTACGAGTACGAGCGCATGCGCGGTGTGGTGGTCCAGATCGACGCCACCCTGCCACCCGGGTCCGCCTCGCTGGTGGTCTCCATCGCGATCCGCAACCCCCGGGCGGACGCCGTACCGGTCTACTGGTGGTCCAACATCGCCGTCCCGCAGACCCCGGGCTGCCGCGTCCTGGCACCCGCCTCCCAGGCCGAGCACTTCGACTACACCCAGCGGCTGACCACCGTCCCGTACCCGGGCACACCGGACGTCAGCTACCCCGGCACCTGGCGCTCGGCCGCCGACTACTTCTTCCACGTCACCGGCGGCATCCCCTGGATCGCCGCCGTCGGCGCGGACGGCCACGGCCTGCTCCACGCCTCCACGCGCCGGCTGAAGGGCCGCAAACTGTTCGGCTGGGGCACCTCGCCCGGCGGCGAGCGCTGGCAGCGCTGGCTGGCCGGCCCCTACCTGGAGATCCAGGCCGGACTGGCCCGCACCCAGATGGAACACCTTCCCCTTCCCGGCCACACCACCTGGACCTGGACCGAGACCTACAGCCCGCTCACCCTCCCCGACCCCCACGCCCCCTACGAGCAGGCCCGCGCGGCGGTCACCGTTCCGCCGGTGCCGCCCTACGCCTGGACGGAACGGCCGCTGACCGAGGTGATCCACGCCGGGTCCGGGTGGGGAGCGCTGGAGCGCCGGGCCGGGACGCTGCCCGGCTCGGCCGCGACCCCCTTCCCCGACGACACGCTCGGGGAGGAGCAGGCGCCCTGGCTGACGCTGCTGGAGAAGGGCGAACTGCCCGGCGAGGCGGCCTGCGTGGTCGGGCCGCGCTGGCTGGACCTGCTCGCCGGGGCCACGGACCCGCACGGCCGCTACCACCTCGGCCTCAACCTGTGGGCGACCGGGGACGCCGCCGGCGCCGTCGGCACGTGGCGCGAAGCGCTGGCCTCCGGCAGAGACCCCCTGCTCCTGCGGGCTCTGGCCGAGGCGCACCGGATCGACGGTGACGACGCGGCGGCGGCCGTACTCCTGCAGGAGGCGCACGCGCGCGCACCCGGCCTGCGCCCGCTCACGGTGGAGACCCTCACCGCGCTCGTCGCCGCGGCCCGGCCCGCCGCCGCGCTGACCCTCATCGACGGCCTGCCCGCCGCCGAGCGCGCCCACGGCCGCATCCGTCTGCTGGAGGCGCAGGCCGCGCTGGCGGCGGGTGACCGCGCCAGGGCCCGTCACATCCTGGCCGAGGGACTCGTCGTGCCTGACCTGCGGGAAGGAGAGAACACACTGGACGAGCTGTGGTTCGCCTGCCACGGCGAGACCCGTGCCCTGCCTCCTGACTACGACTTCCGCATGAGCTAGCGGCCGTCACCGGATGACCGGGTCAGAGGGGCCGGGGGGCGAGGGGCAGTCTGGTCCGGGTGATCAGCGCCGCCGTCGTCGCCAGGACGGGCAGCCCCACCACCACGGCGATCAAGAACGGCCACGGCAGGGCGATCGTGGCGGGATCTCCGGCGCCGTACGTCGTCATCGGCCGGCTCAGCGCCACACCCGTCACCGTTCCCGCGCCCAGCCCCACCAGCGCGCCGAGCCCGGAGATGTAGAGGGCCTGGCCGGCCACGACGATCCGCAACGTCCCGGGCGGCGCGCCGATGGCCATCATCGTCGAGCGCTCGGGCCGCATGTCGGCGGCCGCCAGGCGGGTGGCGGCCAGCGTGCCACCGACGACGAGGACCAGCGCTCCCGCGAGCCAGCCCCACAAGCCGGGGGAGGGCACATGGCTGAAACCGTCCTCGGAGGCGACCGACACCCGGGGGGTCACCTTGGCGAGATCGCGCCCCAGCGTGGAGTCGGCCGACGGCCGGTACATGGCGTAGAGCTGGCGCTCCACCGTGGAGAAACCGGCCTGCTCGACCAGCGTACGCGGCAGCAGAGCCCCGCCCTGGTGCTCGGCGGCGGGTGTGGCCACCACCGCCGGCACCTCGAGCTTGCGCGGCGGGCCGGACGTGGAACCTGCCCGTAGCACCAGCTTGCCATCACGCACCGCCGCCGCGTCGAACACCACGGCCTTGCCGCTCGCCAGCGCCGCGGCCGCCTGCGGATCGTGGCGGCCTTGCAGGAGCCTGAGCAGGGCCTGGTCGCCGATGGCCGCGGTGCGACGGGTGCGTATGCCGTTCCATCGCACCGTGTACCGCAACGCGTAGCGGCGGCCCTGGGCGTCGTTCGCCTGATAGCCGGCGGTCAGCGGCACGCCCGGCAGCTGCCTGACCGCTTCCGCGCGAAGCCTGCTCCAGGTCCCGTCGGCCATGGTGCCGCCCCAGATCGCCAGCGTGCCGGTCGGACGCGCCGAGGTGTAGGCGTTGCGCCGGTCCATGAACGCGCTCTGCGCGCCGATGCCCATGGCGACGACCGTGGCCGTGACCGCCATGACGGCCGCCACGGCGCTCGCCGTACGGGATCGGTGGCGGACCGCGTCGCGGACGGACATCCGCAGCGGAAGCCGCAACCGGGGGGCCACCCGGCCCGTGAAGCGCACCAGCCAGGGAGTCAGCACCACCAGGCCGATCATGACCAGCACCGCGGCGGCCCACACCCACACCGTGCCCGGCTGGCGGCGCGCCACCACGGTCGCCCCCAGCCCGACCAGCACCAGCACGACCCCCAGCAGGGGCCATCCGCGCCGATCGGCCACCGCGGGCGCGCGCCCGGCCAGCACGCCCACGGTGTCCTGCCGAGCCGCCTGTACGGCCGGCACCAGCGCCGCCACGATCCCGGCGAGCAGGCCCAGCGCGGCGACACCCAGCACGGGCGTCCACGGCACGTCGGCCGGGCCGACCTGCCCTCCCCAGCGTGCCGCGACCTGGGCGCCCAGCACTCCGGCACCGATGCCCAGCGGGCCGGCCACGATGGTGGCCGCGCCGCCGAGGACCAGTCCGTCGGCCAGCACGATCGTCCGCAGGTGCCGGGCCGAGCCGCCTTGGGCCGCGATCTCGGCCAGTTCCCGCCGCCGCCTCCTGAGCCCGACCGCGAAGGCGGGCCCGGCCAGCAGCACGGTCTCCAGCACCACCATGATCACCATGGCGCCGAGCCCGACCGTGTACTCGACGCCGAGGAGGAAGGGCCTGGGGCCGGGGATGATGGCGGGGGAGGTGACGTACAGGCCGGCCTTGTTCAGCGCGGGCACGCCGGCCCATGTCACGGGCTTCGCGGTGCCGGCGAGCCAGCCGGAGCCGTACTCGTGGGGAGACCACAGTTCATCCATGGACGCCAGCGGAAGATCCGGGCCCACGACCTTGCGAAGCGTGGGCCGGTGCGGGTGCTCGGCCACGCCCACCACCGTCAGGGGCGCCGCGCCGGGTGGCCGCAGGAGGGCGCCGGGGCGCAGGCCGAGCGCGGGTGTCACCACGACCTCGTGGGCGGCCGCGGGCAGCCTGCCCTCGTTCAGGGTCATCATCCCGCTGGTGAGGGGGTCGCGCAGGTCGGTCTCCAGCGCGTCGACCCGTTCGGTGCCCAGCCGGAGCACGGCCGCGTTGAACGGGATCAACCGGGTGCCCGGCCCGAGCAGGGCCGCAACCTCGGCGGACCCGGCCGCGGCCGCGTCGCCGCCTCCCGGATGCCAGCTCGCCCCGCCGGGCTGCTGCCGCAGCACCGTGCCCTTCGGCGCCTGGACGAGGCGGGCGTCGGCCGTGCCGAGCTCGGCCACCAGCCCCTCGCGCGGATCGACCTCCATGGTCTGGACGAGGGTGAGCACCGCCGCGATCACCAGGACGGGCAGGCCGATCATCGTCATGATGAGCGCGCTCCGGCCCCGGGAACGCCGGACGTTCCGGCGGGCGAGGCGCAGCGCGACCAGTCCGGCGCTCATCGGGCGCTCACCAGCGACGTGTCGTCGGTGATCATCCCGTCGCGCAGGAACACCACCCGATCGGCCCAGGCGGCGTAGCGCGGCTCATGGGTGACCAGCAGGACCGCAGCGCCCGCGTCGCAGCGGCCCCGTAAGAGCCGCATGATCTCGTCGCCGGTGGGCGTGTCGAGCGCGCCGGTCGGTTCGTCGGCCAGCAGCAATCGCCGCTCGCCCACCAGCGCGCGGGCGATCGCGACGCGCTGGCGCTGGCCGCCGGACAGTTCCTCCGGGAAGCGGTCCGCCACGTCCTCCGCGCCGATCTCGGCCAGGACCGCCATGGCCTCCTTCCTGGCCGGGCCCGGACGCACGCCGTCGAGCTCGCGCGGCAGCATCACGTTCTCTGCCGCTGTCAGCGACGTGATCAGGTTGAGGTCCTGGAAGACGTAGCCGACGCGACGGCGCCGCAGTGCCGCCAGGTCGCGCACGGCGGCCAGGTCCTGCTCGCCGAGGTACACCGTCCCCGAGGAGGGCCGATCCAGCGCGCCCGCGAGGTTGAGCAGGGTCGACTTGCCGGACCCGGACGGGCCCATGACCGCGACGAGCTCCCCCTCGTCGACCGCGAGGCTCACACCCTTCAGCGCGTGTACGGCTGTCGCCCCTTCGCCGTGGACCCTGGCCACCTCGGCCAGCCGTACCAACGTCATCTTTCCTCCTCGAGAACGGCCTCGCAGTGGTCCAGCCACCGTTGCTCGGCCTCGGCCTGGAAGATCATGGAATCGAGCACGAGCCGCTGGGCCGCGCCTCCCGTGGCGGCGCGCTTGGCCCTGGTGAGCCGCTGAAGAGTGCGCATGGTCGCCGTCCGCTGCGTGTGGATGACCTCGGCTACGTCCACCTGCCTGGCCGCGACGGCCACGGCCAGCTTGATGACCAGCTCGTCCCGCGGCCGGTCGGACGGGATGACGGGGGTGCTGAACCAGAGCGCCACCTCCTCCTGCCCGGCCGCGGTGATCGTGTAGACGACCCGGCCCTGCGCGTCCGCCTCGCCCGCCTCGACCAGGCCGTCGCGCTCCAGGCGGGACAGCGTCGTGTAGACCTGGCCGATGTTGAGCGGCCAGGTCGCCCCTGTGGACGCCTCGAACTCGACCCGCAGCTGGTAGCCGTGCCGCGGCCCCCTGCCGAGGAGCGCGAGCAGCCCGTGTCTGACTGGCATGAGTACCTAGTATGCATACGCGGTATGCCCTACTCAAGGTGATTGACGACCAAGGCATCGATGGTGATAGTTTGCAGGTGGATCCGCACCCTTCCCCGGGCGCTTCGACGTCCCCGGGATGGCGCAAGATCTCCGTCGAGCCGACAGGGAGATTTTGTGATGGGTGAAGTCACGCGGGTGCTGCTGACCGTGGTCGCCGCGCGCAAGGAAGCGGGCAGCAGCCCGACCGGGATCGTCGGCAGGAACCTGGCGCGTCAGCTGCTCGCCACGGGCGTTCGGGTACGGGTGCTCGCGGAGACCGGCCTGCTGGACGGCTGGCCCGCCGGGGCCGAGGTGGTCGAGGGCTCCATCACCCGGCCGCGCGAACACGCCGCCGCCTTCGACGGCGTCGACGGCGTGTTCCTCGCCGGCGCCAACCCCTCGACCGTGCACGACGCGCTGGACCTGGCGCTCGCCGCCGGCGTCGGCCGTATCGCGGTGCTGTCCTCACACGGGCCCGAGTACGAAGCCGACTATCCCCCCGAGACGTGGTTCTGGCTGGCCATCGAAAAGGCCGTCGAGCGCTCGAAAATGGAGTGGACGCACATCCGTCCCTCGGCCGTGATGGGCGCCATGATCGAGGGCACCTACCCGGCCACCGGATCGGACTGGCCGCGAACCATCCGCGCCGGCCACGTCGTGCGTGAGCCCTTTCTGGACGAGGGCCACTACCCGTTCATCCACGAAGACGATCTCGCCGCCGTCGCCCTGGCGGCACTGCGCACCGGCGACCACGTGGGAACGATCGTCGAAGCGGTCGGCGTGCCAATCAGCACCCGCTCACGGGTGGACGGCATCGCCAAGGCCATCGGTCACGCCGTCGACGCCGTCGAGGTCACCCCCGAGGAGGGCCGTGACGCCTGGCGCCGCGACGGCTGGCCCGACAGCGGAATCGACGTGACGCTGTACGCCCTTGAGGAGTACGGCACGCGACTGGCCGAACTGACCCAGTGGACCCTCGACCAGCGGCCCTCGGTCCGCGACATCATCGGCCGCCCGCCACGCACCTACGACGACTGGGCCGGCGAGAACGCCGGCCTGTTCCGCTGACCGGTCAGTCGCCGGCCGGTCCGTAGGTGTGACGGCCGCCGAGCAGGGTGTGGCGAACGGTGGCCTGCTGGATCTCCTCGATCGGACGGGCGAAGAGGTCGCGGTCGAGGATGACGAGGTCGGCGAGCTTGCCCGGCTCGATGGAGCCGGTGTGCCGCTCTTGGCGCAGGGCGTAGGCGGCGTCGGCGGTGTAGGCGCGGATGGCGTGCGCGAGGCTCGGCACGGCGTGCGGGCCGATGCGCAAAGACGCGGCGATGTTGGGCAGCGGGGAGAGCGCGCCGACGTTGAAGTCGCTGCTCAGCGTGACGGTGGCGCCGCTGTCCATGAGGGCGCGGATGGGCTGGAGGCGGCTCGTCCGCTCGGGGCCGAGGACCGGCTCGTCGCCGCGGCGGTAGGCGGGCACGTCGATGCCGGGGGCCGAGGTCTGGAAGTCGGCGACGACGCCGAGCCGGGCGAAGCGCGGCAGGTCGTCGGGGTGGGGGTATTCGATGTGGGTGATCCGATGGCGGGCCCGAAGGTCGCCGTTCGCCCGGCGGGCGGTCTCGACGGCGTCGAGCGCCTCGCGGATGCCGCGGTCGCCGATCGCGTGGATGTGCACGGTGAAGCCCGTCCGCTCCAGCCTCGTCACGTAGCGGGCCAGCCGGTCGCCGTCGAAGTAGTTCAGGCCGCGGTCGCCGGGCACGGGGGTGTCGATCAGGTACGGCTCCAGCAGGGCGGCGGTGAGATTGCTCGTGATGCCGTCGGCGCAGATCTTGACCTCGCCGGTGCTGAGCATGCCGCCCGGGTCGTGGTGGAAGGCGCTGGTCAGGGCGGGGAGCTGGAGATCGTCCTCCAGCTCCGGGTAGGCCCACAGTCCGAGCGTGGTGCGCGCGGCGAGCCTGCCCTCGCGTTCCGCCCGTTGCCACAGCTTGAGCTGATGGTGTCGGCCCCGCCAGGTGACGCGGGCGTCGGCGACCGAGGTGATGCCGGCCTCGGCCAGCTTGCGCTGGCTGTCCAGGAGCACCGGGTACTCGTCGGCGGGGAGTGACCGCACCAGCTCGCTGGAGTAGACCATCATGGCGTTGTCCAGCAGCAGGCCGTTCGGCTCGCCGCCGGGCTCGCGCAGGATGAGGCCGCCGGCGACCTCGGGGGTGTCGCGGTCGATGCCGAGCGCTTTCAGGGCCCGGCTGTTGAGCCAGGCCGCGTGCCCGTTCTGGTCGTACAGCAGCGCCGGCCGGTCGGGGACGGCGGCGTCCAGCAGGTCGCGGGGAGCTCGCGCGGAGGGGTGCAGCCGGGTGATGTCGAAGCCGTGGCCGGTGACCCAGCCGTGCCGCCCGTGCCCGGCGCAGGCGCGTACCTGCTGGACGAGCCGACGCGCGTCGGCGTCGAAGTCGAGCAGGCAGTCGTCCTCCGTCTGCCCGGACAGGCCCTCGATGGGATGGCAGTGCACGTCGTGGAACCCGGGCAGCACCAGCCCGCCCGCGGCGTCGATGACCTCGGTGCGCGGACCCACCAGGGGGTCGAGTTCGGCGCGGGAGCCGACGGCCTGGATCCGGTCGCCTGAGATCGCCACCGCCTCCGCCCACGGACGCCGCGGGTCCACCGTGTACACCCGGCCACCCACGATCAGCCGATCGGAGCGCTTCTCGTGGTCAGGGGCGCAGCCCGCGCCGAGCAGCCCGATCGGGGCGGTGAGCAGGGTACGGCGTGGGAGGGAGTTTGCCATGCCGCGCATGGTACTCACGCGCTCCATTTGAAACAACAACGTTTCAATCCGAGCAGTGCTGCTAAGCTCGCTGGCCATGCGCGGATCGCCGGGAACGCTCGTAGAGATCGCCACACAGGCGTTGCTGGCCAGCCCCACGGCGTCGCTGGCCGAGGTGGCGGCCGCGGCGGGGGTGAGCCGGACGACCCTGCACCGCCTCTACCCGACCAGGCAGGCGCTGCTCGTCGCGGTCGCCACCGAAGCCGTCGACCGGGTCGAACGCGCCTACGCGAACGCCGGCCTGTCGGTGCCGGGCGAGGAGGCGGAGGCCGCGCTGCGCCGGTTGCTCACGGCCCTGATCCCGCTCGGCCCGCAACTGGAGTTCATCCATCGCGAACGCGGCCTCGACGAGGAGCATGCCCTCCACGCCCGCTTCGACACGCTCGACGATCTCGTCATCGACCTGGTGAAACGCGGTCAGCAGGCGCGGGTGCTCCGCTCCGGCCTGGCCGCCTGGTGGATCGTCTCGTCGCTGAACGGCGCCGTTTACGGCGCATGGGAGTCGATCGAACTCGGCAGGCTCGCGCCCCGCGACGCCCCCGGGCTGGTGCTGTCCACCTTGCTGGACGGCATCCGGACGGGGCCCGCTGACCGCCCGGCCCCTGCGTAGTGCGTTCACCGGCATCTCATTGCACGAGGACGTCCGCCCGGCAGCGGGAGCTGGGGAAGCGTGCGGCCGACCGCGCGTGGATACCCGGACGGCCGTCAGCGTGGGCGGGTCAGGCCGTGTTCGTAGGCCCAGATGACGGCCTGGACGCGGTCGCGCAGCTCCAGCTTGGCCAGGATGCGGCCCACATGCGTCTTCACCGTGCCCTCCGACAGGAACAGCAGGCCCGCGATCTCCGCGTTCGTCCGGCCCCTGGCGATGTGGCGCAGGACCTCGCGTTCGCGGTCGGTCAGCGGGTCGGGTCCCGGAGCGGGGAGGTGGGGAGCCACGTGGTCGAGCAGGCGACGGGTGGTGGAGGGCGCGATGACCGCGTCGCCCTCGTGCACGGTGCGCACCGCCGCCAGCATCTCCTCGGCCGGCGCGTCCTTGAGCAGGAAACCGGAGGCCCCGGCGCGCAGCGCGGCGAAGGCGTACTCGTCCAGATCGAACGTGGTGAGCACGATCACCTTCGGCGCCTCCGGAGCGCCTGCGAGCAGTTCGCGGGTGGCGGCCACGCCGTCCAGGCGAGGCATGCGCACGTCCATGAGCACGACGTCGGCCCGCACGGTGCGCAGCCGGGCCAGCGCGTCGGCGCCGTCGCGGGCCTCGCCCACGACGTCCATGTCCGGTTGCGCCTGAAGCACCATGACCGTCCCCGTCCTGACGAGGTCCTGGTCGTCCACGACGAACACCCGGATCACAAGCTCTCCTTCTGGTACGGCAGGCGGGCCACCACCGCGAACCCGCCTTCTGCGCCCGGCCCCGCCACCAGCGTGCCGCCGACGGCCGCCACTCTCTCGCGCATCCCCGCCAGGCCGTTCCCCCGGCCGTCCGCCGCCCCGCGGCTCGTGCCGTCGTCGGTGACGGTGACGACCAGGGCGTCAGGCGTCCAGTCCAGGCGCACGGCGGCCGTCGCGGCGGGGCCCGCGTGCTTGAGCGTGTTGGTGAGCGCCTCCTGGACCACCCGGTAGGCGGCGAGCTCGGCGGCCGGGCCGATGGGGCCGGCCGTACCCGTCTCGACGGGGCCGGCCGCGCTCGACGCGGACAGCAGGGCGGGCAGGGCGGCCAGCCCGGGGGAGGGGTCCAGCGGGGCGGTGCCGGTGCGGAGCACGCCGACCAGGCCGCGCATCTCCGTCAAGGCCCGGCGGCCGGTCTCCTCCACGGTGGCCAGCACGTCCGCGGCCCGGTCGGGCGCGAACCGGCCGCCTCTGGCCTGGGCGACGATCACGGCCAGGGCGTGCGCGATCACGTCGTGCATCTCGCGGGCGATCCTCGCCCGCTCGGCCAGTGTCGCCCGTGCGGCGGACGCCTCGGCCTGCTCCTCCAGCAGCGCGACGTAGGCGAGCTGGGTCCGCCGGTACAGGCCGAAGCCCCAGGCCGCCGTCACCGTCGAGGCCAGCAGGCCGAGCAGGAGCCACGGATCGGGACCCAGGTGGGCGGCGGTGACCGACGGGTCGTGGGCGAAGCGGTAGGTGGCCACCCCGGCTCCGGCGAGTCCCGCGGCCAGGGGCGGGAAACGCCTGCCGTACGCGGTGCAGGAATGGATCGCGATCGGGAAGACGGCCACGGACGGCAGTACGAGGAACAACCCGGTCACGGCCACCTGGACGGCGAAGGCGGCCGCGACCACGAAGAACGCCCAGACCTCCCGCCGGTAGGCGAGGGCGGCGTGCGCCACCAGGCAGGCGCCCACCAGCAGGGCCGCGCGTACACCCGGCACCGACAGCACCGCCACCACCGCCGACAGCGACAACAGCGGCACGCCGACGACGAACGCCAGGGCCAGGTCCGCGCGCCGCGGCATCACCGCGGCGTCGCCCGCTGGTAGGACAGCGTGGCCGCGCCGACCGCCAGCCCGAACAGCAGCCAGCTTCCGTACACGAGCCCGACCGTCACCACCGCCGCGGGGTCGGACAGGGGCACGGGCCCTTCGGTGAGGCCGAGCATCTGCGACAACGTACCGAAAACGGACATGGCCCCCATGGTGGTCAACATAGCAGCGCCCGCCCAGCCGCCCGTCAGCACCAGCCGCCGCGGCAGCCGCCGCCCCCACCCCTGAACGAGGGCCAGCGACCCCACCGCCCCGATGAGCAGCATGACCAGCTCGCCGGCCGGGAAGCCCTCGTCATAGCCCACGGGACGGAGCAGCGAGCCGCCCAAGGACCAGTACAGCTTGGCCATGGGATAGACGAACCCGATCGCGAACGCGCTGTAGCCCAGCCACGCCCCGCCCGGAACCCTGAGGCGGGGCAGCAGCACCGCACCCAGCAGCGCGCAACCCGTCAGGCTGAGCCCGCGCGACGCCATCCCGGGCCAGTCGACACGCGCGAAGTCTCCCGCCGGGATCCCCGTGACGGCGAAGAACGCGCGAAAGCCGTCGAGCACGACGCCGCCCGCCGACCACAGCAGCAGTACGGCGGGCAGCAGCCCCGCCGGGTGCGGTCGTATCACGAAGACCGCGCCCACCACGGCGGCCAGGAAGGTCACCCAGTGCGGCGCGAAGCCCGTGGTGTAGGGGAGCGTGGGGAACGGCACGAGCGCGAGTGCCGCGACGAGCGCGAGAACGATCAGCGCCGAGATCTGCATTCGTTGAAGTCGCATGACGCCAACGATCGCGGCCGAGGCCCGCCCGCCGCGTCCGCGTCAGGTCCAGACAGGATCTGACCTGAGAGGTATTGACAGGGCAGTTCTTCCAAGCCGATCAGGGGTGCGTGGCCGGAGACGCAGGTGAACCATCGTGCCTGACACCCTGCCCGCGACGATGTGGTCGCGCTTTCGGACAGGGGCCGGGATTCCGGGGACGAGCGCTGTCGATGTGCCCACCGCCGTCTGCCTAAGATCACGTCATGCCGGATCAGAAGAGGGAAGCGCATCCGCTGGGCTCGCCGCCGGAGGAGCAGCACTGGGTGCGGACCGCGGCCGAGCTCGCCCAGGAGTTCGCCAGGACCGCGGCCGCCTACGACGAGAGCACATCGGTCCCGCGCGAGAACCTGGAGATGCTGCACGCCGCCGGCCTCGACGCGGCGCTGCTGCCCGAGCGCCTCGGCGGGCAGGGGCTGAGCTACCGGAGCTACGGCGAGATCGTGCGGCTGCTCGGCGCGGCCTGCCCGGCCACCGCCTGTATCTGGGTGATGCACATCGGGGCGGGCGTGGGACTCGCGGAGATGTCGGCGCCGGAGGCGGGGCGCTTCTACGCCGACGAGCTGATCGCCGGGCGGCGCTTCGCCAACGCGCTGTCGGAGCCGACGGGCGGCAACCTGTTCCTGCTGCCGCAGCAGCACGCCCAGCCCGCTCCCGGCGGGTTCCGGCTGTCGGGATCCAAGCGGTTCACCTCCGGGTGCGAGATCGCCGACCATTTCCTCGTCAACGTGCTGGTCGACGGGGTGCCGGCGTTCTTCGGGGTGGAGGCGGGCGAGTCGATCCGCTACCTGCCGATCGGCGACACCCTGGGCATGCGGGCCAACGGCAGCCGCCTGGTCGAGTTCTCCGGCACCCTGCTGCGCGAGGACCGCCGCTGCCCGCCGCCGCCGGGGCCGCGGCCGAACCACATCGGGTCCGGGATCGCGTTCCTGTCGCTGGGGATCGCCGACGCGGCGGTCGTGGCGCTGGTCGCGCACGCCCGCGGACGCACGATCCCCACGACCGGCGAGCCGCTGTCGGCGATGCAGTGGCTGCGGTTCGACCTGGCCACGGTCCACAGCCAGCTGGAGGCCGCCGGCATGTACGCGCGGCACATGGCGTGGCTGGCCGACCAGAACGACCCCGGGTTCAACTCCGCCACCCTGCGGGCCAAGGTGCTGAGCAACCAGGTCGCCATCGACGCCGCCCAGCTCGCCCTCAAGGCGGGCGGCGGCTCCGGCTTCCTCAGCACCTCGCCCATCCAGCGCATCCTGCGCGACGCGTACGCGGGCTGGGTGATGGCGTACTCGGTCGAGGTCTGCCGCGACCGCGTCGGGGACGAGCTGTTCAGCGACTGAAGGCGGCGCCCGCGGACGGGTCAGCGCGGCGGCCGGCCGTGGAGTACACGGACGGTCGTCAGGAAGCTGAAGACGCCCGCCCGCCGCGCACGTAGGTTCCGGCGATCTCGTCCAGCGGGCCGGCCTCCCCGTCGGCCGGGTGCTGGACGAGATCCCCAAGGCCCGCGATCACCTCACTCGGTCGCCACCGCCTCGATGGGCGGGCGCCGCGTGCTCCGCCAGGCGGGGACCAGCATGGACACCAGGGCGAGCGCCGCCGCCGCCGCGACGATCGACACGAACGTCAGGGGAGAGCCGGACGGCAGCGGCGTCCCCTTCACCACCAGGCTGAACGGCACCAGCGTGGTGGCGGCGGCGATTCCGCCCAGGAGGACGCCGATGATCGCCACCAGCGCGCCCTCGACCAGGACCATGCGCATCACCTGCCCGCGGGTCGAGCCGGTCAGGCGTTGCAGGCCGAACTCACGCCGCCGCGCGAGCGTGGCCATGACCTGGGTGTTCACCACCGCGATCACGGTGTACGCGGCGATCATCCCGACCAGCGCGTAGTTCACCCACGCCCCGAGCGCCGCCTGGTCATGGAAGGAGCGCAGCTGTGCCGTACGGTCGCCCAGGACGACGTCGTGACGGCCGGCCGCGAAGTCCCGCAGCGCCCCCGTGTCAGCGGACCGCACCAGGAGCTGCGTCGGCAGCCCCGCGGACGTGTGCGGGGCCAGCGTGCGCACCGGCATGAGCAGCGTCTCGAACCCCGGCCGGGCGGAGACGGTCGCGATCACCTTCGCCGCCAGGGGGGACCCGTCGCCCAGCCGCAGCTTGACCGTGTCACCCACGCCCACGCCCCAGCGCCGCGCCAGCGGGGACGGCAGCGCCACGGTGTCGCCGGCGAGGGCGGACAACGATCCTCCGGTCACCGTGTACCCCGTCGTCTGGCTCACCCCGTCCGCGCTGACACCCTGGACCGGCCTGCCCTCGTCGGATCCGTCGGCCGGATCCATGACGAACACCGACGACGACACGACCTCGGACACCGCGCTCACCCCGGGCACCGCACGGACCCGTTCGGCCACGGCAGGGGAGATCCCGCCCGCCGTCGCCGTCAGCACGGCGTCCGCGCGCAGATTCTCGGTGTACGCCCGCTGCGCCGCGTCGGTCATCGTGCTCTGCAGGAAGATGTTGGCGGTGGCGATCCCGGTGGCGAGCATGATCGGCGTCGCGGCCGCGGCCACCTTGACCGTGTACGCCCCGGCATTGATCATCGCCAGCCTGCCCGGCTCACCGGAGACCATCCCCAGCGGCCGGCGCAGCAGGCGTACGCACACCGTGGTCACGCCCGGCGCGATGAGCGCGAGCCCGATCGCCCACACCATCGAGGTCGGACCGGCCGTGGCCGCCGCGACCGGCCCCTCGAACACGGTCACGGTCGCGACCATGAGCACGATGCCGCCCGCGAACGTCAGCGACGCCAGGATCGCCCGCGGCCGGGTCAGCCAGCGCCGCTGGATCGCCGCCTCCGCCAGCGCCTGGGTGGGCCGGATCCGGGCCGCCCGGTGGGCGGCGATCAGTGCCGCGCCGGCCGCGCTGAGCAGGCCGACCCCGACCGCGACGAGGACCGGCAGCACGCCCTGTTGGTAGGTCAGCTGCGGCGGCGTCATGCCGGCGCCCGCCATCAGGCTCAGCAGCCACTTCGCGAGCAGGACGCCGGGCAGGCACCCCAGCGCCGACGCGACCGCGGCCAGCAGCGTCGACTCGCCCAGCACCATGGCGCGCAGCTGGCCCGGCGTGGTGCCGATCGTGCGCAGGAGCGCCATCTCCCGCTCGCGCTGCTGAATGGACAGCACGAGTGTGGAGGCGATGACGAACACCGCCACGGGAACGGTGAGCCCGCCGGTGACGCCGGCGAGGATGACCAGCATGGTCCCCGCCGCGGCGACCTCGGGAAACTCCGAGACGCCGCGCTCGTTCCCGGTCAGCAGGACCGCGCCCGTCCCCTTGACCACCTCCGCCACCCGGCGCGACAGCTCGGCGACGTCGGCGCCCGGGGCCGCGACGACGCCGATCAGGTCGGCCCCGCCGGTGCCCGACAGCCGCGTCACGTCGGCGGTGGCGAAGTAGACGCCGTCGCCGGCGACCGTGCCGCTGACCCGGTACCGGCCCTCCTCCCCCCGGGCCACGAGGTCCACCGAGTCACCCGTCCGCACGCCGTACCCGCTGCCGAGGACGACCTGTCCCGGCGTCGGCGCCGAGCCGTCGGCGAGCGTGGACGGGGCGAGCACGCTGGTCGCCCAGTCGTGCCCGCTGACCTGCCTGCCCCGCAGCGAGACGGGAACACTGACATCCGGTACGGCGGCGCCGACCCCGGGCAGGTCACGGATCCGGTCGGCGAGCTCGCGCTCGACCCGTACCCGCTCGGGCAGGAGCGCCGTCTCCGCCTCGTCGCCGCCGCCCGGCAGCTCCAGGGTCTTCCCGGCGACGACGTGGATGTCGGCGGCGGCCAGGCGCTGCAACGGCGCCCTGGCACGCACCCCGGTCTCCATCAGCGCCCCGGTCGCGAACACGATGACCGCGCCGAAGAACATGGCGACGAACGTTCCGACGAAGGCGCCCCGGCGGTGACGCAGCGAGCGCAGAGCGATCCCGAACATCAGCGTCCCCCCGCCACGGCGTTCCCGGCGGCCCACGCGCCGAGGTGGGTGAGCCGGTCGGCCACCGCGTCGGCGGTCGGCCGGGCCAGCGAGCCGGCGAGCCTGCCGTCGGCCAGGAACACGACCTGGTCGGCGTACGAGGCCGCCACGGGGTCGTGGGTGACCATGATGATGCTCTGGCCGCTGTGGTCGACGGCCGAGCGCAGCAGGTCAAGCACTTCCCGCGCGGTCCTGGTGTCGAGGGCGCCGGTGGGCTCGTCGGCGAAGATCACCGCGGGCCTGGTGACCAGCGCCCGCGCGATCGCCACCCGCTGCTGCTGACCGCCGGACAGTTCGGCGGGCCGGTGGCCCACCCGGTCCGCGAGCCCGACCCGGCGTACCACCTCGGCGACCAGCGCCCCGTCGGCCTTCCTGCCCGCGAGCCGCAGCGGCAGCGTGATGTTCTCCGTCACGTTCAGCGCCGGTAAAAGGTTGAACGCCTGGAAGACGAAGCCGATCCGCTCGCGCCGCAGGCCGGTCAGCGCACGTTCCGACAGAGTGGTCAGGTCGGTGCCGTCAAGGGTGACCGATCCTTCCGTCGGCCGGTCCAGCCCCGCCGCGCAGTGCAGCAACGTGCTCTTGCCCGAGCCCGACGGTCCCATCACCGCGGTGAACGTCCCCTTGCGGAAGCCCAGGGTGACGCCGTCGAGCGCGGTCACCCCGCTGTCCCCGTGCCCGTAGATCTTGCGTACGCCGCTCAGGCCGACGGCCACCGGCGCGTTGTTCACGTCCATCTCTGCCCCCTTGTCCTTGCTCTGGCCATGAGCGTAGGGAGCGGGCCGCCCCGAGACGATCATGCTGGCGGTACCCAGGGGGTAGGGGCAGCACTACCACGCGTCTCCGCCTCAAGAGATCCGATGTATTGACCCGAAAATCGACACAAGGTAAGGGCTTCCATAATAGTAAAGTTTGTTAACTTGCGCCCTCGTGTGCTGGTGCTATGGGGTTGCGGAGGCTCCGGGATCCGCGATTGTGGCGACTTGCGGCAGGAATAGCGGACGTGCGAAACTGGCGTGGGTTTAATTGGAAAGATTCTTTCCAGTAAGGCCGCTCCCCGTCCGAAGGCCGGCCGGTCGATGCCCCCTTTTCCGCTATACATCCAATGTCTTCACGCGTCTTGGAGGTATCGCCATGACCACCGACCACGCGGTCGCCGGCCGTGCTCAGGTGCTGTCGTCCGGGCAGGAGCGGTTGTGGTTCCTGAGCCAGCTCGACCCGGGCAGCGCCTCGTACAACATGTTCGTCACCGAACGCCTGCACGGGACGGTCGACGCAGGCGCGCTCGAACGCGCGCTCGTCACGGTCGCGGCCAGGCACGAGGTGCTGCGCACCCGCTACGCCGACGAGGACGGACGGCCCGTCGCGATCGTCGACCCGCACCCGCGCGTAACGCTGGCCAGGGCCGACCTGGAGGGCGCCGGCGTGGAGGAACGTGCCGCGCGCCTGGTGACCGAATGGACCGGGCGGCCGTTCGACCTGGTGGAGGACCAGCCGCTCCGGGCCTGCCTGATCCGGCTCGGAGCGCGCGAGCACATCCTGGTCGTCGTGCTGCACCACATCGCCGCCGACGGCTGGTCGCTGGGCATCCTGCTGGGCGAGATCAGCCGCTGCTACAACGGTGAGCCTCTGGGCCCGCCCGCCCCGCAGTACGCGGCCCACGCGCGCGAGCAGCGTGAGAAGGACACCACGCCGCCCGCCGCTCTCGTCGCCCGCCTCACCGGAGCGCCGGACCTGGAACTGCCGGCGGACCGGCCGCGCCCGCTGGTCAAGACCACGGCGGGCGGCCGCGTGGTCACCACCCTGCCCGCCGGGCTGAGCGAGCGGATCGGGCTGCTGGCCAGGCGGGAGCGGTGCACGCTGTTCATGACCTTGATGGCCGCCTTCCAGGCGCAGCTGTCCCGCTACAGCGGCCAGCACGATGTGTGTGTGGGCACGCCGATCTCCACCCGCGACAGCGAGGAACTGGAGCCGGTGATCGGCTTCTTCCTCAACACCGTGGTGGTGCGGACCGATCTGTCGGGCGACCCCACGTTCCGCGAGCTCATGCGCCGGGTGCGCGGCACCGCGATGGAGTCGTTCATGGCCGCGGACGTGCCCTTCGACCGGCTGGTCGAGGCGCTGGACGTGCGCCGGGACCTGAGCCGCACACCGCTGTTCCAAGCCGAGCTCGTGATGGGCGCCGAGACGACGGGCGTGCTCGGACTCGACGGCGTGACGGCCGAGCCCTACGACCCCGGGACCGCCCGCGCCAAGTTCGACCTGACGCTGGAGGCGTCGCCCGGCGCCGGCGGGTTACGGCTCTTCCTCGTCTACAGCAGCGACCTCTTCGACCACGCCACCGCCGAGCGCTTCTGCGGCCACTTCGTCAACCTGCTGCGCCAGGTGGCCGGCGATCCCGGGTTACGGCTGTCGGAGCTCGAACTCGCCGGGCCCGGGGAACGCGCCCTGCTCGACGCGTGGAGCAGGGCCGAGCCGGTGCCCCCGCCGGCGCGCACGCTGCACGGGATGGTCGAGGCGACCGCCGCCGCGTGCCCTTCGGCCCCGGCCGTCGTCCAGGGCGAGCGCACGCTGACCTACGCCGAGCTGGACGGCCGGGCCAACCGGCTCGCCATGATGCTCAGGGACAGCGGTGTGGGCGGGCAGGACCGGGTGGCGATCTGCCTGGAGCAGTCACCTGAACTGGCCGTGGCCGTGCTGGGCGTGCTCAAGGCAGGTGCCGCCTACGTGCCCGTCGATCCCGAACAGCCCGCCGACCGGCTGGCGTACCTGCTGGCGGACTCGGGCGCGGCGGCGCTGGTGTCCGACCGCCGGGTGGGCGGATTCGACGGCCCGGTGCTCGACGTTCCCGCGGCCGGCGCCGGGCCGGTCGGGGCGCCGGCCGGACCGGCCGACCTGGCGTACGTCATCTACACCTCCGGGTCCACCGGGCGGCCCAAGGGCGTGGCCGTCCAGCACCAGCAGGTCCTCAACTACCTGTCCGACGTGCGCGAACGCTTCGGCGTCGTGGACGGGGCCCGGTTCGGGCTGCTGCAGTCGCTCTCGTTCGACTTCGGGATCACGGTCTTCTACCTGGCGCTCATGACCGGCGGGACCGTGGAGCTCTACCCGTCGCGGATCTCCGGCACCGAGTTCGCCGACCACGGGCTGGACTACCTCAAGATGACGCCCTCCCACTTCGGCGCGCTGGCCGCCGAAGTGGCGCCGGAACGGCTGCTGCCCCGCCGTACCCTCATCTTCGGCGGCGAGGGGTCGAGCTGGCAGCAGACCAAGGAACTCGCGGCGCTGGGCCGGTGCGAGATCGTCAACCATTACGGCCCCACCGAGACCACCGTGGGCGTCACCACCTACACCGTCACCCCCGACGACGAGGTACGCGGCCCGGTCACGCCCATCGGCCGCCCGCTGGGCCACGCCCGCGTGTACGTGCTCGACGCCGGCATGCGCCCGGCGCCGATCGGCGTGGCCGGCGAGCTGTGCGTGGGCGGCGATCGGCTGGCCCGCGAGTACCTCGGCCGGCCCGACCTGACCGCCCAGGCGTTCGTGACCGTCCGTGGCGAGCGCCTCTACCGCACCGGCGATCTGGCCCGCTGGCTGCCCAGCGGCGACCTGGAGTTCCTCGGCCGCCGCGATCTGCAGGTGAAGATCCGCGGCTACCGGGTCGAACTGGGCGAGATCGACGAGGCGCTGCGGAAACTGCCCGGCGTGGCGTACGCGGTGGCCGACGCCCGCGGCGCGGCCGGATCCAAGGAACTGGTCGCCTACCTGGTGGCCGACGGCCAGGCCGTCCCGGTCGGCGAGCTGCGCCGCGAGCTCGCGACCGCGCTGCCCGAGTACATGATCCCCACGCGCTACGTCTGGCTGGACCGGCTGCCGCTGAAGTCCCACGGCAAGGTCGACCGGGCCGCGCTGCCCGAGCCGGAAGGCGAGCGCCCCGAACAGGGCGTGGCCTTCGAGCCGCCGTCGGGACCCGTGGAGGAGACGATCGCGGCGGCGATGGCCGAGGTGCTCGAGCTGTCCCGGGTCGGCGCGCTCGACGACTTCTTCGACCTGGGCGGGCACTCCCTGCTGGCCACCCGCGTCATCGCCAGGCTCCGCCGCGACCTGCCGGAGGAGTGCGCGCCGGTCAGCGTGATGGACCTGTTCCAGCACCCCACCGTGCGGAGGCTGGCCGGGGTGGCCGCCGCGCCGTCCGCGCGGCGCGGGCTGCTCTATCTGCTCACCCCGCCCGGGCCCGCCACGCGCACCCTCGTCTGTGTCCCGTACGGCGGGGGCAGCGCGGTGGTCTACCAACCTCTGGCCGGCGCCCTGCCGCGTGGCACGGCGCTGTACTCGGTGGCCGTGCCCGGCCATGACCTGGGCCTGGAGGAGGAGCCCCGGCCGCTGGCGCAGGTGGCGGCCGAGTGCGCGGCGGAGATCCTGGAGAAGGTGGACGGGCCGCTTTCGCTGTACGGGCACTGCGGGGTCGGTGGCGCGCTGACCGTGGAGATCGCTCTCCTGCTGGAGCGGGCCGGTCGCCAGGTCGAGACCGTGTATCTGGGCGGGATCTTCCCTTTCGCCAGGCCGACGCGCGGGCTGCTGGGCCTGTGGGCCAAGGTCACCGGCGGCGGCCGGTGGCGCAGCGACCGCGAACAGCTCAACTGGCTGACCTCGATGGGGGCCGACCTGGGCGATCTCGACGAGGAGCAGCGGGCGTTCATCGTGCGCAACATGCGGCACGACGCACGGCAGGCCGAGGAGTACTTCACCGGCCTGCTGCAGGCGAACGTCCCGTCGCGGCTGCGCGCGCCCATCGTGTCGATCGTGGGCGAGCAGGACCCGACGACGGAGTACTACGAGGAGCGCTACCGCGAGTGGCACTTCCTGACCGGGAACACCACGCTGGCGGTGATCGAGGAAGCCGGTCACTATTTCCTGAAATATCGGGCGGATGAGCTGGCGGCGATCGTGTCCCGCGAGCCGCTCGCCCCCGGCGACGGCGGCGCGGGGTGGAGCGTTTCCTCCAGCTCCGCCTCCGCCTCCGTCTCCGGCGGCGTGCGGGCCCCGGACGCGGGGCCCGAGCCGAGCGTGCGGCGGTTCCTGGCCGTGGCGCTCGGGCAGATGGCGACGATCACGGGTGCGACGATCACCGAGTTCGCCATCCCCATCTGGATCTACCTCACCACGGGGCGACTGGCCCAGATGGCGCTGATGACCGTGCTCGCCGTGATCCCGGGTGTGCTGGCCGCACCGCTGGTCGGCGCCATCGTCGACCGGTCGAGCAGGCGGGCGGTGATGCTCGCGGCCAGCCTGGCCGGGCTCGCCATCCAGTCGGCGGCCGCGATCCTGCTGTTCACCGACGGGCTCGACACCTGGACCCTGTATCCGCTGCTCACGCTTCTGTCCGTGGCGCTGGCCTTTCAGCGGGTCGCGTACTCCTCGGCGATTCCCCAGCTCGTGCCCAAGCGCTACCTCGGCCACGCCAACGGCGTGGCGCAGATGACGGCGGGTGTGGCCCAGTTCGTCGCCCCGCTGATGGCCGTGGGACTGATGTCGGTGATCGGCCTGGGCGGCATCCTGATCGCCGACATCGTGGGATACCTGGTGGCGGCGACCGTCCTGGTGCTGATGCGCTTCCCCGCCACGCTCGCGCACCGGCGCAGGGAGACGGTCGGCGCCGAGATCAAGGCCGGTTTCCGGCTGTCGATCGGCAACCGGGACTTCCGGGCGATGGTGACGTTCTTCGCGCTGCTGGCGGTCGTGCTGTCGCCGGTCTTCATGCTCTACTCGCCGCTCGTCCTCTCCTTCGCCGGGCTGCCCGAGGTCGGCACGGTGGCGCTGTGCGGCGGTGCGGGCGCGGCGGCCGGCGGCCTGTGCATGAGCCTGTGGGGTGGCCCGCGGCGCAGGCGGATGACCGGCATGCTGCTGCTCACCCTGGTGATCGCGGCGTCCTGCGTGATCGTCGGCCTGACCCGGTCGCTCGTGCTGATCGGCATCGGCGCGTTCGGGGTGTCGCTCGGACTGGCCCTGGTCAACGGCGTGTACGCGACCATCGTCCAGGTGAAGGTGCCCCAGCGCTACCACGGCCGGGTGTTCGCCCTCAACCAGATGGTCGCCTGGTCCACGATCCCGCTCGGGGTGGGCGTGCTGACGCCGTTCGCGGAGCGGGCGCTCGAACCGCTCATGCTGCCCGGGGGAGCGCTGGCGTCCACCGTGGGCACGGTGCTCGGCACCGGTCCTGGCCGCGGCGTCGCGCTGATCTACGTCATCTTCGGCTTGTCCATCGCGGTGCTGGTGGCCGGAGCGCTCAGGACCAAGGTGCTCGCCCGGTTCGACGACCGGGTCCCCGACGCGACCCCGGACGATCTCGTCGGAGTGGCGCGGATCAGGGAGGGCGGATGACCTGGTTCCGCGGGTTCTCCGCGCCGGCTCGGCCGATGGATCTCGTGCGCGGGAAGGTCGTGCGCCGGTCCGGGCGGTGGTGGCGAGCGGGCACCCAGCGTGAAGCCCCGGCGCTCCGGGTAATCTCGGCAGGATGAGGGCGGCCAGGCGTGACGGGATCCAGCGGCGCAACGAGATTCTGGATGCCGCGTTGCAGTGCTTCGACCGGCAGGGCCTGCTGGCCACGGGGATCGAGGACATCCGCCGTGCCGCCGGGGCGAGCCCGTCAAGCGTCTACCACCTGTTCGGCGGTTTCGGCGAGCTGACGCTGGCGCTGCTGATCCGGACGTTCGAACGGGCCGGCGCTCACCTGGAGAAGGACGTCCTCGCCTCGGCCACCGCGCGCGACGCGGTTCGCGCCCTGGTCAACGCGCACCTGGCGTGGGTGGAGGGGAACCGGGTGGAGGCCCGTTTCATGTATCAGGCCATGGCGCTGGAGCTGGCGGCGGATCGTGCCGCGGAGCTCGCCGACGCGAAACAGCGGTTGCTGGCGCCGGTCATGGCGCGGCTGGCACAGGTCGCCGGGCCGGGGGAGCTGCCGGAGTGGACGCCGGAGCAGCTGCAGACGGTACTGCTCGGGCCGAGCCACGACGCGTGCCGGCGGATGCTGGCCACCGGCGAGGGCGATCTCGCCTGGGCGCGGGCCGTGCTGCCGGAGCTGGCCTGGCGGTCGATCCAAATAGTTGGAAGTTCTCTCCAACTAGAGTAGGGTCCCTCTCATGAGGACGATCCTTTACACGTCGATCAGCCCCGATGGCCGTCTTCACCGCGCCGAAGACGGCCACCGCATTCCGCCCGCCATCCTCATGGATTTCCTGACCACCGCCCGGGAGACGGGCAACCTCGTCATGGGCCGGGGGACCTTCTCCCTCATGGCGCTCCCGCCGGAGCTCGCCGGCGTCGACGTCGTCGTGCTGTCGAGGCAGCGGCAGGACCTTGAGGGGGCGCACGTGGCCGCTTCCCCGGCCGAGGCGCTGCGCCACCTCGAAGCCCTCGGGCATGACACGGCGCTCCTCGCGGGGGGCGCCGAGACGTACGCCGCGTTCGTGGAAGAGGGGCTGGTGGACGAGGTCCGGCTCAACCTCCTGCCCTCAGGCGGCGCGCCCGTCCGCCCGCTCAGGACCCGCAACCTGAGCGACGGCACCTTGCAGATGGCGGCCGCCGTCGGCAGGGACTGAACTCACCTTGTACATGTTGAGCAAGCTGTGCAGCATGGACACTTTGCCGTACGGTGGAACCGCAGGAGCCACCCGGGCAGAGGAATCCGCAGGAGAATCACCATGGCCACCACCGACCCGATGGGCATCGCCGAAGCCCGAAGTCAGCTCGGCACGCTGGTGGCGCGAGCCGTGCACGGCCACCAGCCCACCACCATCCGCCGGTCCACGACGGAGCGGGCCGTCCTGATCTCCGAAGACGACTATGAGGAACTGCTGCGCGCCCGCCGTGAGCTGGAGGCCGGCCACGTCGCCGAGGCGATCGCCGCGCACGGCCGCGGCGAGCGCGAGATGGTGACCTACGACAGCAGGGCCGCCCTGTACGCCGACCTCGGCCTGCCCGCCCCCGGCGAGCGCTCTTGAAGCGTCTCCTCCACGTCGACCTTCCCGTCCGCGACATCCTGCGTCGGGCCGCGCTCGGCCTGCGTGCGGTCATCGCGGACACCCTGCTCGATCTGATCGAGGACCCCGAACCGCTCGGCGCTACGCCGTACGGCGGCATCCCGGACGCGCTCGAGCTCCGCACCGACACCTTCCGCCTGATCTACACCCACGGCCCCGATCACGTCTCGGCCTGGGTCCTGGAGATCAACACCTGATCACGGCTCGACCTTGTCCGCACCGGCTACGACCGCGTGGTGGCCATCAAGACCGTGGCCGTGGGCATTCATCCCCAGGGGCCACCGCGGCTGAGTGGTCAAGCGGGCCCGGGGTGGATCACCGCGAGCCGCTGTACGGCTTCGGTCAGTTCGGCCTGGTCGGCGGTGGCGGCGAAGCCGAGGCGCAGGTAGGCCGCCGGGAGTTCGGTGGCGAAGTAGCGGCTGCCGGCGCTGACGGCGACGCCGTGCTGACGGGCCGCGGCGGCGATCACGGTGTCGTCGGCGCCGTACGGCAGGCCGACCCACAGATGGAGCCCGCCCGTGGCGACACGGGTGAGGGCCCAGCCGGGAAGGTCGCGCGTGACGGCGGCCGCCAGCGCCGCGCACCGCTCCCGCAGCGCCGCGGCCAGCGAACGGAGGTGCCGTTCCCACGTGGGAGAGCTGAGGAGTTCGAGCGCCGTTTCCTGCAGCGGGCGGGTGACGAAGAAGTCGTCGACCAGGCGGATGGCGCGCAGGCGTTCCATCACCGGGCCTCGGGCGACCAGGGCGCCGATGCGCAGGCTCGGCGCCGCCGGTTTGGTGAGCGAGGTCAGGTAGATCACGGTGCCGTCGCGGTCGTCGGCCAGCAGGGGCGGCGGTACCGGCGTGCCGTGGCCGAGGTGGCGAGCGAAGTCGTCCTCGATCACGAACGCGCCCGCCGTCCTGGCCGCGTCGATGATCTGCCGCCGGCGTTGGGGGGCCAGCACGGTGCCGGTGGGGTTGTGGTAGGTCGGCTGGCAGTACAGCAGGCGGGCGCGGGTCATGGCGAAGGCGTCGGCCAGGAGGCCGGGCTGCAGGCCGTCGGCGTCCATGGGCACCGGCACCGGGCGCAGGCCCGCCGCCCTGGCGGCGGCGATCGCTCCCGGATAGGTGGGCGACTCCATCAGGATGGGGTCGCCCGGCGCGGCGATGGCGCGGAACGCCATGGACAGGGCGCTCTGCCCGCCGGAGGTGACCAGGACGTCGTCCGCGCTCACGCCGTCACCGGCCATGGTGGCGAACACGCTGCGCAGCGCCGCCAGGCCGGCGGCGGGCGCGCGGTCCCAGGCGTCGGGGCGGCGGGCCGCCCGCGCCAGCGCCGCGGTCAGGATCTTGCCGGGCCGCAGCGATCGATGCAGGTAGCCGCCGTCCAGCATGATCGTCCCCTCGGGTGGCGCGCCGAGGGCGTCGGTGAGGACGCGGGTGTCCACGCTCCGGTCGGCGAGGGTGACGGTCTGCCAGGCGGTGTCGGTCACGGCGGCGCGCCGCTGGAGGCGTGCCGCCACGTACGTGCCGCTGCCCGGACGGGTGATCACCACGCCCTCGGCGGCGAGCGTGGCGATCGCCTGCGACACGGTGGCGGGGCCGACCCGGTGGAGCTGGATCAGCTCCCGGCTGCTGGGCAGACGGTCGCCCGGCGACAGCCGGTCGATCATCGCGCGCATGCTGGCCGCCAACTCCGCCGAACTGCTACTGTCTGACATGAGAGACAATAGTAGCGCTTCCAGCGTTCCGGCAGAATCGCTTCTGGACGTGACGGCCCTGCGCGCGGACACCCCCGGTGCCGCCGACGTCGTGCACTTCAACAACGCCGGTTGCGGCCTGCTGGCCGCGCCCGTGCTGGCCGTGATGCTCGACCACCTGCGGCTGGAGGCGAACATCGGCGGCTACGAGGCCTCGGCCGCCCGCGCCGGCCAGGTCCGCGAGTTCTACACCGAGACCGCCGCATTGATCAACTGCGCTCCTGAGAACATCGCCTTCGCCGGTAGCGCCACCCACGCGTTCTCCACCGCCCTGTCGGCGATCCCGTTCGAGGCCGGTGACGTCATCCTCACCACCCGCAACGACTTCATCTCCAACCAGATCGCCTTCCTGTCCTTGGCCAAGAGGTTCGGCGTGCGGGTCGTGCACGCGCCCGACCTGCCCGAAGGCGGGGTGGACGTGGCGGCGATGGCCGCGCTGATGCGCCGGCACCGCCCGCGGCTCGTGGCCGCCACCCACATCCCCACCAACTCCGGCCTGGTCCAGCCGGTCGCCGACATCGGCCGGCACTGCCGCGAACTGGACCTGCTGTACCTGGTCGACGCCTGCCAGTCCGTCGGCCAGTACCCGATCGACGTCGCGGAGATCGGCTGCGACCTGCTCACCGCCACCTGCCGCAAGTTCCTGCGCGGTCCGCGCGGCTCGGGCTTCCTGTACGTGTCCGACCGGGTGCTGCGCGCGGGCTACGAGCCGCTGTTCATCGACATGTACGGCGCGCGCTGGGTCGAGCCGGGCCGCTACCGGCCCGTCGAGACGGCGGCCAGGTTCGAGGACTGGGAGTTCCCCTATGCCGCCGTCCTCGGCTGCGCCGCCGCCGCACGGTACGCCCGCGAGGTCGGCATGGACGCCATCGCCCGCCGTACCCCGGCCCTGGCCGCGAACCTGCGCGACAGGCTCGCCGAGCTGCCCGGGGTCCGGGTGCTGGACCACGGCCGGCGATTGGGCGCCCTGGTCACCTTCGCCGTCGGCGGCTGGCGGCCGGAGCCCTTCAAGGCGGCCCTGGACGCGCGCCGCATCAACTCGGCGCTCAGCTTCCGCCACTTCGCGCAGTTCGACTTCGGCGACAAGGACGTCGACTGGTGCCTGCGCCTGTCGCCGCACTACTACAACACCGAGCAGGAGGTGGACCAGGTCGTCGCGGCCGTCGCCGGCCTCGTCTAGATGTACTGACCACGGAGGTCGGGTACGCGGGTGGCTGGTGGGTGGCCGCTGAGTGATCGCGTCCCGGCCCTGGTCGGCCGATACGGCGTAGTCGATCGCGTCGCAGCGCAGGCCGTCGCCAACGGCCGCGGGGTGAACTCGTTGTGCGCCAGGCCGTGCCAGTCGCCGGTGTCCGGATCGACCCACAGGCCGGTCAGCCCGCAGATCCCGGCACTTCAGGGACTTTGCGCCCCGCGCTGTTGCCCTTTCCGGGGTGACCGCGACGACGCTCTCTAGCGGCGCACGGTCAGTTCATAGGTGGCCTTCGCGGGGGCAAGCCCTGCCGTGCTGTGGGCGGTAACGGTGAAGGTGGCCTTCCCGGTGTGCCGGGGAGTGCCGATGATGCCGCCCGTGTCCTGGTTGAGGGACAGGCCCTCGGGCAGGGCGCCGCCGGTGAGCTCGTACCTGATCGTGGCGGGGGTGTTGGTGGTGAGTCTCGCCGCGTAGAGCCGGTGGCGGGTGGCGGCGGGCAGGGCGGTGGTGGTCAGCGCCGGGGCCGGCACGGTGACCTGCTGGGGTGACCCGATGGGCCGGCCCGACGCGTCGAGCTCCTGCAGCGACCACTTCTGGCCGGCGGTGACGACCGAGAGGCGCCAGTTGGTGCTCTTGTCGAGGAAGCGGGTCTTCTGCTCCTCGGTGAAGGCGCCGAGGTTGCGCGCCGTCTCCCATTGGTTGATCGCGTCGAGCACCTTCCTGGCGTTCTCGCCGCCGGAACGGAGGCTGGACAGCGAGGTCTGGAACCCGGCCCCCGCGTTCAGCCCGGCGCCGCGTGCCAGCTTGCTCTCGATGCTCAGCAGCGGCTCCGATCCCTTGAGGCTGATCCAGCCGAGCATGCCGGGCAGGAAGTTGGCCCGGTAGAAGGCGTTGTTGACGAAGACCTGGTCCATGCTGGTCACGCCGACCTCGCCCCAGCTCGCCCGGGTGAGGGCGTCCCAGGTGTTGGAGGTCATGCGGCTGGTCTCGGTGATGTAGCCGTCCTTGGCCTTGAGCTGGCGGAAGTTTCCGTTGATCAGCCGGGCCTGGCCGTAGTTGCCCCATCCGGACTCCGAGGCCGACTCCACGCCGTCGTAGGAGTGGGACATGATGCCGGTGGTGTTCCAGGCCGTGGCCAGGCGGGTGGCGATCTCGTCGATGACGCCGAGGCCGCCGATGGCCCCCGCGTACGAGTTCATGATCATCCTGGCGGCCTTGTCCCCGGCGGCGTGGGAGGCGGCCGGCGAGCCGGCCTGCGCTCGCTTCAGGCCGCTCACGACCCACTCGTCGCCGTCCTGGCGCGCCTCGCCGTAGGTGAGGAGCTCATCGCCGATCCGCAGCGCCTTGAAGTGCAGGCCGGGGGCGAACGGCGCGCCGGAGTCGACGTACATCGTGGTGTCGGCGGCCGCCAGCGGGCGGGTCAGCCGGGCACGCTGGCCGGAGGCGAGCCTGCTGTCGGCGGGCGCGGGCTGGACGTAGCGGTCATCGAGACTGATGAAGTCGGAGATGGTGTGGACGCCGAGCCGTACGCCTTCGGCCTTGGCCAGATCCACGGTCCGCTTCGCGCCCTCGTCGGAGCCGCCCATACCCGCGTCGAACCGGTAGTGCCCGGTCGTCTTCCACGGCCCCACGGCGTTGGGCAGCGAGTAGAGGTAGCCGATCCCCGCCGCCTTGGCGTACGTGGCCGCCTCCTGGACGTTGTGCGTCCGCAGGTCGCTCAGGACGAGGAAGGACTGGCTGCTGGCCTGCGCCGTCTTCTGCCACTGACCGTTCTGCGTGGGGTACGGCAGGCCCTCACCCTTGGCGATGTTCGCCAGGACCGTCGGGGTGAGCTCCGGCGCGGCTCCGAACAGCGCGATCTCCGACCCGGCCACCTTCCCCTCGTCGCCGGCCAGCGGGCCGACGGGAATGGGGTAGCCGCCGAGGTTATGCCGCTGCCGTTCCCTGGTGTAGTCGTAGGTGAAGGCCCGCAGCACCGAGCCCCAGCCGGTCCTGCCCGCCGCGCTCCACTCCTCGTGCGGCGCGACCTGCAGGTCGGAGGGGTTGCCGGCGACCTCGCTCTCCCAGCCGAGCTCCTGGTACTCCTGCGGCCAGGCGCCCTCGGTCCGGTCGGCCAGCGGCCGCAGGCCCACGGCGAACGCCTCGTCGCGGACCACGCCGACGGTCTCGCCGACGGTGCGCGTGATGGAGGTGGCCAGCGGGCCCCACAGCAGGGTCTGCACGTCTCCGTCGGCGCGGACGTCGGTCGCGGTGAGGGTGGTGTAGCCGGGCTTGGCCACGACCTTCACCTCGACCGTGAAACCCTCGCCTCTGAAGGTCAGCCGGTCGTGCCCGCGCCGGTGGACCCGGGTCGGCCGCAGCTGCCTGCCGTCGACCACCAGGCTGACCAGGGAGGCGGACTTGCCCGCCGCCAGGTAGTCGGTGCCGGTTCTGGTGTCGCGCAGCCCGGTCACGGTGCCGGCGCGGTCGAGCTCGATGCCGAGGTAGCCGGCGGTGATGCCCGGCGCGCCGCGGCCGGTGCCGGCCGCGGCGGCGTCCGTCATGATCAGGGGCAGCGCTCCGGCCGCCAGTACCGCGGTGGCCAGCTTTCCAAGATGACGCATGAACTTCTCCTTGCTGGGGGATCAGAGGTGTTCGAGCCGCCCCAGGCGGCGGGCACGTTCGGCGGCGAAGACGACCCGGTGGCTGTCGACGCTCTCCTGGATGCCGGACAGGATCAGGTCGGGGCGGCCCTCGTGCAGGGCGGTGACGAAGGATTCGATGAGTGACTCGTCGCCGCCCGCGTGGCCCTCGGCGGTGGTGGATCCGCCGCGCGAGGTGTCGACCGTGGTGGTCCGTTCGGACGCGAAGTCGTAGACGTGGATGAACCGGCCGTCGCCGGTGAGCTGGCCGAGCGTGCCGAAGATCTTGGTGTGGCGGTTCTCAAGGGGTGTGAAGGCCGTCATCGTGAACGAGGCCGTGGCGCCGCCCTCGAACTCCATCCCGACCACCTGGTGGTCGACGACGTCGTTGTCGCTGGCGTAGACGCACCTGCCGTACGGCCCTTCGGCCAGCGCCCGGGTGACGGCCTCCTCGGTGAGCACTCCGCCGGACATGACCCGGGTGAAGTACCGCTTGGTCCCGCCGTGCCGCAGCCCGTCGCGGTAGAGCGTGACCGCCGAGTACGCGCAGCTGTCGCGCAGCGGGCAGTCCAGGCACCGCTCGGCCGCCCCGGCGGGCCGGTTGGCCGCGGTGAAGTGCTTCAGCCCTCCGAAGGAGGAGACCGTGGTGACCTTGCGGCCCACCACGGCCGTCAGCCAGTCGATGTCGTGGCAGGACTTGGCCAGCAGGGCGAAGGCCGTCTCGTCGGCACGCCGCCAGTTGCCGCGGACGAAGGAGTGCGCGAAGTGGTAGAAGCCGATCGGTTCCAGGTGCTCCACGCTGACGATCTCGCCGATCCGCGGGAGCAGCTCGCGCAACGTCCTGGTGTACGGGGTGTAGCGCATGACGTGGCAGACCGCGATCGTGGCGCCCGTCCTGGTGGCCGCCTCGCCGACCGCGAGGACCTGCTCCTCGACCGGGGCGATGGGCTTTTCCAGCAGGATGTCGTAGCCCTGCCCGGCGAAGACCTCGGTGGGCTCCAGGTGGTCGGCGTCGAGGGTGGCGATGATCACCGCGTCGGCGACGCGGCCCTGGGCCGCCATCGTCCGCCAGTCGTCGAAGATCCGGTCGGGCTCGAGCGCGTGCCGTACACCGAATCGATCGCGGACGGCGGCGCGCGGCTCGGCCACGGCGACCACCCGCACTTTGTCCGGATGACGCGCGGCCAGTTCGGCGTAGGCGGCCCCGCGGGCGCCCGCGCCGGCCACGGCCAGCGTGACGGGCCGGTCGAGCCGCTTCCCGGCATGGTCCTTCAGGTTGATCATCCTTTGACCGCTCCCCCGGTGAGTCCCTTGACGAAGTGCTTTTGCAGCAGCAGGTAGAAGATGAGGATGGGCAGCGCCGAGAGCACCATCAGGCCGAACATGCCGCCGTAGTCCCGCTGGAACTGGCCGAGCGCCCGGTAGACGCCGACGGTGACGGTGGTGCCGCCGGCGGGGCCGAGGATGATCAGCGGGTTGAGGAAGTCATTCCAGATCCACACGCCCAGGAAGATCAGCACGCTCGCGGTGGCCGGTCGCAGCAGGGGGAAGACCACCCGCCAGAACGTGCCGAACCGGCCGGCGCCGTCGATCGCGGCGGCCTGCTCCAGCTCGATCGGGATGGCCCGGATGAAGCCGGAGAAGACGAAGACGCCGAACGGCACGTAGTAGCCGACGTTGAACAGCACCAGTCCGCTGATCGTGCCCATCAGGTGCGTCAGGTTGAGCACCTGGGTCACCGGCACCAGGATCACCTGCGGCGGGATCATCAGCCCGGCCAGCAGGACCAGCAGCATGACCCGCGCGAAGCGCGAGCGGGTGCGGCAGACGTAGTGGCCGAGCATCGCGGAGACGATCGTCAGCAGCACGATCGACAGCACCGTCACCGTGACGCTGTTGATCAGGCCGTTCCAGAAGAGGCCGTCGGGGCGGGTCAGGGCCTGGGTGAGGTTGTCCAGCGTGGGCGGGATCGGCGGCGCCGCGGGGGAGGCCGTGATGTCCGGGCCGTGCTTGAACACGTTGGCGACCACCAGATACAGCGGCAGGAAGAAGGCGGCGGCCACGCCGATCGCGAGCACCTTGCGGATCACAGGTCCACCTCCCGGCGGTTGAGCACCCGCAGCACCACGCCGGAGACGATCGTGATGATCACCAGCATGAGGACGGCCATGGCCGACGACTCGCCCGTGCGGTTGGCGGTGAAGCCCACCTGGATCACGTTGAAGGCCACCGTCGCGGTGGTGCCGACGCCGGGACCGCCCGCGGTGAGCACCTGGATGTGGTCGTAGGCCTTGAATCCGGTGATCAGCAGCATGACCGTGTTGGTGGTCAGCGCGGGTGCCAGCAGCGGCCAGCTCACCTTGCGGAACCGGATCCACGCGCTCGCCCCGTCGATCGAGGCGGCCTCGTGCAGCGACTGCGGCACGCCCTGGAGCGCGGCCAGGTAGACGACCGAGCAGAAGCCGAGCATCTGCCAGCTGATGATCATTCCGATCGAGTACAACGCCAGATCGGGATCCGACAGCCAGCCGATCCGGGCGCCGAGCAGCCGGTTGATCAGGCCCTCGTCCTGCAACATCGCCATCCAGACGACGCTGACCACCACCGAGCTGAGCACCACGGGGACGAAGAACACGCTGCGCAGCGCGTTGTAGAGCCGGCCCTTGCGGTCCAGCAGGACGGCGACGCCGACCCCGGCCACGTTCGGCACGATCACGATGATCAGCGTGAGGATCGTGGTGACCTTGAGCGAGGTCAGGAAACCCGAGTCGGTCAGCAGCCGCAGGTAGTTGTCCAGGCCGACGAAGCGGGCCGTGGGAGTGAACAGGTTGGCGTTGGTCAGGCTGTACCCGAGGCTGAGCAGGATCGGCGCCAGCACGAAACAGGCGTAGACCAGCAGTCCCGGGGCGACGAAGCTCAGCAGGTAGGCCAGCCTGTCCCAGGGGACGGCCGCCTTGCGGGCGGCCGCGGGAGCGGTGCGAAACATCTACTGGCCGCCCGCCTTGGCCCACTCCTCGTCCAGGACCTTGGCCGCCGTGTCGCCGTCGGTCTCGCCCGCGATGATCTCCTGGGCGAGGGCGAAGACCTTGTCGCCGACGCCGGGCAGCAGGGCGTCGTCGCCCGTCTCGACGGTGAAGGCGTTGACGACGGTTCCGGACCTGAGCACGTCGAGGGTGGCGTTGTAGACCGGGCCCATCGGCGGCGGCTGGTAGCCCTTGACGGCGATGATCGCGGCGTCGGTCTTGACCAGCACCGCGTTGTTGCCCGGGTCCTGGTTGAACTCCAGCGCGAAGGTCCTGGCCGCTTCGAGGTTCTTGGACCTGGCGTTCACGATCGGCCCGCCGCCGGTGAAGGCGGGAACCACGACCTTGCCGTCGTCGGTCGGCCAGGCGAAGACGCCGACGTCGAAGGCGGGCTTGTTGGCCTCCGCGGAGGCGGCGAACCACGAACCCATTGGGTACATGGCTCCCTTGCCGTCCAGGAACGCCCTCTCGGTCGAGGGATAGTCGCGGCTGAGCCCCGCCTTGTCCACGTATCCCCGCTTGACCAGGTCGGCGAACTTCCGTGTGGCCTTCACGAAGAGCGGGTCGCTGAAGCGCACCTGCCCGGCCCGGCGCTTGAGCAGGAAGTCGGGCTGCCGGGCGTAGACGTCCGAGCCGACGAGCGCCATCCAGAGGTAGCCGGCCGCGAAGGCGTCCTTGCCGCCGCCGCCCACGACGAACGGGTTGACGCCCTTGTCCTTGAGCTTGCCGGCGATGTCGAGCAGGTCGGCGTACGTCTTGGGCGGCGCGCCGACGCCGGCCTCGGCGAACAGCCTCTTGTTGTAGTAGACCAGCGGCGTCGGCTGGGTGTTGTAGGGGAGCTGGTAGATCTTCCCGCCCAGCGGGTTCGACCGGGGGAAGTCGTAGTTCTTCAGCTCCTCGTCGCTCCAGGCGTACAGGTTGCCGCTCTCGGCGAACCCGCTCGGCGCGATGGCCTGCATGACGTCGGGCAGCTGCCCGGAGGCCAGGAGTTGCTTGGCGTAGGCGTTGCGCTCGCCGGCGCTGGGCGCCACCAGCTTCTTCACCGCGATGTCCGGATGCTTGTCGGTGACCCGCTTGATCGCCGCGTCCCAGTACTGCGGGGTCAGGTTGGGCGTCTCGAACGTGAGGAAGGTGACCTCCTTCTTCCCGCTGGGCACCGGCTGTTGGCTGCCCGCTGGGGCACACGCGGCGAGTGCCAGTGCGGCAGCGGTGAGGACCATGGCCTTCTTCATGGTGGATATTTTTAGTAGGTCTTCAAATAATTCACAATGCCCTACCATCAAATCGTGACCTTGACCGGACAGGACCCAGCCCTGCTGCGCCGCCTCAACGCGGCAGCCGTGTTGCGCGCTCTCCATGGCGCCGAGGAGCTCACGCTGACCCAGATCGTCAAGACGACGTCGGTGTCCAGGGCGACGGTGGAAGACGTGCTCGCGGGCCTGCCCGACCTGGTGGAGGAGGTGGTTCCCCCGCCGGGCGGCCCGCGCTCCGTCGGCCGTCCCGCCAAGCGCTACCGCTTCAGGGCCGAGGCGGGGCATGTCGTCGGCCTCGACATCGGCCCGCACAAGGTGCTGGCCGTCACCGCCGACCTCAAGGGCACGATCGTCGACACCCGCAGATCGGCCGTCACCCCCGGCACCGACCCCGCCGCCAGGATCGCCGCGGCCAAGGCGGTGGTGCGCAGATCCCTGCGGTCGGCGGGCGTCTCGTCCGTGCGCGCGCTCGGTGTCGGTACGACCGGTGTCGTCGATCCCGCGGCGGGCAAGGTCGTGCTCAGCGACCGGCTGCCCGCATGGACGGGCATGGACCTGCGCTCCGCCCTGGACGGCCTGGCCGGCGGCCCCGTCCTGGTGGGCAACGACACCAACCTGGCGGCCGTCGCCGAACGCTGGCGCGGAGCGGCGGCGGGCGCCGACGACGTGCTGTGCATCCTGGTCGGCAGGAGCATCGCGGCCGGCCTGCTCATCGGCGGCAAGCTCCACCAGGGCCGCAACGGCGCGGCCGGCGAGATCGGGGTGATGCGCGCCTTCGGCTGGTACACCGCGCTCGACCGTTTCCTGGCCTACGCCGGCCACGACCCCGACCGCGAAGGCTCCGCCAGGAGCGCCGCCGAACGGGTCTTCGAGGCCGTCCGCCAGGGTGACGAGGAGGCCGCGACGATCGTCCGCGCCTTCGCCAAGGACCTGGCCAAGGGCATCGGCGCCGCGGTGCTCACCGTCGATCCCGAACTGGTGGTGGTGGGCGGGGGCATGTCGGGCGCGGGCGAGTTGCTGGCGGCGCCGCTGCGTGCGGAGCTGGCCGGGATCTGCCTGTTCCCGCTGCGGGTGGAGGCCTCGACGCTGGGCACCGAGTCCGTCGCCCTGGGCGCGGTACGGCTGGCACTCGACCACGTGGAGGACGAACTCTTCGGCGTCCGGGCCTGAAAGCGGAGAAGGGCCGGCAGGGGGACGCGACGCGCCATTCCCCAGGCGGGCACCAACCCCTAAACTCGGCATTTCACGGCCTGTTATCCGGCGTTGTCCAACCGAGCACGTGAACGGGACACGACATGACCGCAGCCTTGGGACAGTCGGCGGTGACGCGGATACGGACGAGGTCGCCCGTGCTCGTCGGACGGGAGCAGGAGCTGGGCGACCTGCTCGCGGTCGTGTCGGCCCGGCCCGCGGTGGCGATGATCGAGGGCGAGGCGGGGGTCGGCAAGAGCCGCCTGGCCGGGGAGCTGATCGCCCAGCCGGACCTCGCGAGCTTACGGATCCTGACGGGCTACTGCCAGCCGCTGCGCGAGCCGTTCCCGTTCGGTCCCGTGCTGGAGGCCGTGGACGGCCTGCGCGGCTTCACCCACCCCTTCCAGCGCGCCCGCCTCAGCCCGGTCACCGGCATGCTGCGCGATCTGCTGCCCGAGCTGTCGGAGCACCTGCCGCAGTCACCGGCCCCCACCGGCGACCCCCAGGCCGAGCGTCACCGGTTGTTCAGCGCGGTCCGCGAGGTGCTCGGCGCCGCGGGACCGGCGCTGCTGCTGATCGAGGACCTGCACTGGAGCGACGAAGGCACCCGCAACCTGCTGTCGTTCCTGCTGTCGAACCCGCCGGCCAACCTCGCCGTCGTGCTGAGCTACCGGCGCGAGGAGGTCGCGGGCGGCGTGCCGCTGGGCCGCGCCTACCGTCCGCCGCCCCGCGCGGGCAGCATCGTGGTACGGCTGCGCCCCCTGACCCTGGGCCACGTCCGCACCCTGGCCTCCTGCATCCTCGGCGGCTCCGTCCCCCTGGACTTCGCCACGCGCCTGTACGAGCGCACGGCCGGCCTGCCGTTCGTCATCGAGGAGACGCTCCGCGCGGTGCGCTCCTCGGCGGGCGGCCTCCCCCTGGACGGCGCGGCCGCCCGCCGCCTGCTGGAGAACGCCGAGGTCCCCGTGCTGCTGCGCGAGGCCATGGCCGAACGGCTGGCGAGCCTGTCCGGCGACGCCATCGCGCTGGTGCGGGCCGTGGCGGTCCTGGGCACACCCGCGACGCTGGAGCACCTGCGAGAGGTGTCCGGCCTCGACGACCAGCGCTGCCGGAGCGCGCTGGGCGCCGCACTCGACCGGGGAGTCCTGCACGAGATCGACGGGTGCGTGTACGGCTACCGCCACGCCCTGGCCCGCCAGGCCGTCTACGCCACCATGGCCGGATACGAGCGCCGCCGCCTGCACCTGCGGGTGATCGAGGTCCTGCGCCGCCTCGACCCGCCGCCACTGGTCCGCCTGGCCGACCACAGCAGTCATGCGGGCCTGGCCGAGGACGCGCAGCGCTACGGCGAGGCCGCGGCCGACGCCGCCGTCCGGGTCGGGGACATCGCCACCGCCACCCACCTGCTCCAGCGCCTGCTCAACGACCCGGGGTTGCCCGCCGGAGACGTCGACCGGCTGGCCATCAAACTCGGCGAGATCGCGCACACCGGCCTGGATCAGCGCGACCCGTCCACCACGCTCACCCGGCTCCTGGACGACCCGCGCCTGTCGGCCGCGGCGAGAGGGGAGGTGCGGCTGTTCCTCGGCTGGATGCTGATCCGCCAGGCCGAAGGGCTGGACGAGGGCCGTGCGGCGATCGCCCAGGCCGTGGACGAGCTGGAGGACCGGCCCGACCTGGTCGCCAGGGGGATCGCCTCGCTCGCCCTGCCCTACCTCGGCACCACGCCGCTGGCGCGGCTCCACCCCTGGACGCAGCGGCTGAAGGTGGCGCTGAAGAGGGTCCCCGAGGGGGAGCTGCGCATGTCGCTCCTGGCCAACTACCTGCCGTCCCTGGTGACCGTCGGCGACCCGGGCGCGCTGCGGGTACCGGACCAGGCCTCCGGCCTCGGCGCCCAGCGGCATCTGGCCCGCCTGCGCTGCAACCTCGCCGACTCCTGCGTCTGCACCGGCCGCTACGAGCAGGCCGGGCACCTGCTGCGCGACGGGCTGAACCTGGCCGCGCGGGTCGGCGCCACGTTCGTGACCAGCACCGGGCAGGCCACGCAGGCCCGGCTGGACTGGATGCTCGGCCGCTGGGAGGGCCTGGACGAGCGCACGCTGCGGCTGCTGGAGGAGTACCGCGACCTGCTGCCGGTCGCCAGCGAGCTGTCGCTGGTGCTGGGCTGGCTGGCGACCGCCCGGGGCGAGTGGGAGCAGGCGGAGAGCTGGCTGGCCGGCACCGGCATCGCCGTACCCCAGGAGTCCATCATCCCCGTCGTGCTCAGCGCGTTCGCCGCGCGCGCCAAGGCCCGCCTGGCCAGGGGCGAGCGGGAGCTGGCCGGCACGGACGTCGAGCGGGGGCTGCACGTCGCGCGGACCAAGGGCGTGTGGGCCTGGACGGGCGAGCTGGTCCCGGTGGCGGTCGACGTCCTGATGGAGAGCGGGCGGGCGGAACAGGCGCGTACCCTCCTCGCCGAGCTCGAACGCGGCCTCGCCGGGCGGCACGCGCCCCTGGCCGCCGCGGCCGTGCGGATGGCCGGCGGGCAGCTCGCCGAGGCCGGCGGCGACCTGGCCGCGGCGCGGGCGCACTTCGAGGAGGCCAGGCGGCTGTACGAAGAGCTGCCCGCGCCCTACTACGCCGCCCTGGCCGCGGAACGGCTCATCCTGTGCGGCGGGGCCGTGGAGGGACTCGCCGGGCTGGGCGACGTCTTCGCCGCCCTGGGCGCCACCTACGACGCCGAGCGGTGCCGCCACCACCTGCGCGAGCGCGGGGTCGTCGTGCGCCGCGGGCGGCGGGGCTACGGCGACACGCTCTCGCCCCGCGAGCAGGACGTCGCGCGGCTGCTGGCCACCGGCCGCACCAACAGGGAGATCGCGGGGATGCTGTTCCTGTCGCCGCGCACGGTGGAGACGCACGTCGCCCGCATCCTGCAGAAGCTGGGCAAACACTCCAGGACCGAGTTGCTTCAGTAGGTAGCCGCGGGCAAAGACCGGTACCGCTACCCACCCTGTCCCTGATGGTCAGCGGTGCGGGCGCGGGCTCAGCGTGGTCGGCAGACATCCCCATCTCCTCCCCCCAGGAGTGCGGAAAGGACCACACGTGACACTTCCCCGCCCGCGGATTCTGCTGCCGCTGGCCGTCGCGGCGGCGCTGATCCCCCTCGGCCCGCCCGCCGCCCACGCCGGCCCCGAAAACCCACCGGCCGCCAACTACGAGTCCGGCACCGTCCCCATCCCCGGCCCCGGCGGGCCGGTGGGCTTCTCCAACGGCCAGAACGCCACCGTCCAGGAGTACCCCGCCATCATCGCCGGGTTGCGCGAGGGCGGCTCACGCCCGCAGGGCCAGTCGTGCACGGGCTCGGCGGTCGCCCCCCGCAAGATCCTCATCGCCGCCCACTGCGCCGACGCCGCGGGCGAGAAGAGCTTCCTGTACGGCCTGGACGACCTCAACGCCGGCGGCGGCTTCCGCACCCGGGTGATCGAGTACAAGAAGCATCCCCGGTACGTCACCTTCGACCAGGGCTACGACGTGGCCGTCGTGACCGTCGCCGACGACATCCCGGTGCCCGGCGGCGTCTACGCCCAGGTCGCCACCTCCGCCGACGAGCGGCTGGCCGTACCCGGGCGCGACGGGGTCGGTTACGGCTACGGCAAGAAGGACTTCAACGACACCGCCCGCGACGTCACCCTCGACAAGGCCACGCTGCCCGTCGTGGACGGCGAACGGCTCTGCCAGGGCGTCGGCGCCGGGTTCAAGGCGGCCACCATGATCTGCGCCGGGTACGGCGACGGCCGGGTGAGCATCCTGCCCGGCGACAGCGGCGGCCCCCTGATCATCGACGGCAAGATCGTCGGCGTCGCGTCGTGGAGCCGGGCCGACTTCAAGTGGTACAGCGTCTACGGCCGCCTCACCAACGACATGGGCGACTGGGTCAAGGAGCAGATCGGCGGCCAGCAGCCGGGCGAGTTCGGCCTGTCGCTGTCTCCGGCGGGCGTCAGGACGACCCCCGGCCGGCCCGTCTCGGCCACCGTCGTCTCGACCGCCTCCGGCGCCCCCGAGTCCGTCACCCTGAGCGCCGCCGGGCTGCCGGCCGGGGCCAGGGCCGTCTTCCAGCCCACCTCGATCATGACCGGTGACACGGCCGGGCTGACCGTCGAGACCTCGGCCTCGACCCCCGTGGGGACCTCGCCGATCACGGTCACCGCCACGAACGCCGCGGGCAGGACCGCCCACGCCACCCTCACGCTCACCGTCGAAGGCGACCCGCCGACCGGGGAGGTGAAGGTGACGCTCACCCCGCCCGCGGCCTCGGTCCGCTCCGGCATGCCGGCCACGACCTCCGCCACCGCGACCGGAGGCGCGGGGAAACTGACCCTGTCACTGTCAGGACTGCCCGCGGGAGTCCACGCGCTGATGACGCCCACGACCGTTCCCCAGGGCGGCCGGAGCTCGATCACCCTCCTGACCGGTTTCTCCCAGGCGACCCCGCCCGGGACCTATCCCATCGTGCTCAGGGCGAGTGCCGCCGACGGCAAGTCCGGCACGGCGACCTTCACGCTGACCGTGAGAAGGTAGTCCCCCTGCCGCCCACGCCTCCGGCCCGGAGGCGTGGGCTCAGGAGAAGTGCATGACGATGGCCAGGCCGACGACGTGCATGAGCACCACGGCGACGAGCAGCGAGACGAACACGAACTTGGCCGGGCCGTGCTCGAAGTGCTTGCCCTCCTTGAGGGGAGGCAGCTTGGCCTGCCGCTCGGCGATGCGCTCCTCCAGCGGCTTGCGGTGAAACATGCGGGCGTCCCTCCCGGGGATCACGATCGATTTGTGCGGCATGGATTGGTAGGCTATTAATTTGTACACCAACTAATCTAGCGGTCGTCACCCGGAGGCGAGTCTGTGACAGACACAACAGATCTCCTGGCCCTGGACCGCCAGGTCTGCTTCGCCCTCAGCATCGCCTCGCGCAGCGTCATCGGCCTGTACCGCCCGCTGCTGCAGCCCATGGGGCTGACCCATCCGCAGTACCTGGTCATGCTGGCGCTCTGGCAGCACGAACCGCTGTCGGTCAAGGAACTGGGCGAACTGCTCCGCCTCGACCCCGGCACCCTGTCGCCCCTGCTCAAGCGGCTCCAGGCCCTCGGCTACCTCCGCCGCGAACGCAACACCAAGGACGAACGCGCCCTGGCGGTGACCCTCACCCCCGCCGGGCGGGCGCTCAGGGCCGAGGCCGAGAAGATCCCCCCGGCCATCGTCGAGCGGCTCGGCATGGACCTCGCGGAGCTCCAGCACCTGCACGGGGTCCTCATGCGCGTGATCGCGGCGACCGACCGGGAGCCGTAGGGTGTGATCAGTAGGTCGGCGCCATGGCGGTCGGTGGGCGCGCTGACGTGTTCGCCGTGCCGTGAACGCGTCCGCGTCCCGCGACGCTTTCGTGGCAGGGCATGACGCACCCAAGGAGTGCCATGACCGACCACCACACCTCTCAACGCGCCGACATCGTCGTCGTCGGCGCCGGAATGGCCGGGCTGACCTGCGCGAACGCCCTGCTCGGACAGGGCGCCGACGTCCTCGTGCTGGAAGCGCGCGACCACGTCGGCGGGCGTACGCGCACCGTCGAGGCCGGCGGCGAGAGCGTCGATCTCGGCGGCCAGTTCATCGGCCCCGGCCAGGATCGTGCCTATGCCCTCGCCGGGGAGCTGGGCATCGAGGTCTTCGCCACCTACAACGCCGGTGACCACCTGATGGAGACGGCCGCGGGGGGCGTACGGCCCTGGCGGGGGACCGTGCCCAAGCTGAGCGTCCCCGAGATGCTGGATCTGGCGCAGGCGATGGCCAGGTTCGAGCGGCTCGCCCGGACGATCGACCCCGATTCCCCCTGGAGCGGGTCCGGCGCCGCCGGGCTCGACGGGCAGACGCTGGCCGGGTGGCTGCGCCGTACCCACTGGACGAAGGGGGGACGCGAGCTGTTCACGGCGGCGAGCCGGCTGATGTGGGCCTGCGAGCCCGGCGAGCTGTCGCTCCTGCACGCGCTGTTCTACGCCAGGGCGGCCGGCGGGCTGAACGCGGTGATGGCCACCGAGGGCGGCGCGCAGCAGGACCGGCTCGACGGCGGCGCGGGCGAGATGGCGCGGCGGCTGGCCGCCCGGCTCGGCGACCGGATCCGCCTGGCCGCGCCGGTACACCGGATCGCGCGCGACGCCTCCCACGTCGTGGTCACGACCGGTTCCGGCCAGAGCGTGCGGGCGGACCAAGTGGTGGTGGCGATCCCGCCGACCCTGGCCGGGCGCGTCCTGTACGACCCGCCGCTGCCCGCTGCCCGCGACCGCCTCACGCAGCGCCTGCCCATGGGCGGTGCGATCAAGTGCGTGCTGGTGTACGGCGAGCCGTTCTGGCGCGCGGCCGGGCTCAGCGGGCAGGCCATCTGCATGCGCGGCCCCGTCGACGGCGTCGCCGACAGCAGCCCGAGAGCGGGCGGACGCGGCGTCCTGGTCGCCGTGCTGCACCGGCCGGCGTCACAGGCGGCGGTCCTGGAGCAGCTCACCCGGCTGTTCGGCGCCGAGGCGGGGCGGCCGATCGCCTGGGTTCAGCACGACTGGAGCGCCGACCCGTTCAGCCGCGGCGGGTACGCGGCGCTCTTCCCCCCGCACACCTGGACCCGGTACGGCCCGGCGGTACGCGAACCGGTGGACCGCATCCACTGGGCGGGCAGCGAAACGGCGACCCGCTGGTACGGCTACATCGACGGCGCGATCCGCTCCGGTGAGGCCGCCGCCGAGGCGGTGCTCGCCCGGCGGTAGCCACCACCCCGGCCGGCGCCCTACGGCGTCGGCCGGGTCCTGGGCGCCGACAACCTCCAGCCGGAGCCCGCCATACTCGGCACATCGTGTCAAAGACACAAACAACGATCTACCTGTAGAAATGCTCAGAATCGCTTTTCTACGAGGAGATCCCAATGACCAGACGTGCCATGGCGGCACTCGTGGCCGCCGCGCTGGCGGCCGGAGCCATCACCGGGGCCGCCCCGGCAGGAGCGGTGTCGACCGACGTCGTCATCGCCGAGGTCTACGGCGGCGGTGGCAACTCCGGCGCCGCGTGGAGCAACGACTTCATCGAGCTGTACAACCTGGGCCCGGACGCGGTGAACCTGAGCGGCTGGAGCGTGCAGTACGCCTCGGCCGCGGGCACGACCTGGCAGGTGACCCCGCTGAGCGGCAGCCTGCCTCCCGGCCGGCGCCTGCTGGTCCAGGAAGCCGCGGGAACCACCGTCACCGACAAGCCGCTACCGCCCGCCGACGCCACCGGGACCATCCCGATGAGCGCCACCGCGGGCAAGGTCGCCCTGGTCTCCAGCACCACCGCGCTGGTCGGCTCCGACGTGGTCACCGCCCCGGGCGTGATCGACTTCATCGGGTACGGCACGAGCGCCAACGCCTTCGAGGGAGCCCCGGCCCCCGCGCCGTCCAACAGCACCTCCATCAGCCGCGCGGCCACCCCCGTGGACACCGACAACAACGCCGCCGACTTAGCCGCCGGCGCGCCCACGCCCACCAACCTGGCCGGGCAGACCGGCCCCGGTGGCGGCGAGCCTACCCCGACACCGACGCCCACCGCCGACCCGTGCGACACCGCCGCCACGCACCAGGTCGCCGACGTGCAGGGCGCGGCGGCCGAGACCCCGCTGGCCGGGCAGCAGGTCCGCGTCGAGGGCGTCGTCACCCGTACCTTCACCAGCGCCACCGCGCGCTCGGGCTTCTTCGTCCAGGACGACACGCCCGACGCGAACCCGGCTACCTCCGACGGCCTGTTCGTCTTCGCCCCCGCCTTCGCCTCCACCGCGCTGAGCGTGGGCACGCGGGTCAGGGTCTCCGGCACCGCCACCGAGTTCGGCGGCGCCACCCAGCTGTCCACCGTCACCGCGGTCGACGTCTGCGGCACCGGCACCATCGGCGCCGCCACCCTCACCCTGCCGATCGCCGCCTCCGACATCTTCGAGCGCCTGGAGGGCGTCCTGGTGACGGTGCCCGGCAAGCTGACCGTCAGCGAGAACTACTGGCACGCCCGCTACGGCCAGCTGCTGGCGGCCACCGGCGGGCGGCTGTACATCCCGACCGACCGGCCCGGCGTCGACCCCGCCGCCGACCTGCGCCGCTCCGTCGTCATCGACGACGGCTCCTCCGGCCAGAACCCCAACCCCATGCCGCACTACCCGGCCGGCGACCAGCTCGCCCGCTCCGGCGACGGCGTCAGCGGCCTGACCGGCGTGCTCAACCAGGGCGCTTACGGCTCCACGAGCACGAACGTCAAGTACCTCGTGCACCCCACCGGCCCGCTCACCTTCACCCGTGACAACGCCCGCACGCCGGCCCCCGCCAAGGTGGGCGGCGACGTGAAGATCGCCACCTTCAACACCCTGAACTGGTTCACCACCCTCAACGCCGCCGGATACCCCAATCCGCCCTACAACCCCGGCTTCACCCCGCGCGGCGCCAACACGCTCACCGAGCGCGACCGCCAGCTGACCAAGGAGGTGGCCACGCTGAAGGCGCTCAACGCCGACATCGTCAGCCTCATGGAGGTCGAGAACCCCCGGCCCGACCTGGCGGGTACGGGCTTCCACCCCGCCGCCCTGGAAGCCCTGGTCGACGCGCTCAACGGGGCGGTCGGCGCGGGCACGTACAAGCTCATCACCCACCCGGGCCCCGGCACCGACGCGATCGCGGTCGCGATGATCTACAAGCCCGCCGTCGTGAAGCCGGTCGGCTCGCCCACGACCATCTCCGACCCCCGCTTCTTCAACGCCCGCCCGCCCCTGGCCCAGACCTTCCGCTCGACCAAGCTGCTGCTGTCGCTGCGCCCGTTCACCGTGATCGCCAACCACTTCAAGTCCAAGAGCTGCGGCGAGGCCACCGGTGACAACGCCGACCACGGCCAGGGCTGCTGGAACGCCCAGCGCGTCCTGCAGGCACAGGCCATCCTCGAGATGATCAAGAAGCAGAAGCTCGTCAACCCGCTCGTCGTGGGCGACCTCAACGCCTACAGCGAAGAGGACCCGATCCAGACCTTCGCCGCCGCCGGGCTGCGCAGCGTCAGCAAGCAGTTCGTCCCGCTGGCCGGCCGCTACAGCTACGTCTTCGGCGGCGCCTCCGGCGAACTCGACCACGTCCTCACCACCAAGCAGGTGATGCGCCGCATCGCCGGCGCCACCATCTGGCACGTCAACGCCGACGAAGACGTCTACTACGACTACAACACCGAGTTCAGGACGGCGGGCGACCTGTACAGTCCCGGTCCCTATCGCGCCTCGGACCACGACCCCCTGCTGCTCGGCCTCGACCTGTTCGGCCTGGTCGGCGGCAAACGCTAGATCGTGCTCAACGAGGGCGGGCCCGCTCCGGGCCCGCCCTCGCGGTCGTCCGTCATCCCGCCCGGAAACGGTCCACGTGCTCGTCGGCCCACTGGGCGAACGTCCGCGCCGGACGGCCGGTCACCCGTGTGACCGTGTCGTCCACGGTCGTGGAGGTTTCGCCGGGCGCGGCGTACCAGCCGATCACATACTCGGCGTCCGCCCGGGACACGCCGGTGGCCGTCAGCCTGCCGATCGCCTGTTCGTGCGTGATCGGCTCGAAGGCGATGTCACGGCGGATGGCCCGGGACAGGATCGCGATCCGCTCGCGAGGCGTCAGCGCTTCGGGCCCGGTCAGGTTGTACGAGCGCCCCGCGTGGCCGTCATCGAGCAGTGCGACGGCCGCCACGGCCGCGATGTCGGCCTCGTGCACCAGCGCGCTGGGAAGGTCGTACGGTTCCCTGACCACTCCCTCGGCCCGGATCGATTCGGCCCAGGCCAGCGTGTTGGACATGAACTCCTGTGCTTCCAGGCGCGTCCACTCCACACCCGAGTCCGCCACCGCCCGCTCGGCCGGGCCCACCGCCCCGCCCCACAGCACCGTGATGCGCCGAACGCCCGCGGCCACCGCCCTCCGGACCAGCTCGGGCCCGGCCTCGGCCGTCCCCGCGGTCACCGTGACGTGCAGCCGCTCGACACCCTGCAGTGCGGCGTCCAGGTCCTCCGGCGCGTTGTGCGTACCGGCCACCAGCTCCACTCCGGCCGGAAATCTTCCCGCGTTCGCCGCCGGGTCCCGGGTCAGGGCCCGGACCGGTTCTCCCCGGCGTACCAGCTCTGCCACCACGTGCCGGCCGGTGTTCCCGGTGGCACCCGTCACCAAGGTCGTCACAGTCACGTTCCTCAGGTCGCCCTACCTGGACGAGCCTAGAATCTCAACCGAACTTGAGGTCAAGCCGTCCTTGAGGGCGCGTCCGCGTTTCGGCGAAGCCGTTCTCCGCCCTGGTCCTGGCGGCCCTGTGCGTAGCACTGAAGCCGACAGCCAGATCCCTCCGGCGGGCGGGTCGCGGTCATCACGAAGTTCCCTATGATGGTCTGAGTCAGGGAAGTATGGGGAAGGGGTGGTGGAGTGTTTCGGGCGATCGCGGCGGGTGAGATCGTGTTGCGGAACGAGGCCACGCGGGCCGCCTGGACGGTGCGGTTGCCCGCGTTCGAGCTGGCGGTGCATCCGGTGACGCGGGATCTGTACCGCTCCGTCGCCGGCGGGCCGGCGGGGAGGGAGCCGGTGACCGACGTGTCGTGGCGGGACGCGCTGCGCTTCTGCAACCGGCTCTCGGCCGACGCGGGCCTCACGCCCTGCTACGTCATCGGCGAAGACCCCGACGCCCTCGACGTGACCCGTGACGAGGCCGCCGACGGGTACCGGCTGCCGAGCGAGGCGGAATGGGAGTACGGCTGCCGCGCCGCCACCACCGGCGAGCGCTACGGCGAACTCGACGCCATCGCCTGGCACCGGGGCAACTCCGGCGGCGCGGCCCGCGAGGTGGCGACCAGGCAGCCGAACGCCTGGGGCCTGCACGACACGATCGGCAACGTGTGGGAATGGTGCTGGGACCTGTTCGACCCGGTGGTCTACGGGCCGTACCGCGTGTTCAGGGGCGGCGGCTGGCAGGACACCCCGCGGGGCTGCCGCGCCTCCGCCCGCCGCAAGTCGCACCCGTCCCTGCGCATCGACGACCTCGGCTTCCGCCTGGCCCGCGGCCCCGGACCCGGGCTCAGCCGGGCGTGCGCTGGTTGAGGTAGGGGTCGCGTCCCACTTCGGCGAACGACTCCACCACCCCCGGTCCCTCCAGCCGGAAATCGCACCCGTCGGGCGACTCGGGGTTCAATACAGCGTTCCATTGCAGGAGCGCCTTGATGTTGGGCATCGCCTTCAGGGCCGCGGGGATGCCGCGGAACCAGTCGGCCTTGGCCGTGGGCCTGCGCGGGTCCACCTCGGTGCCGTACTCGCCGATGATGATCGGCTTGTCGTCGAACCCGTTGGCCTGGAACCAGTCGTAGGTGGGCCTGAGGGTCTCCTCGAAGCTCTTCCACGCCGCCCCGCGGCAGGTCGCGAAGTTGTACGGGTCGTAGCTGATCCAGTCCACGTACGCGTCGCCCGGATACAGGGCCTTCCACTGGTCCTTGTACTCCATGAACCCGGTCACGGCCCACACCCAGATCACGTTGGTGACGCCGAGCTTCTGGAAGCGGTCGTGGATGTGCCGGTAGGCGGCCACGTACTCCTTGGGGGTTCCGCTGGTGGTGCGCCGGTCCATCTCGCCGTCGAAGCCGATCATGACGGGCTTGCCGTACTTCTTGATGCGCTGAGCCTGTTTGTCGATGACGGAGGCGTCCATGGTGCCGGAGGCGATGTCGCGCCACAGCAGCGTGCGCTCCGGGCTGCCCCAGATCTTGGCCTCCCAGCTCAGCAGCAGGATGCGGTCGCGGCCGAGCGCGACCTCGTCCTCGCGCATGAACGTTCCATTGGGGCCGGTGGACATGTCGTGGTAGCTGAAGACGATGTCGAGCTTGCGGCCCAGCTGTGACTCCATGTTGCCGACGGCCTGGCCGACGGGGGTGCGGTTGCCCGGCGGGGCGATGTACATGCCCCAGTACGCGCCGCACGGCGGCACCAGCTTGCCGGTGGCGGCGCAGGTGGAGGCCGGGGAGGGGGGTGCGCTCGTGCTCGGAACGGCGGGGGCCGTGCTCGGGGCGGCGGTGGGGGGTGGGGTGGTGCTGCAGCTCGCGGCGAGCAGTACCAGGAGGCTTGCGGAAGCCGTCCATCCGGCTCTCGCGAGGCCGCGCCGTCCCGCGGAAATAGGCGACAAGACCAGCCGCTCCTACTCATCGTAGTAGTTTATTATTAAAGCATATAGCAGGACTTCAACCCCGTGATGACGACTATAGGAGTGCGTCGGCCCGGCCGTACCTGCAGATTTGCTGTGAATCTACGATGATCAACAGTCAGCGCTCGATCAGCGTGACCTCAAGGGAGTAGAGCGAGGCTCGGTAGACGTGCGAGCCGTGCTCGACGGCGCGGCCCTGGTCGTCGTAGGTGGTGCGGACCATCGTCAGCAGCGGCGCGCCCCGCCGCTCGCCGAGGAGCTTGGCCTCGGCCGGGTCGGCCGCCCGCGCTCCTATGCGCTGGTTGGCCACCCGCATGCGGACCCCGGCGCCGCGCAGCAGCTCATACAGGCCGCGGCCCTCCAGGTCGGCGGCGGTGAGCCTGGCCAGGCCGATCGGCAGCCAGTTGTGCAGGACGGCCAGCGGCTCGCCGGAGGCGAAGCGCAGGCGCTCCAGGTAGAGGATCTCCGTGCCCGCCTCGACGCCGAGGATGGGCGCGATCTCCTCGGCGACCGGCCGCGGCTCCAGGGCCAGGACCTGCGTGGCGGGCTCCTGCCCGGCCCTGCGCAGGTCGTCGTAGAGGCTGGTGAGCTCGACCGAGCGCTTGACCTGGCCGTGCACGACCTGGGTGCCGACGCCGCGCTTACGCACCAGCAGGCCCTTGTCGACCAGGTACTGGATCGCCTGGCGGATCGTCGGGCGCGACAGGCCGAGCCGGTCGGCGAGCAGGATCTCGTTGTCCAGCCGCGATCCGGGTGCCAGATCCCCGCGCCGGATGGCCTCGGCGATCTGCTCGGCCACCTGGAAATACAGGGGGACGGGGCTGGATCGGTCCAGATCGATCGCCAAGGGTGCGGACATGCTGATCAGATTATCCGAGGTCAGAATGTCCTGACAAATAGCCGGGAAGCTCGCTCAGCGTGGCGATCCTCGCGAACCCCTCCGGAGCCGTCTGCACGCCCAGGCGGTCCAGCCACAGCGAGCGCATCCCGGCGGCCGCGGGGCCGGTGACGTCGTTGACGAGGTCGTCGCCGACGAGCAGGACCGCGCCGGGCTCCAGTCCCAGGCGGTCCGCGGCGGCCAGGTAGGCGGCGGGGGCGGGCTTGAAGTGCCCGCCGAGCACGTCGCCGCTCAGCACCGGCCCGAGCTCGCCGAGGCCGATCGCGCGCATCTTGTCGATCTGGACGGGGCTGCTGCCGTTCGTGAGCACGCCGAGCCGGTAGCCGCCGAGCCGCGCGAGGGCCGCGTGCACGTCGGGGTAGGCGCTCCAGCCCGCGCGATAGTGCCGGGTGAACGCGGCGAACGCCGCGTCGAGATCCTCCGGTACGGCCAGCCCCAGCGCATGGCAGATGCCGAGGATCCGGCGCCGCCTCTGCTCTCGCAGGTCGCACCGCCCGGCATGCCAGGCCGACAGGTGCACGTCCTCCAGTTCCGCCCACACCTTCGCCGCCCGCCCGGGCGACGGCAGGCCGGGCGCGCGGTCGGCGATCCAGGCGGCGATCCCCGCGTCGGCGGCGGCGCGATGGTCCATCAGGGTGCCGTCGAGATCGAAAAGGATGCCTTTGATCACCCGCCCATCCTTCCGTACGCGGCAGAACCGATCTCTACCGGGCTTCTTTGGCAAACCATGAGGAACCGGTGCCACGAGTCCGACCTACGCTGGATGGATCCGTAGTCAGGAGGAACCATGAAGTTCATGGACGTCCACCACGGTATGCAGGGCATCACGGCAGAGAAGCTGCGCGAAGCCCATGACGCCGACCTGGCCATCCAATCGGAGGAGAAGGTCTCCTTCGAGCAGGCCTGGGCGGACCCCGACTCGGGGCTCGTCTACTGCCTGTCGGACGCGCCGGACGCCGCCGCCGTTCAGCGGATCCATCAGCGCGCGGGCCATCCGGCCGACGAGATCCACCCCGTGCCGCTGACGATCTGAGGGGGCGAAGGAACATGATCGAAGTCAAGAACGTCGACAAGCCCGACGAACGCCGGGACTTCCCGCGCGGCCACCTGGAGGTGTGCAACCTCAGCGGGCTCAGCTTCGGCATCGCGACCATGGAGCCCGGGTGGAGGTGGTCGGAGTCCGTCAAGCCGATCGCCGGCACGGAGCTGTGCGAGGTCCACCACAACGGCTACGTCGTCCAGGGCCGCCTGCGCCTGCGCATGGGCGACGGCACCGAGGCCGAGGTCGGGCCCGGCGACGTGTTCGTCTGCCCGCCCGGCCACGACGCCTGGGTGGTCGGCGACGAGCAGTTCATCGTCTACGACTTCGCGGGCGGCGCCGCGGAGTACGCCAAACGCGAAGGGAGCTAGTCCGGCCATGGCTGCGGCGGGGCGCGGGCCCCGCCGTACGGACGCGGGAAAGCGGCGTCAGTTCTTGGGGACCCAGCGCTCGCGCAGCTCCGGCGGCGTGGGCGGGTCGCCCGGCAGCGGACGGGCGGCGGAGGGCAGGCGGATGGCGTCGAGCACGAGGGCGAGGTAGCGGCGGCGCAACTCGGCGGTGCGGGCCTCGTCGCCCAGGCGGACCGAGGCCAGTTGCTCGAACAGCAGGGCCACGTCGGAGTTGGTCACGTCGGGGCGCAGCGCGCCGGCCTCGCGGGCGCGGTCGGGCACGGCGTGCGACAGCTCGCCCCCGCGCACCGACAGCTCGAACAGCTCGGGGGTGGGCTGGAAGGTGCCGGCCAGCGAGATGGTCAGCGAGTGCGTGTCGGCGTCGACCACCTCCTCCATGAAGCGGGCGAAGGCCTCCCACGGGTCCATGCCGGGGTCGAGGGCGCGCTCGCCGGCCTCGTTGTAGGCGCGCATGCCGTCGGCGCAGAGCTTCTGCAGCAGCGCGTCCTTGCTGGGGTAGCGCCGATAGAGTGCGCTGATGCCCACACCGGCGCGCTCGGCCACGGCGGCGATCGGCGCGGAGGGGTTGGCGGTGAAGACCTCCTTGGCCGCCTGGAGGATCACCTCGTCGTTGCGCGCCGCCTGCTTCTTGCGGCCGCTCATCGGTGTGCTCGTCATCTTCCCACTGTAGCATTGGAACGGAGAATTCCGTTCTATATTGTAGGTCTTAATGTCACGACAAATGGTTGACAGTGGAGCGTGGCAGGACTAGAACCGGGGCAAGCCGTTGGTCTTGGAGGTTGAAGCCATGAAGCGAACCCGGATCGTGGTGGCCGTGCTCGGCACCCTGGCGCTGGCCGGATGCTCGGGCGGAGGCGGGGCGGGCCAGAGCGCCGCGAGCTCCCCGGCCGCCGAGGCGCCGGCGGCCACCGGCGGCGCCGCCGGCACGTACGCGGTGATCACCCACGCCGCAGCCGGCGACAAGTTCTGGGACGTGGTCAAGAAGGGCGCCGAGGCCGCGGGCAAGCAGTACGGCGCGAGCGTGACCTACCAGGGCGACGGCGACGCGGGCAAGCAGTCGCAGCTCATCGACCAGGCGGTCTCGCAGAAGGTCGACGGGATCGTGGTCTCCATGGCCAACCCGGACGCGCTGAAGGAGTCGATCGGCAAGGCGGTGGCCGCGAAGATCCCCGTGGTGACCATCAACTCCGGCGCCGAGTCCTCCAAGGCGTTCGGCGCGCTCACCCACGTCGGCCAGTCGGAGGACGTGGCCGGGCGGGGCGCGGGCGAGCAGCTGAAGGCGGCCGGGGTGTCCAAGCTGCTGTGCGTGATCCACGAGGCCGGCAACGTCGGGCTGGAGCAGCGGTGCAAGGGCGCCGAGCAGAGCCTCGGCGGCACCGTCGAGCGCCTGCAGGTGGACGTCAGCAACCTCGCCGACGTCACCTCCAAGGTGGCGGCCAAGCTGCAGTCCGACACCTCCGTCAACGGCGTGCTCGCGCTCAACCCGGCCGTGGCCGTCGCCGCCCGCGACGCGATCAAGGACGCCGGCTCGCAGGCCAAGCTGGCCACCTTCGACCTGTCGCCCGACGTGATCGCCGCGATCAACGCCGGGGAGGTGCTGTTCGCCGTGGACCAGCAGCAGTACCTGCAGGGCTGGCTGCCGATCACCTTCCTCAAGCTCTACAAGGACAACCTCAACACCGTGGGCGGCGGGCTGCCGGTCAACACCGGTCCCGGCTTCGTCACCAAGGACAACGCGGCGCAGGTCGAGAAGCTGGCCGGCGAAGGCACCCGATGACCGCGGTCAAGCCCGACGAGCGGCTGGCCGACGTCGGCCGGCTGCGGCGGGCGCTGATCCGCCCCGAGCTCGGCGCGGTCGTCGGCGCGATCGTCGTCTTCGCCTTCTTCGCCGCGCAGTCGCCGGTCTTCCGCTCGCCCGCCGGCATCGCCAACTGGCTCGATCCGGCCGCCACGCTCGGCATCATGGCGGTCGCGATCGCGCTGCTGATGATCGGCGGCGAGTTCGACCTGTCGGCGGGCGTGCTGACCGGCACCACCGGGCTCATCCTGGTCACGCTGGCCACCGAGTACGGCGTGAACGTCTGGCTCGCCATGCTGATCAGCCTGGCGGTGGCGCTCGGGATCGGCTTCCTCAACGGGATCGTCGTGACCCGCACCAAGCTGCCCAGCTTCATCGTGACGCTCGGCTCCTTCCTCATGCTGCAGGGCCTCAACCTGGGCGTCACCAAGCTGATCACCGGCACCGTGCAGGTCAGCGGGCTGCGCACGGCCTCGGGCTTCGAGTCGGCGCGGGTGATCTTCGCGGGCACGATCCAGATCGGGCAGGTGCACTTCCGGGTGGCGATCCTGTGGTGGCTGGCGGCGACGGCGCTGGCCACGTGGGTGCTCATGCGTACCCGCGCCGGAAACTGGATCTTCGCGGCGGGCGGCAACGAGCAGGCCGCCCGCGCGGTCGGCGTGCCCGCCGCCCGCACGAAGATCGCGCTGTTCATGACGACGGCGCTCGCCGCGTGGCTGGTCGGCTCGATCATGGCGCTGCGCTACACGTCCGTGCAGGCCAACATCGGCATCGGGCAGGAGTTCATCTACATCATCGCCGCCGTCATCGGCGGCTGCCTGCTCACCGGCGGGTACGGCTCGGCCATCGGGGCCGCGATCGGCGCCGTCATCTTCGGCATGGCCGACAAGGGCATCGTCTTCCTGGGCTGGGACGCCGACTGGTTCAAGTTCTTCCTCGGCGCGATGCTGCTGCTGGCCACCCTCGCCAACCGCCTGGTACGGCGCTACGCGGAAGAGGTGAAGCGGTGATCCTGCAGACCAGGGCGATCGGCAAGGCGTTCGGCTCGGTGCTGGCGCTGCGCGAGGTGTCCATGGGCGTGACCGCCGGGCAGGTCACCTGCGTGCTCGGCGACAACGGCGCGGGCAAGTCCACGCTCATCAAGATCCTGTCGGGGGTGCACCGCCACGACGCGGGCGAACTGCTGCTGGACGGCGTGCCGGTCACGTTCGCCAGCCCGCGCGCGGCGCTGGACCACGGCATCGCCACCGTCTACCAGGACCTGGCGATGATCCCGCTCATGTCGGTGTGGCGGAACTTCTTCCTCGGCTCCGAGCCGCGCAAGAGCTTCGGCCGCTTCGACGTGGCCAAGGCCAAGCGGGTGGCCCGCGAGGAACTGCACGCGATGGGCATCGACATCCGCGACGTCGACCAGCCGGTCGGCACGCTGTCGGGCGGCGAGCGGCAGTCGGTGGCGATCGCGCGGGCGGTCCACCTGGGCGCCCGGGTGCTCATCCTCGACGAGCCGACCTCGGCGCTGGGCGTCAAGCAGGCCGGGGTGGTGCTGCGCTACATCGCGCGCGCCCGTGACCGGGGGCTGGGCGTGGTGTTCATCACCCACAACCCCCACCACGCCTACCCGGTGGGCGACCGCTTCCTGCTGCTCAACCGCGGCACCAGCCTCGGCGAGTACGCCAAGGCCGACATCACCCGCGAGCGGCTGACCTCGCTCATGGCCGGCGGCGCCGAGCTGGAGCAGCTGGAGCACGAACTGCGCCGCGAGTGAGCTCAGTCCTCGTGGGGCAGGTCCCGGTCCAGGCGGGAGGTGGACAGGTCGGAGCCCCACAGCAGCTCGCGGCGGACGGCGCGTTCGGCGTCGCCGGTGTCGTGGACCGGCCGCGGCGGCTCGGGCGCGCTCTCGGCGTCGGCCACGCGGGTGGCGTCGGCGTGGTCGGCGCGCTCCGGCGCCGCGCCCGCCCTGGCGGTCTTCTCCATCCGCCCGGCGGCCTCGTACGCATCGCTCATAGGGGCAACGCTAGGGTGCGGCGGTTCAGCGCCGGGCCAACGGCGTGCCAAGAAGAGCGGGTTCGCGCAGGGCGGGGACGACCTCGCGGGCCAGGCGTTCGACCTGCTCGTCGCGGTCGTCGCCGGAGGGCATGAGGGTGAAGGAGGTGAAGCCGATGCGCTGGAAGCCCCGCAGGGCGTCGATGAGGTACGCCGGTGAGCCGGCCAGCGTGCCCGGCTCGGCGGTGGGCCTGTCCTCGACGCGGACGGCGAGGTTGTAGGCGCAGGTGATCTCCTCGGGGGCGCGTCCCGCCTCGTGCGCGGCGGCCAGCAGGCGCGCGCGCATCGCGGTGACCTCCTCGGGGCCGGCGAAGCCGTAGGAGGGGATCCAGCCGTCGGCCAGGCGGCCGGTGACGGCCAGCGCGCGGGGGCCGAAGGTGCCGAGCCAGATGGGGATGCGCCGCGCCGGCTTGGGTTCGAGGCGGGCGGCCTCGGTGCGGTGGTAGCGGCCCTCGAAGGTGAAGCTTGGCTCGCTCCACAGGCCGCGGATGATCTGGACGGCCTCGGCCAGCCCGTCGACCTTCTCGCGGGCGGTGGGCACGCGCATGCCGTACGCGCGGAACTCCTCGTCGGAGTAGCCGCCGCCGAGGCCGAGGATGAGGCGGCCGCCGGACAGGCGGTCGAAGGTCTCGGCCATCTTGGCGACCATGGCGACGTTGCGGTACGGCACGCCGAGCACCCGGGTGGCGACCTTGATCCGCGTGGTGGCGGCGGCGATCCAGGACAGCATGGTCCAGGTCTCGAAGCTGTCGTAGGTGGTGCAGGGGTGGTCGGCGGAGGAGACGTAGTCGAAGCCGAGTTCCTCGGCGCGGCGGGCCTCGGCGACGGGGTCGGCGCCCGGTGCGGCCGAGGTGGAGATGTTCAGGCCGAAGGTTGACATGACAACAACCGTAGGCGGGAGATGGTGACATGTCAACTACACTGGGGGGCATGACAGAGGACGCGCGATGGCTCGACGAGGCGGAGGCACGGGCGTGGCTCGGCTACCGGCGGATGTTCCTGCTGCTCAACCGGGAGGTCGCGCGGGATCTGGCGCACGAGTCCGGCCTGTCGGAGGCCGACTACGACGTGCTGTCCAACCTGTCGGGCGCGCCCGGGGCCAGCGTCCGGCTGACCGAGCTGGCCGCGCACCTGAAGTGGTCGAAGAGCCGGCTGTCGCACCAGCTGACTCGCATGCAGCAGCGCGGCCTGATCTCCCGGCGGGAGCACCCCTCCGACGCGCGCGGGGCGGTCATCGTCCTGACCGAGGAGGGCCTGCGGACCATCGAGGAGGCCGCCCCCGGCCACGTGGCCTCGGTGCGCCGGCACTTCATCGACCTGCTGACCCCGCGGCAGCTGGCGGCGTTCGGCGACATCGCCTGGTCCGTGGTCGACCGGCTGGACGAGGCCGCCGCCACGCGGCAGCCTTAGAAATCTACATTGTAAAGGCGTCGGCGCGGTGCTTCCGCGTGCTCTAACGTGACAAAGCACGCAAAACTCAACCAAGGAGCTGCATCGTGGCACGCGACGCCGTCTGGGCGGTCATCACCGGCATGTACGACGCCTACACCCGAGGCGACCGGGACGGCATCGACCGCCGTCTGCACCCGCAGGCCACGATCTTCGACTCCGACCACCCCGGCCTGATCACCACCCGCGAACAGCTCAACAAGGTCCGCGACGCCCGCCCGGACGAGGGCCGGGTCACGCTCACCGCCTCCGACGAGGTCGTCGACGTGTGGGGCGAGAGCGCGCTGGCCCGCTACGTGCTGCGCGTCGCCTACGAGAGCGGCGCCCCGCAGATCGTGCGCACCACCTCGGTGCTGCGCCGCGAGGGCGGTGAGTGGCGCATCGTGCACGTGCACGAGAACACGCTCTGACCTGCGGGTATGCTAGGGCTCCAGGGCAGGGTGCACACCGCCGGCCGTACCTGACGTGCGGCGTGCACACCGACGCGGACAGGGGGCGTGCCTAGGGTGCGGCCAACGTCGCGCCCCCTTCCGAGGAGCATCCATGACCGCTACCTCCGCGCGAACGCTCCCCATCGGGGCGGCGTTCGACCGGATGCCGTTCACCCGCCGGCACGTGCTGATCGCGCTGGCGCTGTTCGTCGCGTTCGTCATCGAGTCGTGGGAGCAGCTCGCGCTGATCTACGTCGCGGGCGATCTGGGCGGCGCCTTCGGCATCGACGAGGCGGGCATCGGCATCGTGCTGTCGGCGGTGGCGTTCGGCATGATCCCCGGCGTGCTCATCTGGGGGCCGGTCGCCGACCGCGTCGGCCGCAGGCCCACCGCGTTCTGGTCGCTGCTGGCCTACGGCGTCATCGCCTTCGCCTCCGCCTTCGCGCCGAACCTGCCCACGCTCATCACGCTGCGGGTGGCCTCCGGCCTGGCGCTGGCCGGCGTCTACACCATCACCTTCCCCTACTTCCTGGAACTGCTGCCCACCCGCCACCGCGGCCGCGCCGCCGTCTACCTGTCGATCGGCTGGCCCATCGGCATCCTGGCCGCCATCGGCGCCTCCCTCGCGTTCGGCGCCATGGGCTGGCACGTGGTCGTCATCGCCAGCGCGGTGGCCGGGCTGTGGGCGTTCGCGATCCGCGCCTGGGTCCCGGAGTCGCCGTACTGGCTGGCCGCCCGCGGCCGCCAGGACGAGGCACGCGCGGTGCTGCGCCTGCTGTCCAGCCCCGACGCCGACGCCGAGTTCACGGTCGCGGCGCGCCGCCCCGGCAACCCCCTCGACCTGTTCCGCGGCAAACTGGCGAAGATCACGATCGTCATGCTGCTGCTGAACTTCGCCTTCAACTGGGGCTACTGGGGCCTGCAGACGTGGCTGCCTACCCTGCTGCAGGAACGCGGCCTCACCCTCGACGCCTCGCTCGGCTTCGCGGCGCTGAGCGCGCTCATGATGATCCCCGGATACGTGAGCGCCTCGCTGCTGACCGGCCGGTTCGGCCGCAAGAAGGTCTTCCTGGTGTACGTCGTGGCCGCCGTGCTGGGCGGGCTGTGGTTCGCGCTGGCCGGCAGCACGTGGGAGCTGTACGCGGGCAACTTCGTGCTGTCGTTCTTCAGCCTGGGCGCCTGGGGCGTGTGGAACACCTGGAACGGCGAGTTCTACCCGACCGCGCTGCGCGGGACCGGCTACTCGTGGGCGACCGCCGCCCAGCTGGTCGCCACCACCGCGGCGCCGTCGGCCGTGGGGGCGCTGCTGGCCGGGGCGACCGGGTTCACCACGACCATCCTGATCATCAACGCGTTCATGGTGGTCACGGCGCTGCTGGCCGTACCGCTGCCGGAGACCGAAGGCCGCGAGCTGGAGTGATCGTCGGCGTCGCACCCGGGCGGCCCGCGACCACGGTCGCGGCCGTGCGCGACGGCGCTCTGGTGTTCTCCCGGCAGCTTCCTGCCGCGGCCGGGCCGCCGTTCGGCGGCCTGGCGAAGCTGGCCGGCGGGCTCGGCGCGCGGGCCGTGTGCGTGGCGCTGGACCTGGAGGAGGCCGAGCTCGCGCCGGTGGCGGCGATCCGGGTGGGCGGGCCGTGCCCCGAGGTGCTCGCGCCGCACCCGGCCCACCCCGGCGGGGCGGCGACGATCGTGCGGGGCGGGCACAGCCTGACCGGCCGCCCGCTGGCGCCGCTGGACGTCGAGGCGGTACGGCGCTTCGCCGCCTCGTGCGGGCTGAGCGACTTCGCGGTGACGGCGACCGGCTCGCCCGTGCTGGCCGACCACGAGCTGGCGGTGGCGGAGATCGTGGCGGCCGAGGTGCCGGGGGCGCGGATCACCCTGTCGTATGAGTTCGGCCGGGCGGGGCTGCGCGAGCGCGAGGAGGACGCGATGCTCAACGCCGCCCTGGGACCGGCGGCCGTGCGGGTGGCGCGCGAGGTGGGGCAGGCGCTGGACGGGCTGCCGCTGTACTTCGCCAGGACCGGGTACGGGCTGGTGTCGGCGCACTACTTCCGCCGCTATCCGCTGATCTGCCGGTTCGGGGCGACGGCGAGCCTGGCGCGCGGCCTGGCCGTTCTCGGGGGCGAGGGAGAGGAAGGGGCGGCGCGGGCGTTCGGGGCGGCGCTGGGGCAGCCGGTGGCCGAGGTGGAGCGGATCGTGCAGGCGCGGGGGCGGGCGGAGCTCGACCGGGTTCTGCGCGACGCGCGCGACGAGGCGCTGACCCGGGTGGTGAGCGCGGGGGCTGCGCCCGGGTCGGCGGCGATCGCGACGCTGACGGTCAACCCGCTGTCGTACCTGCCGCACGGGCTCTACCGGGTGCGGGCCTCGGCCGGGGGAGCGACGCCGTGATCGGGCCCGGGCAGCTGGCGCGGTTCGCGGCCGGGTCGCGGTTGTTCGCGACGGGGGCCGCGGAGCCGTCGTACCGGCTGATGCTGGACTGGGCGGGGTCGGTGATCGGGACGGGTGTGCCGGTCGTGGCGGCCGGGGCGCTGGCGGGGGAGACCGTGTGCGTGGCGGTCTCGCTGGTGGGCTCGACGACGGCGCTGGGGGAGCAGCTGCCCGCGGGCGATGAGCCGGTGCGGGCGGTGCGGGCCCTGGAGCGGCGGCTGGGCGCGGCGGTGGGCGCGGTGGTGGCGCTGAACCTGGCCGCGGAGAACGCGCTGCTGCCGCTGGTGGCCGCGGCGCTGCTGGGGGTGCCGCTGGTGGACGGCGACGGGACGGGGCGGGTGTTTCCGCTGGTGGAGCAGACCACGTACACGCTGGGCGGGGTGAGCGCGACGCCGCTGGCGCTGGCGGGGGGCGGCGGGGAGCTGGTGGTGCTGGAGACTGCGCCTGACCGGGTGGAGGCGGTGGTGCGTCCTTTGGTGCTGGCGATGGGCGGGTGGGCGGTGGGCGCGTGCTATCCGATGAGCGCGCGGGAGCTGGCGGGGGCGATGGTGCCGGGGACCGTGGGGCGGCTGCTGGAGGCGGGGGCGCCGGGGGCGGATCGGGCGGTGGCGGCGCCGTACGGGATGAAGACCCTGTGCCGCGGCGTGATCGCCGCGGTGGAGGGGAGCAGCGGGCACGGCGCGGACCTGGAGCTGCCGTCGCTGCCGTCGAGCATCGTGGTGGAGGAGACGGGCGGGTTGCGGCGGCTGGTGCGGCTGGAGGCGCACAACGAGATCGTGCTGGCGCTGGCCGACGGCGCGCCGGTGGCGATGGCGCCCGACCTGATCTGCCTGGTGTCGGCGGTGGATCAGCTGGTGGTCGACGTGGACAAGGCGGCGCCGGGTATGGAGGTCGAGGTCATGGTGGTGCGGGCGGCTCCGGTGTGGCATACCGAGCGGGGGCGGGAGCTGGGCGGGGTGCGGGCGTTCGGGGTGCCGTTGTGAGGGCGCGGGGGTGGGAGTCGCCGGTGACGGTGGCCGAGCTGGTGGACGCGGGGCCGCTGGCGGGGGCGCACATGTACGGCAGCGGCGCCAACCCGGTGCATCAGGTGCGGATCGTGGACGAGCTGGGCGTGTTCGCCGATGTGGTGCCGCACACCGCGGTCGTCCTGATCGGGGCGGCGGCCTCGGGCGGGTGGGCGGTGGAGATGGCGATGCGGCGGGCGTGGGAGCAGGCGGCGGCGTGTGTGATCGCGCCCTCCAGCGCGCTGAGCTCGGGGTCGGGGGAGGTGCTGGCGGAGCGGCTGGGCGTGACGCTGATCTTCGTGGACGGAGATCCGCTGGTGACGGCGGTGGAGGTGGCTTCCGCGGCCTCGCGTCCCGAGGCGGCGCGCACGCAGCTCGTGGCGCGCTGCGCCACGAGGATCGCCGAGGCGGGGGCCTCGGCGCGGCGGGTGCTGGGGGTGCTGAACGCGGAGCTGCCGGGCACGTCCGTCGCCTTTCTCGATCGGTACGGCACGCGCCTGGCGGGCCGGGCGGCCGGGCTCACCGACGGCGGCCCGGGTTCGGGCGCCGGCGGGGAGCGGGTGCTGGTGGACATGGATCTGCCCGACGGGCTGGGGCGGCTGGTGGCCTCCGGGGCGGTGCGTTCGCCGGGCTGGCCGTCGGTGGTGCGGACCGTGCTGGGTCTGGCGGTGGCGGCGCTGAGCGCGTGGGCGGCGGCGGAGCGGCTGGTGGCCGGGCGGGAGTTCGCGGTGCAGGAGGCGCTGGCCGAGCGGTTGCTGGCGATGCCGGAGGCTCTGCTGGACGGCCTGCCCGGGGGGGAATCTGCGGGCGGTGCGGTCGCGGACGAGGTTCCCGGGGCGGCGGGGGATGTGCGGGAGGCGCTGGGCCGGGCGGCGGCGCTGGGGTGGGCGGTGCGGGGGCCGGTGAGCGGGTTCGTGGTCAGGCCGGTGGGGTGGCAGGCGGAGCCGGCGGAGCACGCGCTGGTCAGGGAGCTGCTGGTGGGGGCGTTGGGGGCGGTGCCGGTGATGCGGCGGGGTGAGGGGTGGGCCGGTTGGGCGGAGCTGGAGCCGGGGGCGCTGGCCGTACGGCTGGGGGAGTGTGCGCGGCTGCTGCCGCGGGCGGTCGCGGCGGGGGCGGGGCGGCAGGTGGAGCGGTTCGGCGCGGTGGGGGAGTCGCTGCTGGGGGCCGAGGCCGCGGCGTTCACCGCGCGGGCCGGGGCGGTGGCGCGCGCGGACCGGATGGGTCCCGCGGAGCTGCTGGCGGCGCTGCCCGCGGGGGTGCTGCGGGCGCCCGCCGAGGTGGTGCTGGGGCCGTTGCGGGCGGCGGACAAGGACGGGAGCCTGCTGGCGACGCTGGCCGCGGTGCTGGACGGGGGCGGGGCGCTGCGGGCGGCCGAGCGGCTGGGGGTGCACCGCAACACGGTGACGACCCGGCTGGAGCGGGTGCGGGCGGCGGGCTACGACCTGGAGGACCCGGCGACGCGCCTGGCCCTGCATCTGGCCGTGCACGTCAGCCGGTGATCTACATTGTAAAGGCGCGGAGGTGGAACGGCATGCGGTACCAGCGCCCGTCCACCGCGGCCGAGTCGACGAGCACGATGGAGCGCTCCACCAGCCGGGCCACGGCCTCGGCGGCGTCTGCGGCGTCGGCGGCGCGGTGGCCGGTCAGGGCGCGCTCGGCCTCCTCCAGGCCGAACGCGGTGTCGAAGGCGGCCAGGCGCTGCCAGGCCTGGGCGTCGAGCGGCTGGCACTGGCGATGGCTCCAGGCGGCGGCCGCGCGCATGCTGGCGTGCCGGGCCGGGTGCGCGGGGCCGGCGGGCAGGCTGTGGAAGGCGCCGTTGTCGAGCATCTCGGCGAGCTTGCCGGACTCCAGCAGGTGCTCGGCGGCGATCTCGATGGCCAGAGGCAGGCCTTCGAGGCGGGCCAGGACGGCGGGGTCGGCGCGCAGGCCGCCGGAGCGTAGGTGGAAGAGGGTGGCGGCGTCGGGCGCCGACAGGGGGCCGGCGACGGTGACGTGCTCGCCGGGGATGCTCAGCACCTCGCGGCCGGTGACCAGGACGCGCAGGTCGGGCAGGGCGCGCAGCAGGCGTTCGACGAGGGCGACGCAGCGGTCGACGACGTGGTCGCAGGTGTCCAGGACGAGCAGGCGGGGCGGTTCGCCGCCGTCCCAGGGCAGGCGCTCGCCGCTGAGGATCGTCTCGTGGACGTTGGAGGGGTCGAGGTCGATCAGGCGGGCGGCCGGGTCGAAGCCGGCGGCCACCGCGCGGGCCAGTGCGCTCTTGCCGACGCCCCCGGCTCCGGTGATGGTCACCAGCCGTTCGCGGCCGAGCAGATGGAGGATCTTGTTCCGGTGTTGATCACGCCCGACGAGGGCGTCGCCCGCACTCACGCTCTGAGTGTTCTAGATGCGGGGGGCGTGGCGCCTCGGGCGGGCGTACCTATCCGCATACCTAAAATCGGGGCTGGATCTTCTAGGTATACCCCCTTACGAATTGTCATCCGGCGCGTACGCTGAGGCAATCGAGGCGGATCCGGGAGGGGTCGATGGCACCGGCGATGGACTTGCGGCGCGGGGGCCTTCCCGTGCAGGTGACCGGGTTCGTCGGCCGGACGGGTGAGCTGGCGATGGTGGCCAGGCTGCTGGGCGAGGCCCGGCTGGTGACGCTGGTGGGCCCGGGTGGCGTGGGCAAGACGCGGATCGCGTTACAGGGCGCCCATGAGGCGCGTGAGCGTTTCGCCGACGGGGTGTGCCTGGTGGAGCTGTCGGCGCTGGTGGACGCGGGGCTGCTGGCGCACACGGTGGCGGCGGCGCTGGGGCTGCCGGAGCAGGACGCGCGGCCGGCGCTGGATCATCTGGTGGACTGCCTGGCGGGGCGGCAGGTGCTGCTGGTGCTGGACACGTGTGAGCATCTGGTCGAGGCGTGCGCGATGCTGGCGGAGGTGCTGCTGCGGGAGGCGCCGGCGGTGACGATCCTGGCCACGACGCGTCAGCCGCTGGACGTGGCCGGTGAGCACACCTTGTCGATCCCGCCGCTGCCGGTGCTCGATCTGGGCTCGGGCCAGGACGCGGTGGCGTTGTTCGCGCAGCGGGCGGCGGCGGTGGTGCCGGGGTTCACGGTGAACGAGGACAATCACGCGTCGGTGGCGGCCCTGTGCCGGCGGCTGGACGGGATTCCGCTGGCGATCGAGCTGGCGACGGTGCGGTTGCGGGCGATCCCGCTGGAGGGGTTGCTGGCGCGGCTGGAGGATCGGTTCAGCCTGCTGACGGCGCGGCGCAGCGCGTTGCCGCGGCATCAGACGCTGCGCACGACGATCACGTGGAGCCATGATCTGTGCGATGGCGACGAGCGGCTGCTGTGGGCGCGGCTGTCGGTGTTCGCGGGGTCGTTCGACCTGGCGGCGGCCGAGGCGGTGTGCCAGGACGAGCAGTTGCCGGTGGGGCGGATCATCGAGCATCTGGTCGGGCTGGTGGACAAGTCGGTGCTGCTGCGGATGGAGGGGCGCCAGGACCGTTACCGGCTGCTGGACACGTTGCGGGAGTTCGGGGCCGAGCAGCTGGCGCTGATGGGGCAGCAGGAGAAGGTGCGGCGGCGGCATCTGGACTATTTCCGGTCGCTGGCCGAGCGGTTCTCGCGGCGGGCGTTCACCGGGGATCAGCTGGCGCTGTATCACGAGCTGGACCAGGAGCGTGCGAACGTGCGGGCGGCGCTGGAGTTCGCGCTGGGTCAGGCGGGCGGGGAGCGGGCGGCGTTGCGGTTCGCGGTGTCGCTGTGGCCGTACTGGTTGTGCGGGGCGCGGCTGGCCGAGGGGCGGGTGTGGCTGGAGCGGGCGCTCGACCGGGTGCCGGCGTGGGTTCCCGAGCGGGCCGAGGGGCTGGGGCATCTGGGGTTCTTCGCGTTGCAGCAGGGGGCGCAGCGGGTGGCGTTGCCGTGGATCGAGGAGTCGCTGGCGATCGCGAAGGAGCTGGACGATGAGCGGCTGCGGGCGCTGGCGATCCAGCATCTGGCGGTGCACCGGCTGCTGAGCGGGCGGCCGGATGAGGGGTTTCCGCTGTTCGACGACGCGTGTGCGCGGTTGACGGCGCTGGGGGACCGTACGGGGCTGGCGATCGCGCTGATGGAGAAGGGGGCGTTGCACGCGCTGTCGGGCGATGGGAAGACGGCGCTGGTGGTGACCGGCGAGGTGCTGGGGCTGCTGGGTGAGGGGTCGGGGGAGTGCTGGTTGCAGGGGTATGTGTTGTTCCTGCGGGCGCTGGCGCGCTGGACGCTGGGTGATCTGGCGGGGTCGGTGCGGGAGGCGCGGCTGGCCGTGCGGATGAAGTACGCGCTGGGTGATCATCTGGCGGTGGCGGACTGCCTGGAGCTGCTGGCGTGGCAGGCGGCCGATCAGGAGCGGATGGTGCGGGCGTGCTGGCTGCTGGGGGCGGCCGATCGGGTGTGGCAGCAGTTCGCCGCGCCGCTGGCGGGTGCGCCGTTGCTGCTGCGCCATCACGACCGGGCGATCGCGCTGGTGTCGAAGAGCCTGGGTGCTGAGCGGTATGCGGCGATCTTCCGGCAGGGGTCGGGATTGTCGCCGGGGGACGCGGTGGAGCTGGCGGACCTGGATGTGGACGCGATCCCGGTGCAGGCGCCGCGGCGGGCGGCGATGGAGCTGTTGTCGCCGCGTGAGCGTGAGGTGGCGGGGCTGGTGGAGGAGGGGCTGACGAACCGGGAGATCGCCGAGCGGCTGGTGATCTCGAAGCGGACGGCGGACGCGCACGTGGAGCACATCCTGGCGAAGCTGGGGGTGTCGTCGCGGGTGGAGATCGCGGAGCTGGTGGCGGCGGGCAGTGGTTCCTGAGGGCGCGGTGGTTTCTGAGGGCGGAAGGGGTCGGGATGGACGTGGCGGTGCTCGCGCATGACGTGATGCCGTACGTGAGTGCGGCGGTCAGCGCGTACGGCGGGGCGGTGCTGGCCAAGACGCAGGAGGCGGCGGCGCAGTCCACGGTGGGTCTGGGTACGAGGATTCTGCGGCGGCTGTTCGGCGGCGCCGAGGCCGGGGCGGCGGGGCGGGAGGCGATCGAGGAGCTGGCGGCGCATCCGGGCGACGCCGATTACGTGGCGGCGCTGCGGCTGGCGATCCGCCGGGCGCTGGAGGCCGAGCCGGGGCTCGCGGGTGAGATCGCGGCCATGGTGCCGGCGCCGTCGGTGACGGCGTCGGGGGAGCGTGCGGTGGCGGTCGGCGGCGCGAACTCGGGCCTGATCGTCACCGGCGACGACGCGAAGGTGGAGTACCCCCGCTGAAGCAGGCGATGGCCGGACAGTGTCTTGTTGCGCCTTCCGAACCGTATGGTGTACGGTACAGCGTACCGAAACTTTGGAGGAGTACGCCTTGACCCTCATCCAGCCCTTCACCCTCGCCGTCCCCGCCGCCGACCTGGACGATCTGCGCACGCGGCTCGACCAGGTGCGCTGGCCCGACGAGGTGCCCGGCCAGGGCTGGCGCCTCGGAGTCCCGCTGGCCGAGCTGAAGGACCTCGTCGCGTACTGGCGCGGCGGCTACGACTGGCGCGCGGCCGAGGCCGAGATCAACGCCCACCCGCAGTTCACCACCGAGATCGACGGCCAGAACGTGCACTTCCTGCACGTGCGCTGCCCGCGCCCCGACGCGCTGCCCCTGCTCATCACCCACGGCTGGCCCAGCTCGCCGGTGGAGTACCTGGACGTCATCGCGCCGCTGGCGCGCGAGTTCCACCTGGTCATCCCGTCGCTGCCGGGATACGGCCTGTCCGGCCCGACCCGGGAGATGGGCTGGGGCGCCACCCGCATCGCCGGAGCCTGGCTGGAGCTGATGTCCCGCCTGGGCTATGAGCGCTTCGGCGTGCAGGGCGGCGACTGGGGCACGTGGATCTCGCGCGAGATCGGCGTGCTGGCGCCCGAGCGGGTCGCCGGCATGCACGGCAACGGCCTGATCTGCTTCCCGCTCGGCCTGCCCGGCGAGATGGAGGACCTCACCGCGACCGAGACCGAGCGCATGGCCTTCCGCGAGGCCTACCCGCACGAGCAGTACGGCTACAAGCTCATCCAGTCCACCCGCCCGCAGGCCTTCGCCTACGGCATGGCCGACTCCCCCGTGGCGCTGCTGGCCTGGTTCGCCAGCGTCTACCACGAGTGGAGCGACGGCGGTGTCGACCGCGACCGGCTGCTGACCACGACCATGATCTACTGGCTGACCAACACGGCGGGCTCGGCGGCCCGCTCGTTCGTCGAGACGCCCGACACCGAGCAGGACACCACGGTGGAGTGGGAGCTGAAGCCCGCCACGGTGCCGACGGCGATCTCGGTCTTCCCGCGCGACATCCTGCGCCCGATCCGCCGCTTCGCCGAGCGCGACAACAACGTCGTGGCGTGGATCGAGCACGAGCGGGGCGGCACGTTCGCCGCGCTGGAGCAGCCGCAGGCCTACGTCACCGACGTGCGGGAGTTCTTCACCCAGCTCCGGGCATGACGCCCGGAATCCGGCCCTGCGCTGTGCACCCCGCACAGCGGAGCGGGCCGGACTCCGCATACGGTGCGGGGCATGACGTATCGAGTCGCGATGGACATCGGCGGTACCTTCACCGACGTTGTCTGCTACGACGAGCGCAGTGGTGCCGTCGTGGCGGCCAAGGCCCCCTCCACCCCCGGCGACCTGGCCGAGGGCGTGTTCAACGCCCTCGGCCGCGTCGTTGCCGATCCCGCGCGCATCTCCTTCTTCGTCCACGGCACCACGCAGGGGCTCAACGCGCTGCTGGAGCGCAAGGGCGCCCGCGTGCTGCTGCTGACCTCCGGCGGCGCCCGTGACGTGTACCAGATAGCCCGCGGCAACCGCGAGCGCATGTTCGACCTGCGCTACCGCAAGCCCGTCCCGCTGGTGCCGCGCGCCGACGTCATGGAGGCCGCGGGCCGGCTGGACTGGCGCGGCGAGGAGCTGACCCCCCTGGACGAGCCCGCGGTACGGCACGCGGCCCGCCGGGCCCGCGAGGAGGGCTTCGACGCGGTCGCGGTGAGCCTGCTGTTCTCCTACGCCAACCCCGCCCACGAGATCCGGGCGGGCCAGATCCTGCGCGAGGAACTCGGCCCTGACGTGCTGGTCGTGCTCAGCCACGAGGTGGCGCGCGAGTGGCGCGAGTACGAGCGCACCTCCAGCGCCGTGCTGGAGGCCTACACCGGCCCGGTCGTGCGCCGCTACCTGGCCGGCATCCAGGACCGTTTCGCCGGGCGCGGGCTGGGCGTGCCGGTGCACGTCATGCAGTCCTCCGGCGGCCTGGTCAACGCCGGGTACGCGATGCGCCGCCCGCTGCAGACGCTGCTGTCGGGCCCGGTCGGCGGCACGATGGGCGGAGTGGCGGCGTCGCGGCTGCTGGGCGGCGGGAACGCGATCTGCGTGGACATGGGCGGCACCTCCTTCGACGTCTCCCTGGTCGTGGGCGGGCGGCCCGACGTCAGCGCCGAGGCCCGCATCGAGGGCTACCCGGTGCTGATGCCGATCGTGAACCTGCACACCATCGGCGCGGGCGGCGGTTCGCTGGCCTACGCCGAGGCGGGGGCGCTGCGGGTGGGCCCGGAGTCGGCGGGAGCCGTACCCGGCCCCGCCTGTTACGGCCGCGGCGGCACCCGGGCCACCGTCACCGACGCCAACCTGGTGCTCGGCCGGGTCGATCCGGCCTGGTTCGCCGGCGGCCTGATGACCCTCGACACCGGCGCGGCGGAGAAGGCGATCGCGTCCCTGGCGGGCGAGCTGGGCATGGACCCGCTGCGGCTGGCCGAAGGCGTGTGCGAGGTGGCCAACGCCAAGATGGCCCAGGCGATCCGCACGCTGACGGTCGAGCACGGCGTGGAGCCGAGGGAGTTCACGCTGGTGGCCTTCGGCGGGGCCGGGGCCATGCACGCGGCGTTCATCGCCCGGGAACTGGGCATCACCGACGTTGTCGTGCCGCGCTTTCCCGGCGCGTTCTCGGCGTGGGGGATGCTGGAGGCCGACGTGCGCCGCGACCTCACCCACCCGTTCTTCCGGCCCCAGGCCGGGGTGGACGGCGGCGAGATGGCGGCGCGGCTGCGGGAGCTGGAAGGCCAGGCTTTGCGGGCGCTGGCCGGGCAGGGCGTGCCCGAGGACCGGCGCCGGGTCGAGCACGCGGTCGACATGCGCTACGAGGGCCAGGACTACACGCTGACCATCCCCCTGCGCGAGGCCGCCGAGCCGGCCGAGCCCGGGTTCCTCGCCGCGCTGGCCGCGCGCTACGCCGAGGCCCACACCGGGCGTTACGGCCACGCCACGCCCGAGGCCGCGGTGGAACTGGTCATGCTGCGCAGCACCGGGTTCGGCACCTTCCCCAAGAGCGCGGCCGCGCCCCGGGCGGCCGGGCGGGCGCAGGCGCCGGCCGTACGAGATGTGATCTTCAACGGCGCGGCGCACCGCACGCCGGTGCTGCGCCGCGCCGACCTGGACGGCGAGCTGGCGGGGCCGGCGATCGTGGTCGAGGAGACCGCGACCACGGTCATCCCGCCCGGCTGCCGGGCCACCGTCGACGTCAACGGCTTCCTCCTGATCAAGGTGAATTCTCTGTGATCGACCCCGTCACCACGGAAATCATCCGCTGCGCCCTGCTTCAGGCGGCGGAGGACATGAACACCACCCTTATCCGCTCCTCCTACACCCCCGTCATCTACGAGGCGAAGGACTGCGCGGTCGCGCTGCTGGACCGTGAGCACCAGGTGCTCGGCCAGTCGTCCGGGCTGCCGATCTTCCTGGGCAACCTGGAGGTGTGCACGCGCGAGACCGAACGCCTGCACGGACGGCAGGTGTGGCGCGAGGGCGACGTGTGGGTGCTCAACGACTCCTACATCGGCGGCACCCACCTCAACGACGTCACCGTCTACGGGCCGATCTTCGCCGGTGGCGAGCTGGCCGGGTTCGCCGCCTCGCGGGCGCACTGGCTGGATGTGGGCTCGAAGGACCCCGGCGGCTCCATGGACTCCACCTCGATCTTCCAGGAGGGACTGCGGCTGGGCCCGGTGAAGATCTACGAGGGCGGGCGGCCGTGCCGCGACCTGCACGAGGTCATCGCCCGCAACGTACGCTTCCCGCACGCGACACTCGGCGACATGCGCGCCCAGGTCGCCTGCGCGATGACCGGTCAGCGGCGGCTGTCGGAGATCGTGGCGCGCTGGGGGGTGGAGACGGTGATGGCCGCGCGCGATGAGATCTTCGCCCAGACCGAGCGGCTGGAACGGCAGGCGATCGCGGCCCTGCCCGACGGCGTCTACACCGCCGGCGGCCACCTGGACAACGACGGCATCACGCTGGAGCGTCCGCTGCCGGTCAACGTCACCGTGACGGTCGAGGGCGAGCGGATCGCGGTCGACCTGACCGACTGCGCCGACCAGGCCACCGGCCCGGTCAACTGCGGCGCGGCCCAGGCGGTGGCGGCGGTGCGAGTGGCCTACAAGCTGCTGGTCAGCGGCGAGGTGCCGCTGAACGGCGGCTCGTTCCGCCCGCTGGAGGTGGTGACGCGGCCGGGCAGCATGCTGGCCGCCCGCTCCCCGGCCGCCTGCCAGTACTACTACTCCCACCTGGGTCTGCTCATCGACCTGGTGGTCAAGGCGCTGGCGCCGGTGCTGCCGGAGCGGGCCGCGGCCGCCTCCTACGGCGACTCGCTCATCGTGCAGTTCACCGGCACCGATCCGCGCACCGGCGCGATGTACGTCTCGCAGGAGGCGACCGTCGGCGGCTGGGGCGCCTGGGAGGGCGGCGACGGCGAGTCGGCGCTGATCAACAACGTCAACGGGTCGCTGCGGGACATGCCGATCGAGGTCCTGGAGACGTTGTTCCCGGTGCGGGTCACCCGCTACGCGATACGGCCCGGCACCGGGGGCGCGGGGCAGTGGCGGGGCGGCAACGGCGTGGTGCGCGAGTACGAGTTCCTGGGCGACACCTCGCTGTCGCTGTGGTTCGAGCGCTCGGTCACGCCGGCGTGGGGCCTGGCGGGCGGCGGCGCGGGCGCGCCCCCGCGCGTGGTCCTCAATCCGGGTACGGCGGGCGAGCGCGCCATGCTGAAGGTCAACGCCCTGCCGGTGGCGGCCGGTGAGGTGTTGCGCTGCGAGTCGGGCGGCGGCGGCGGTTACGGCCCGCCCGAGCGGCGCGCCCCAGAGGCCCGCGCCGAGGACGCCACCCAGGGCATGACCTGACGGCGTGGCCTGAGGGCGCGGGTCACCCGGCGGTGACGCCGCTCAGGACGGAGGCCACCATGGCGCGCACGGCCTCGTCCGTGGGCGGGGGGCCGGTGCGGTCGGCGTAGAGCAGGTGGCCGGCGCCGATGAGGGTGGGCGCGAGCGTGCCGGGGTCGGCGCCGGCGGCGATGCGGCCCAGGTCGCGTTCGGCGGCGAGGTAGGCGGCGAGCATGGCGCTCGCCTCGGTGAGCAGCGGCAGCCCGTTCGGCGTGCTTTGGCGCAGGCGGGCGCGCAGGTCGTCGCGGAAGGTGACGAGACCGACGACGGCGACGGCGACCGCGTCGAACAGTTCGCCGAGCGCGGCGGCGAGGTTGCCGGCGACGGTCGCGGTGCCCGCTTTCGCCCGCAGGGCGGCGGCCTGGGCGTCGAGGCGGGCGATGCGGTCGCGGACGAGGGCGGCCAGGAAGTCGTCGAAGTCGGCGAAGTGGCGGTGCAGGACGCCCTTGGCGCAGCCGGCCTCGGTGGTGACGGCGCGGCTGGTCAGCCCGTGCGGGCCGGTGCGCAGCAGGATGCGCTCGGCGGCCTCGAACAGTTGCTCGCGCGCGTCGCGCAGGGCCACTCCGGTGGGCATCGCGGGTCTCCTCCCGAGGCGGGGCCGCTCGGCCACGCCGTGGGCGAACGACCTTGTTTGAGTGGGCGAGCGCCCACTAGTGTGGGCGTATGCCCACTATAACGCCGGGGCGGGAGCCCCATGAGCATCGCGAGATCGCCGAGTCCTTCGGCAACGACGCCGAGCGCTACGACCGCGCCCGCCCCCGCTACCCCGAGGCCCTGATCGAGCGCGTCGCCGCCGCCGGCCCGGCCGTCCTGGACGTAGGCTGCGGCACCGGGATCGCCGCCCGCCAGTTCCAGGCGGCCGGGCGCCGGGTGCTGGGCGTCGAGCCGGACGCCCGCATGGCCGCCACGGCGCGGCGGCTCGGCGTGGAGGCCGAAGTGGCCACGTTCGAGGAGTGGCAGGCCGGCGGGCGGGTGTTCGACGCGGTCGCCGCCGCCCAGGCCTGGCACTGGATCGACCCGATCGCCGGCGCCGCCAAGGCCGCCTCGGTGCTGCGGCCGGGAGGCGTGCTGGCCGTGTTCTGGAACGTCGCACAGCCGCCGGCCGAGCTGTCGCAGGCGCTGGCCGACCTGCACGCGCGGCTCGTGCCCGACTCGCCGTTCGACCCGCGGGCCTGGGCCACGCGGGCCGAGCCGTACGCGCCGATGATGGCCACGGCCGTGGAGGGCATCGCCGAGGCGGGCGGTTTCGGCGAGCCCGAGCGGTGGCGTCAGGACTGGCAGACGCCGTGCACCCGCGAGCAGTGGCTGGACCAGCTGCCCACCTCCGGCATGTTCACCCGCCTGGCGCCGGAGCTGGTGGCCGACCTGCTGGAGGGCGCAGGCGCCGCGGTCGACGCGCTGGGCGGCACGTTCACCATGCGCTACACGAGCGTGGCCGTGCTGGCCACGCGCCTCACGGGGTGAGGAAGCCGCGCAGCAGGCGCAGGTAGGCGGCGGGCTGGTCGTGGGAGATGCCGTGCCCGGCGCCGGCGACCTCGACCAGGCGGGCGGCGGGCAGGGTGTCGCGGTAGGCGGCGGCGATGTGCGGGCGGACGTAGTCGCAGGTGCCGCGCAGGATCAGGGCGGGCACGCGGACCTGGCGCAGGCGGGGCCGGGGGTCGGGCACGCGCAGGGTGTCGGCGACGGTGAACTGGTTGGCGTAGAAGCCGGGCGCGTTGCCGTGCACGGGGGCGGGCGGGGCGCCGGGGCAGGTGGTGGCGTCCTTGCCGGTCAGCAGCAGTTCGCGCATCCGGGCGTCGGCCTCGCGGTCGGGGACCAGGGCGTGCGCGGCGGCCGGGGCGTTGTCCAGCAGCAGGGACAGGGCGATCATGCGCGGGTCGCCGAGCAGGTCGTCGCGGCGGCGCGATTGCTCGGGGGTCAGGCGCTTCCACGGCTCGCCGACCTCCCCCGCGGCCGGCGCCCACAACGCGCCCGGGGAGACGAACACGGCCTTGGCCACCCGGCCCGGGTGGGCGGCCAGGTAGGCGGCGCTCAGCGTGGCGCCCCAGGAACGGCCGACGAGGATCAGCTTCGGCGCGCCGAGCAGGCCCCTGATCGCCTCCAGGTCGGCGACCTGGCGGGCGACGGTGTAGCCGGTCACGTCGGCCAGGCGGCTGGAGCGTCCCGCGCCGAGCTGGTCGTAGGCGTAGACGTCGAAGCCGTCGGCGGCCAGGTCCGCGGCGCCTTCGGGCAGGCCTTCGCCGGCCGTTCCCGGCCCGCCGTGCAGGAAGATCACCGGGTACGGCCGTGCCCCGCCCCGGCGGTGGGCGTAGGCGATGCGGGAGCCGGTGGGCAGGTCCCAGTAGCGCACGTGCGCCGGATCGGCGGCGGCCGGCGGCACCGGCCAGGGCCGCAGGACGAGCGCCCAAGCCCCGGCCGCCGACAACGCGGTGACGGCCAGGGCGAACCCGGCGGCCGCCCCGCGGGTCGGCAGGCGTACGGCGAGGCGGCCCAGCAGGAAGGCGGTGAGCAGGCAGGCCGTGACGGCGCCCGCGTACAACAGGGGCGGGGACGCGGTGACGGCGGCCAGGGCCAGGAAGGCGCAGGCGGCGGCCGCGACGGCCAGGATCGAGGCCAGCAGCGCGGCCAGGACTCCCGCCGTGCGGCGCAGGAAGGTGAGCATGGCGACCAAGATGCTCGTCGCGGGGGTGGCGCGGCATCGGGAGCGACCCCGGCCTTGGCCCTGAGAGCGCGCCCGCCGGCTCCTCCGGCAGGACCCGTGCGATGCCCGCCGTGCGGCGGGGTCCCAGCAGTTGATCTACGTTGTAAAGGCGATAGGCTGGGAGAATGGCTCAGCCGTACCTCACCCTCACCACCCTCATCGAGCACGAGAACGAGGTACGGCGCTCACGCTTCATCTGCGCGATCGCTCCCGCGGCGAGTGCCGGGCAGGCGCAGGCGTTCATCGCCGAGCGGCGGCGGCTGCACCCCTCGGCCACGCACAACTGCTCCGCCTACGTGATCGGGCAGAGCGTGCAGAAGGGCGACGACGACGGCGAGCCGGGCGGCACGGCGGGCACGCCGATGGTGCAGGCGCTGGTCGGGCGGGGTTTCAGCGATGTGGTGGCGGTGGTGACGCGCTACTTCGGCGGGGTGCTGCTCGGGGCGGGCGGCCTGGTGCGGGCCTACGGCTCCGCGGTGACCGAGACGCTCGACCGGGCCGAGCCGGTGCGGATGGTGCCAGCCCGGCTGATGCGGGTCGCGGTGGCGCACGACCAGGCGGGCCGGACCGAGAACGATCTGCGTGCTTCGCGGTATGCCGTGCGTGAGGTGGCCTATGGGGCGTCGGTGGTGTTCTCGGTGGCGGTGGGCGCCGATGAGGTGGCGGCGTTCGGGGATTGGGTGGCGACGCTGACGGCCGGGCGGGCCCTGGTGGAGGCCGGGCGGGCCCTCCACGTGCCGGGCTGAAATATTGGGGTGAGCTTTGGGGGCGGGTCAGGCAGAGTTGACGAATGATGTCCGATTTCGTACCTGGTCTTGAGTTGTCCCGCGCCTTCTACGGCGAGGTCGTGGCTCCGCTGGTCGGGGCCGTTCCGCACAGTGCCGCACTGATCGGTCCTGGTTCTGAGGTGCTGGCGTTCGACACCGAGCGTTCGGCCGACCACGACTGGGGGCCGAGGGTGCTGGTGTTCGTCGAGGGCGGGGATGTGGCGGCGGTGCGGGCCGCGGTGGCGGCGGGGCTGCCGGAGCGTTTCGGCGGGTATCCGACGGTGTTCGGGTACCGGGGCCGGTCGGGGCCGGGGGTGCGGGTGTGTGAGCTGGGCGCCTGGCTGGAGGAGGTGCTGGGGTTCGATCCGCGCGGCGGGGTGTCGGTGATGGACTGGTTGTCGGTGCCGTGGCAGCGCCTGGCGGAGGTGACCGGTGGGGAGGTCTTCCACGATGGGCTGGGGGAGCTGGAGGCGGCGCGGGAGGCGTTGAGCTGGTATCCGCGGGATGTGTGGCGATATGTGCTGGCGTGTCAGTGGATGCGGATCGCGCAGGAGGAGCCGTTTCCCGGGCGGTGCGGTGAGGTGGGGGACGAGCTGGGTTCGGCGGTGGTGGGGGCCGGGCTGGTGCGTGAGGTGATGCGGCTGGCGTTGTTGCTGCGGCGGCGCTACCCGCCGTATGCGAAGTGGCTGGGGAGCGCGTTGGCGCGGGTGCCGGGGTCGGCGGAGCTGGGTGAGGCGCTGGCGGTGGCGGTGGGGGCGCGTTCGTGGCGGGAGCGGGAGGCGGGGCTGGCGCGGGCCTACAGCCGGGTGGCGGCGGTGCAGAACCGGATGGCTTTGGCCGAGCCGTTGGATGCGCGGGTGCGGGGGTTTCACGACCGGCCGTTCCTGGTGATCGGCGGGGAGCGGTTCGCGGGGGCGTTGCTCGCGGCGGTGTCGGATCCGCAGGTGGCGGCGTTGCCGGTGGTGGGGTGTGTGGATCAGTTGTCGGATGGGGTGGCGGTGGTGCGTGGTCCGGGGGTGGCGCGGGCGGTGACGGAGGCGGCGTTGCGGGCGGCCTGAGCTTCCCGGCCTTTCCGATGCTTCCGGCCCTCGGCCGTCCGCCCTTGCGCTCTTGGGTCTTCAGATCTTCACGCCTTCAGGCCTCTGGGCCGGGCTTTCGGGTTGGGGTTCAGGCTGGGCGGACGGGCTGGCGCAGGAGGGTGCGCGGGTGGGGGTCGTCGTGCGGGGTCAGGTAGATCTCGTGGTGGAGGCCGTTGGGGTGCAGGTGGTGTTCGCGCATGTAGGCGTTGATGCGGTCGAGGGTGCGGGGTTCGTCGCTGTAGGGGCCTTCGTGGAGGAGTTCGACACAGTCGCCTTCGGTGTGGGTGGCCAGCCGTACGCGGTCGACGGGGGCGCCTGAGGGGCGGGCGGCTTCGCGGGCGCGTTCGAGCTGTCCCGGTTGTGGTACGGCGTGCAGGGCGATGAGCAGGTGCCAGCGCCACTGGTCGCGGGGGACGGTGAGCGGGGGCCGGTCGTCTTCGACCCACCATTGGCCTTCGAGGGGGCCGTGGCCGGTGGTGAGGGTGGTGGCGAGGGTGTGCAGGGCGTGGATGGCGCCGGCGTGTTCGGGGCCGCCGGGTGCGCCGATGCCGGTGACGTTGAGGCAGGTGACGGGGCCGTGGGTGGTGCGGGTGGGGGTCATGGGTGGTCCTCGGGGTCGATGGGGAGCATGAGGTGGGTCAGGAGGCGGTCGGGCGGGGTGGTGGCGGGGTCGGAGACGTAGACCTCGCGGATGGGGCCGGTCAGGGGGTGTCCGCGTTCGGCGCACCAGGCCAGGACAGCGTGGGCGGTGAGGGAGATCTGGTCGTAGGGGCCGGTGTGGGTGGCGCTGGCGAAGGTGCCGCCGGGCAGGAGGGCGCGTTCGAGTCCGGGGGTGGGTGGTGGGGGTTGGCCGGGGGTGAGGGCGAGGGTGGCGGTGATGTCGATGTGGTCGTCGAGGTCGATGGGGAACAGGGCGGTGAGCTCGGGCGGTCGCTGGCCGGGGGCGGCGGCCAGCAGGCGCGCGATGGCGGTGGAGGTGGCGCGGGGGATGTCGGCGGGGCCGGTGGCGTGTTCGCGGGTGAGCAGGACGGTGCGGGTGGGTTCGGTGGTGAGGTGGACGGGGGCGCCGGGCAGGCCGTCGGTGATGAGGCGTTCGAGGGAGGCGAGGGTGCGGCGGCGGCGGTCGAGTTCGGCTTCGAGGTCGTGGCGTACGTGGTCGAGTGCGGCGGTGGCTCCGGCCAGGACGTCGGCGACGGTGGCCAGGGGGACGTCGAGGGAGCGCAGCAGGCCGATGGTGAGGGCGTGGCGGGCTTGGGCGGGGTGGTAGTAGCGGTAGCCGGTGTCGGGGTCGACGTGGGCGGGGGTGAGCAGGCCGAGTTCGGCGTAGTGCCGGAGTTGTTTGATGCTCAGGCGGCTCAGGCGGGCGAACTGCCCGATCGGCATGAGGTCTGCGTCCACGTGTTCCAGGATGGTCTCTCCGGTGGGGGGAGAGTCCATCCGGGGGTGTTTTCCGGTGGTGGCGTTTAGGCTGAGGGTCGTGAGGATCCTCGGTTGAGGCGTCGCCCCGCTGTTGCCGGGCTTTGAGGATCGGGCCGGTTCGCCGGTCGCGCCTTCCTGACGTTTGGGAGGCGTGTGATGGGCGGCACCGTTCGGCGTGTGGTCGTCGTGGTGGTGGCCGGGGTTGCGGCCAGCATGGCGCTGGGGGAGTTCATTCCGTTCCTGCCGGTGCTGGGGGTGCGGTTCGGGTGGCCGCTGACCGCTGTGGGCTGGGTGTCGTCGGGGATCACTCTGGTGGCGGCGTTGGCGTGCCTGCCGCTCGGGGTGGTGATCGGCGGCCGGCGGCTGGAGCGGGTGTTCGTGGTGGGGCTGCTGGTGCTGGGTGTGTCGGGGGTCGTGGCCGGGTGCGCGGGTGGTGCGGGTGTGCTGGTGGCGGCGCGGGGTGGTCAGGCGGTGGGGTACGCGCTGGTGGTGATCGCGGGGCCGGTGCTGCTGGCGCGGATGCCGCTGGAAGGTGGGCGGCGGGTGGGGCTGGCTTTGTGGGGGTTGTGTGTGCCGGCGGGGCTGGCGCTGGTGGGTGGCGTCGCCGCGGTGGTGGGGGCGTCGGGGTGGCGGATGGTCGTGGTGGGTGTGGGGGTGCTGGCGTTGGTCTTGGGGGTGGCGGCCCACGTGATGTTCGCGTATACCATGCCCGCGCACGTCATGCCTGCCCAGGTGACGTCCGCGCACGTGATGCCGGGCCGCGCGACGTCGGTGGCCGGGTGGGCCTCACGGGGTGGCGGCTTTGCGAGCATCTGGCCGCGTCGACGGGGGCGGCGTGCGGGGGCCGGTGCGGGGGCCGGGTCGTGGTGGCGGGTGGTGGGGGTGGCTGCTGGGTTCGGGTTGATCGCGCTGGTCGGGGTGAGTGTGGTCACCGTGCTCGCGTCCTATCTGGCCTTCCGGTACGGCCTGCCCGCCGCGTCCGCGAGCCTGCTGACCGGGCTGGTGGCGGCGGCCAGTGTGCCGGGCAGCGTGGTGGCCGGGGCGATGTTGCGGGCGGGGGTGCGCCCGGCCCGGCTGCTGGTCACGGCTGTGCTCATGGCGCCGCTGGCGCCGGCCGTGTTCGGGCAGGGGCCGTTGTCCCTGGCGGTGGTGGGTGCGGCGGCGATCCTGGCGGTCAACGGCCTGGCGGTCTCGGCCATCTTCGCCGGCCTCCCCGACCTGAGCACCGGCGACCCCGACCGGGCCGGGGGCAGTCGCGATCTGGCCGGTGGCACTCCGGGCGTGGACGTTGCCGGCCCTGGCCTGGGGGATGGGACCACCGCCGGGACCGCGCGGACGGTGGCCGCGGTGACCCAGGCCGGAAGCGTGGGCACCCTGATCGGCCCGCCTGTCTACCTCTGGACGGCCGGGACCGCGGGCTGGCCCGCGACGATCGGGTTGACCGCCGCGATCGTGTGCGCCGGAGTCGCCTGCGCGATCGCGGCGCTCACACCGACCCGACATTGATCTGGGTGGGTCGGCCGGGCTGGGCCTTCCCCGCCTTCTGACCACCCCTGAACATGCCGTTTGCGTTATATAACTGGCAACGTATACTTGTGGGCATGTTCGACGTTCTCGCCGAGCCGGTCAGGAGGCAGATCCTCGACCTGCTGCGCGAGCGGCCGCGTCTGGTGGGGGAGCTGGCCGAGCGTACCGGGCTCAGCCAGCCCGGCACCTCCAAGCACCTGCGCGTGCTGCGCGAGGCGGGCCTGGTCGCCGTCCGCAAGGACGCCCAGCGCCGCTGGTATGAGCTGCGCCCGCAGCCCCTGGCCGAGATCGACGCCTGGCTGGCCCCTTACCGAGGCCTGTGGACGGCGAGCTTCGACGCGCTCGAAGCTCACCTGGAGACGATGGAGGACCGTGATGCACGACCGCCTGAGCAGTGACGGCGCCCGCACCAGCCTGCACATGGAACGCCGCCTGCCGCACCCGCCCGAACGCGTGTGGCGGGCCCTGACCGAACCCGCGCAGGTGCGGCAGTGGTTCCCGGCCGACATGCGGGTCGAAGGCGAGCGGGTCGTCTACGGCTTCGGCCCCGAAGGACGCGTGCTGGCCTTCGACCCGCCCCGCCTGTTCGCCCACACCTGGGGCGAGGACGAACTGCGCTGGGAGATCCGCCCCGACGGCGAGGCCAGCGTCCTGACGCTCACCCATACCTTCGGCGACCGGTTCGGCGCGGCCAGCTTCGCCGCCGGGTGGCACACCTGTGTGCGGGCGATGGCCGCCGTCCTGGACGGCCGTCCCGTGGCCGCCGCCCGCGACAGCGCCGCCCTGCACGAGGACTTCGTCGCCCTGCTCGGCCTCGACGGCGCCCGCCCGCACCGGCCGGGCCTGCGCTACGAACGCCAGCTCACCCGCCCCGCCGCCCAGACGTGGCGGCATCTGTCCGGCGACGGCGCGCGCCTGGGCTCGCCGCCCCCGCCCGCGTTCGTCCCCGCCGGGGTGAGCGCGGGCGCGGTCAGCGCGCTGGAGGGCGGCAAGCTGCTGGAGTACGGCACCTCGGCCGGCACCGTCCGCTGGGAACTGGCCGAGGGCACCGGCCAGGGCCCCCGCCTCATCGTCACCGACACCGGGACGGCCGAGGCCGCCACGTGGCGCGCCCACATCGAACACCTGGCCAACACCTTGTCCGACCAGCCCCTCACCTGACAGACCTGGGCCGAGCCGGCCGCGTGTCCGTGGCGGACTGCCCACGTGCCCACCGGTGGATGGGTGCTCGTCCGGGTCCGTCGCGGGTGCCCGTCCAGGTGGTGGCCGGGCGCCGTTGCGGCGCCCGGCCCGTGCGACGTGAGCGGCGATCCCCCCGGCCTGCGCGCGCCGTCGTCGGCGGGTGGGGTGTGGGGCGGCTGCCGTAACGGAGGGAAGGGCCTGTACGACAGCGCGCGGCCGGTTCCTCAAGCGATCGTTTCACTCACCGGCGAGCGCGGCCGCCGGTCGCGGCCGATCACCGATGTCGCGGCCAGCGCCGCCGCAACCAGCGCCAGCGCGGTCCACGGCAGCGCCCACGCGCCCGCCGACTCCAGCAGCAGCCCGCCCGCCAGCGACCCGGCCGCGATGCCGACGTTGTAGACGGTGGTCTGCAGGGCGGTGGCGACGTCGGCGTGGGGGGCGCCGGTGCGTTCGATGAGGGCGCTTTGCAGCAGCGTCGGCACCCCGCCGAACGCCAGCCCCCACACCGCGGCCGCCACCAGCACTACCGGGGGCGACGTGCCCGCGGCCCCGAGTCCGGCCATCGCCGCGCCCACTCCCGCGAGCGCGGACACCAGCGCCGCCCGCGGCCGCCCGTCGATGAACACCCCCGTCAGCCACACCCCCGCCACCGTCGCCGCCCCGAACACCAGCAGCACCCCGCCCGCCTCCATCGCCGCCCGCCGGGCGAGCGGCGCGAGGTAGGTGTAGACGGCCTGGTGGGCGAGTAGGACGACCAGCGTCACCGACAGCCAGGCCCGCACTCCCGGCAGGGCCGCCACCGACCGCAACGGCAGCCGCCGCGCCGCGGCCTGGCCCGGCACGGGCGGCACCGCGCGCGCCACCCACAGCGCCAGCAGCGCAGCCGCGACGGCCAGCACCCCGAACGCGGCCCGCCACCCGGCCGCCTGCGCCAGCGCGCTGCCGGCCGGTAGTCCCGCGCACAACGCCAGCGTGATCCCCGCCGAGACGATCGCGATGGCCCGCCCGCGCCGCTCGGCGGGCACCAGCCGGGCCGCGTACCCGATGAGCATCGCCCACAGCGTGCCGCCCGCCACCCCGGCCAGCAGCCTCAGCGCGAACGTCAGCGGGTACGACGATGACAGCGCGGTCGCGGCGTTCAGCAGCGCGAAGCAGCCCAGCACCGCCAGCAGCACCGGGCGGCGCGGCAGCGAACGCACCGCCGCGGTGATCGGGATCGCCGACAGGAACGAGGTCAGCGCGTAGCCGGTGACCAGGAAGCCCGCCTGGCCGGGCGATACCGACAGCTCCCGGCTGAGCTGGGGCAGCAGGCCGGCGGGCAGGAGTTCGGTGACGACGGCGGTGAAGGCCGCGCACGACAGCGCCGCCAGCGCCCCCGCCGGAAGCCGGGTGGTCGACATGCGGCTATCGTGAAACCTTCACATCAGTGTGAAGGCAAACGTGGGGGCGGGCATGCGGATCGGCGAGCTGTCGCGGCGCACCGGGGTGCCTGCCCGGATGCTGCGCTACTACGAGGAACAAGGCCTGCTGGAACCCGGACGGGCCGACAACGGCTACCGCCTCTACGGCGCGACGGCGATCTACCGGGTGCAGCAGATCCGCGGCCTGCTCGACTCCGGCCTCACCACGGAGATCATCCGCCGTATCCTGCCGTTCCTGGACGCCGGCGACATCCACCTGCACCCCCACTGTCTCACCCCGGAACTGGCCGCCCTCCTGCAGGCCGAGGCCGACCGCATCACCGCCCGCATCGACTGCCTGGCCCGCAACCGCGACGCCCTCCTGCGCTATCTGTCCGCCGTCCGCGGCTGACCCCCCCTTCTTTTCGCCGCGGTACGGCGCGCGGCGGCGGACAACCGGTGGAAGGCCCGCGGGCCGCCTCGCCACGGTCGGCCGGATGCGCGTCGTGTGGCTGTGCGGGCCGTCCTGGCCGGACGCGTGCGCCTGCGCTCTCACCCCGCCGCAGGTGGCAGTGCGGGTGCTGCGGGCCGCGTGGCGGGCGGGCCGGTGAGGAAGGGGGTCAGCAGGCCGGGCAGGGTCTGTTCGGCGAAGCGCACGCCCTCGCCCATGAACACGTCCTTGACGTGGTAGACGCCGCGCCCGCCCGGGGTGGTGGCGCTGAGCCGGCACAGGGTGGAGCGGCGGTGCCAGGCCCATCGGGTGAAGGTCCAGCCGATGATCCCGCCGCGGCGGAGCGCGATGGTGCGGCGTTTGAGGGTGCCGTGGCGGGTGACCAGGTAGGGGCCGGTCAGGCCGTGGCCGAGGTTGCGGTAGGCGTCGCGCGCCAGCAGGAGCCCGCCCGCGCCCGCCGCCGGCGTGGCGATCCAGGCGAGCGTGAGCAGCGGCGGCCACAGCCACGCCCCCAGCGCCGCCAGGAGCGCGCCCAGCGCGGCGGCGGCCAGCAGCGCCCAGCGCACCCGGCGCGCCAGCGCGAGCCGGGGGTGGGCCAGGAGCCGGACGGTGCGGGCGGGGTTGTCGGCTTCGCGCAGGACGGCGGCGGCGACCCGGTGGGCGTGGGCGATCGGCGCGGGCGGCAGCAGGGCGCTGGCGTTGAAGGCGCGCATCTCCTGTTCGGCGCTGCCGGAGCCGGTGACGACGGCGTAGGTGGAGGCGGCGCCGGCGGTGCGCAGCAGCAGCGGTTCGGCGATCTCGACGCCGTGCAGGCGTTCCTCCTGCAGGGTGGCCGAGCGGGTGACGAACAGGCCGCGGGTGGCGCGCAGGCCGCCGTCGGGTTCGCGCACCAGGCGGAAGTTCCACCACGTCTCGGTGGCCAGGGCGAGGGTGGCGGTGATGCCGGCCAGCAGGAGCCCGAGCGCGGTCAGGGAGCCGACGAGCAGGAGGTCGGAGCGGCCGAGCCAGTCGATGAGGCGGGGGATCAGGACGGTGTCGGGTTCGTAGCCGAGCAGGTCCAGGCCCTGGTAGGTGGCGCCGAGCGCGCCGACGCCGAGGGCGGGGGTGGCGACCGACAGTGGCGCCAGCCGCAGCCAGCGCCGCTGCCCGAGCGCGATCGTCTGCTCGCCTGCGGCGCCGTCGCGGCGGATGAGGGCCGCGCGCAGCGCCTGGGCCTGGCCTCGGGGCAGCGCGTTGAGGGTCAGGGCCGCCTGCTGGTCGGAGGAGGTACGGTGGCCGGTCTCGACCTTGACCACCGCCAGGGAGAACACGCGCTGCAGCGGGTTGGCGCTCAGCTCGACGCTGCGCACGCGGGCGCGGGGGATGGAGCGATGGCGGCGCAGCAGGACCCCGGTGCGCATCTCGATGTGCTCGTCCGTCAGCCGGTAGCGGGTCTTGGCCCACAGCAGCGCCTCGTAGGCGATCCCGGACAGCACCAGCGGGACCGGCGCGCTCAGCCACCAGGGGGCCTCGCGCCACCACAGTACCGCCAGCGCGGCCACCATCACCCCGGCGCACCAGGCGGCCGCCACCCAGATGATCCGCACGTCCAGCCGCCGCCAGGGCGGATCGGTGTGGGGGTTCACGCGGCGTCGCCGCCCCGGGCGCGGGCGGCCAGATCCTCGGCCAGCAGCCGCGCGTCCTCGTGGTCCAGGCCGTCGATCGTCAGCGCCCCGGCCGCCGAGGCGGTGGTCACCACCACGCTCGACAGCCCGAACAGCTGCTGCAGTGGCCCGCGCAGCGTGTCCACCGTCTGGATGCGTTCCATCGGCGCGATCCGCCACTGCTCGCGCACCCATCCGGCCCGCGTGAACACCGCCTCCCGCGCCACCTCCCACCGGTGCACCCGCATCCGCCACGGCGGCATCACCAGGATGTAGAACAAGCCGGGAACGGCCACGATGGCGGCCGCCAGCAGCAGCCACCGCCGGGCGGGCGTGATCAGCAGCGCGAGCAGCACCAGCAGCAGCACCGGCGGCAGCACGCTCACCACGGCCTGGGCCAGCCACCAGCCGAACGCGCGTTCGTCGGGGCTTCGGCTGGGCGGTCGCAGAGTGTCCATGACGACCACGGTAGGGCGGGCGGGTGGAGGGCGGAATCCGGCTGCACGCACCCCCCGGGGTGGAGGTAGGTACACCCCGGGCGGAAATATTGGAGTGCATGGCAAAAAGAGAGTGTGGTTGGATTTCTTCCCGTGAGTGAAGGCCTGCGCGAACGCAAGAAGCAGCGCACCCGCCGCCACCTGTCCCAGGTGGCCATGGCGCTGTTCGTCGAGCGCAGCTTCGACGCGGTCACCGTCGCCGAGGTCGCCGCGGCCGCCGAGGTGGCGGTCAACACCGTCTACAACTACTTTCCGGCCAAGGAGGACCTCGTCCTGCCGCCCGAACAGGCCTCACCGGGCCGCCTGGCCGCGATCGTGGCCGCCCGCCCGGCCGGGGTGAGCGCCGCCCGCGCCGTGCTCGACCACCTGCGCGAGGAGGTACGGCGCCGCGACCGGAACCTGGGCCTGAGCGAGGGGTTCGCCCCGGTCTACCTCATGATGCGCGCCGCCCCCACCCTCACCGCCCGCCTGGAGGAACTGGGCCGCCAGATGAGCGAGGAACTGGCCGCCCGGCTGGCCGACGAGCACCCCGGCGACCGGCCGGCCGCGCGCGTGATCGCCTGGCAGCTCGGGGCGGTGCACGCGCTGGTCTACACCGAGATCGGCGCCCGCGTGGCCGCCGGCCAGCCGCCCGGCCAGATCGCCGACGCCGTGCTCGGCCTCCTGGACGCGGCCGAGTCCGCGCTCGGGCGGCCGCTGCTCGGCTACGCCGTACGAAAGGACGAACCCCCATGTTCCGTGTGACCGTGCGAGGCAGCTTCGGCCCCCTCGACGAGCGGGCCCGAGCGGCGATCGAGGCCGCGGCAGGACCCGCCTACACCCCGGCGGGGACCTTCACCCACGACGCCACCATGGCCGCCTTCACCTTCCGCTGCCAGGTGGCCGCCGGACCCGCCGACGGCGAGGCCGAAGCCGGGCAGGCGGCCCTGGCGGCGCTGGCCGCGCACGGACTGCCGCACCGGGTGCTGAACCTCGCCGTGACCGACCTGCGCCAGGTCAAGATCCGCCGCCGGTGAGCGGGCGGGCCCGGCGCAGCCCCGCGTACTCCAGCACCGCGTAAACCGCCACCACGACCGCGCCCACCAGCACGAACGCCACCCCCAGCGCGGTCAGCTCCAGCAGCGGCGAGGAGCCCTCAGAGCGGCGGCTTGGGGGAGCGCAGCAGCGGATGGGCCCGCATGGCCACCTCCAGCTCACCCGGCAGCTCATCGCGGTAACGGCCCAGCGTCGACAGGTCACTGTGACCCAGCACCCGCCGCACCGCGTCCATGTCGACCGCGTCAGCCAGCAGATGCGTCGCCGTCGTATGCCGCAGCCCGTGCGGCGTCACCGACCGGCGCCGCTCCGGATCCACCCGGGCCTGCACCCGGTCGATCACCGCCTGCACGTCACCGCGCGCCAGCCGCCGCCCCCGCCACGACAACAGCAACGCCTTCTCCTGCGGCGGCCCCGCCCCCCGCTCACCCAGCAGGTACGCCTCCAGCGCCCCCGCCACGCCCTCCGGCAACGGCACATCCCGCGTACGCCCGCCCTTGCCGAAGATCCGCCAGTAGCGCACCCCGTCGTTGGTGTAGAAGTCCTCCACATTGGCCCGCACCAGCTCCGACACCCGCGGCCCCACCGCCGCCAGCAGCAACACGATCAGCCCGTCGCGCAGCGGCATCCGCTGATCGCGGCGCCCCTCACCCTCCTGCCCGCCCAGCTCCCGCGCCGCCCCGATCAGCCCCTGCGCCTGCTCACGCGTCAGCGCCCGCCGCTCGGCCCGCAGCCCGCCCCGCTCGCGCGCGCTGACCGTCACCGCCGCCATCGGATTGATCTGCACCCACCCGGCCAGCGTCGCGTGCTTGAACAACGCCGAGATCGACCGGCGAAAACGCGCCTGCGACGAGGCGCTCTGCAACGACGTGCCCGGCGCCGCCCGCACCGCCTGCCCGCCCTGCGGTGAGCGCCGCCCGTCCGGCTTGCGCGCGAACGCCAGCAGCACCGCGTCGACGTCCTCGCCGCTCAGATCGTCGAGCACCGCACCGTCCCCCGCCAGCGCCACCAGCGTCGCCACGTCGCGCGCGTAGACCTCCGCCGTGGCCGGCGACAGCGCCCCCGTCACCGTCTTGGCCCGCACCAGCTCCACATAGCGCGCCACCGCCTCCGCCACCGTCAACCGGTTGAGCTCCGCCGGCCGCACCCGCCCACCTCCACCTCTGGACCACGCCACCATGGAAAGATCCACAGCCGACGGTAGCGACCGGCACCGACAAAATCGATCGGCTCTCACCCACGGGGGAACACCACCTTGCCGCACATCGCCATGGTCAGCATCCCGGCACCCGGCCACGTCAACCCGAGCCTGGAGGTCATCCGCGAACTCGCCGCCCGCGGCCACCACGTCACCTACGCCAACGCCCCCTCCTACCGCGACATCGTCCAGGCCGCCGGCGCCACCCACCTCCCCTACACCTCGCTGCTGCCCCAGGGCGCCGCCTGGCCCGAGGACACCATCGCCCAGCTCGACCTGTTCCTGCGCGACAACGTCTCCATGACCCCGCAACTGCGCGCCGCCTACACCGGCCGCCGCCCCGACCTGTTCCTCTACGACATCGGCGCCGCCCCCGCCCGTGTCCTGGCCGAACAGTGGAACATCCCCGCCATCCAGCTCTCACCCACCTACGTCGCCTGGGACGGCTACGAAACCGACATGGCCCCCGTGATCGAACAGCTGTACGCCACCCCCGAAGGCGCCGACTACCACCGCCGCGCCGGGCAATGGCTGCGCGAGGAGGGCATCACCACCCCGCACGCCGACTTCGTCGGCCGCCCGCCCCGCTGCCTCGTCCTCATCCCGCGCGCCCTGCAACCCCACGCCGAACGCGTCGACCCCGCCGTCTACACCTTCATCGGCCCCTGCCTGGGCGAGCGCGGCACCTGGAGCCCGCCCGCCGGCGCCGGCAAGATCCTGCTCATCTCCCTCGGCTCCGCCTTCACCGACCAGCCCGCCTTCTACCGCACCTGCCTGCGCGCCTTCGGCGACCTGCCCGGCTGGCACGTCATCATGCAGATCGGCCGCCGCCTGAGCGCCGCCGACCTCGGCCCCATCCCCGCCAACGTCGAGATCCACCCCTGGGTCGAACAGCTGGCCATCTTGCGCCGGGCCGACGCCTTCCTCACCCACGCCGGCATGGGCGGCGCCGGCGAGGGCCTGGCCTGCGGCGTCCCCATGATCGCCGTCCCGCAGGGCGTCGACCAGTTCGCCAACGCCGACCACCTCGTCGCGCTCGGCGTGGCCCGCCGCATCGACACCGGCGACGCCACCCCCGGACTCCTGCGCGGCGCGCTGCACGAGCTCACCACCGACCCGCAGGTCGCCGCCCAGCTGGCCGCCGTCCGCCACGAACTCACCGTCGAGGGCGGCGCCCGGCACGCCGCCGACCTCATCGAAGCCGCCCTCTGAGGCCGCGGGGCCGTACCCTCACCCCGGGGGTACGGCCCCGCCCAGGGCGAACACGCCCGGCCCGCGCACCGAGGCCAGGCCTACTCCAGGACCACCTTCTGGTAGACCTCCAGCTCCCGCACCTCCACCGTCAGCTGCACCCGCACCCCCGTCACCGGCCGCACCCACCGCGCCAGCAGTTCCACCGCCACCTGACCCAGCCGCCGCCGCACCTCCTCCGCGCGCCCCGGCAAGATCGCCACCTGCGCGTGCACCATCGCCTCCCGCGCGTCCCCATCGGCGATGACCGCGTCGTCGATCCGGTAGAAGCGCGACTTGAACGCCTCCACCCGCCCCCCGACGACCGCCGCGCCCTGCTCATGCAACGCCAGCGCGAAGGCCCGCCGATCGAACGCCTCCCGCAACACGGCCGAATACTCCACGGTGACCTGCGGCACCCCGCTCACTCCTTTTCGCCCGGATACGCCCGCACGACGCTCACCCCTGCCGGAGACGCACGCCAGGTCACCGGCGGGGGGAGTGCGGCGGCGGCGCTCTCCAGGTCGTCGACGCCGCCGGACATGACCGTGCCCCCCGGCAAACGGACGACCACCCCAGCAGGAATGGTGACATGTAACAGAAACCCGTGCTAGCTTCCCCGTTACATGTAACGAAAGCTGTGAGGGAACCACCATGCTCGCCATCGTGCTCGCCCTGGGCGCCAGCCTCGGCTGGGGAGTCTCCGACTTCCTCGGCGGCCTCAAAAGCCGCACCCTGCCCGTCCTGACCGTGCTCCTGATCTCCCAGAGCACCGCACTCGTCCTGCTCACCCTCATCGCCGCCACCCGCGCGGCCGCCCCACCCGACGCCGCCACCCTCGGCCACGCCGCCATCGCCGGACTCGGCGAACTCGCCGGCATCGCCGCCCTCTACCGCGGACTGGCAGTCGGCACCATGTCCATCGTCGCCCCCGTCGCCGCCACCGCGCCCGCCGTCCCCCTGCTCATCGGACTGGCCACCGGCCAGATCCCCGGCCCCCTCCAGCTCACCGGCCTGGCCCTGGCCATGCTCGGACTGGCCGCCACCTCCTACCGGCCCGGCACGAGCACCGGCCCCACCGCCTCCACCCTGCCGAGCATCCTGTACGGCCTGCTCGCCGCCGCCGGCTTCGGAACCTTCTTCCACACCATGCACCACGCCGGCCAGGGCGACGTCGGCTGGGCCCTGCTGACCGCCCGCCTCACCTCGGTCCTCGCCCTGGCCGCCGTCATCATCATCACCCGCCACCGCGTCCGCGTCCGCGCCACCGACCTGCCCCAGCTGGCCGCGATCGGCGCCCTCGTCATCGTCGCCGACTTCCTCTACACCACCGCCTCAACCCTCGGCCTGGCCGGCGTCGCGGCCGTCCTGGCCTCCCTGCACACCATCGTCACCATCGCCCTGGCCCGCATCATGCTCAAAGAACGACTCCGGCGCGCCCAGCAGATCGGCATCGCCATCTCCCTCATCGGCGTCCTGGCCATCTCCGCCGGCTGACAGCACGCGCCGCCGTACCGCTCAGATATCGCGGAACGTCTCGATCTGCGCGCCCACCGCGTTCAGCCGCTCCGCCAGCTCCTCATACCCCCGGTTGATCACATACACGTTCCGCAGCACCGACGTGCCCTCGGCCGCCAGCATCGCCAGCAGCACCACCACCGCCGGACGCAACGCCGGCGGGCACATCATCTCCGAACCCCGCCACCGCGTCGGCCCCTCCACCAGCACCCGATGCGGATCCAGCAGCTTCACCGACGCCCCCAGCCGCGTCAGCTCCGTCAGATAGATCGCCCGGTTGTCATACACCCAGTCATGAATGAGCGTCGACCCCTGCGCCACCGCCGCAATAGCCGCAAAAAACGGCACATTGTCGATGTTCAGCCCCGGAAACGGCATCGGATGAATCTTGTCGATGGGGGAGACCAGCTTCGACGGCCGCACCGTCAAATCCACCAGCCGCGTACGCCCGTTCGCCGCCGCATACTCCCCGCCCCGATCATGATCGAGGCCCATCTCCTCCAGCACCGCCAGCTCGATCTCCAAAAACTCCACCGGAACCCGCCGAATCGTCAGCTCCGACGACGTCACCACCGCCGCCGCCAGCAAACTCATCGCCTCCACCGGATCCTCACTGGGGGAGTAGTCCACATCCCGATCGATGACCGGCACCCCATGCACCGTCAACGTCGTCGTCCCCACACCCTCGACCTTCACCCCCAGCTCCTCCAAGAAGAAGCACAGGTCCTGCACCATGTAATTCGACGACGCATTACGGATCACCGTCACCCCGTCATGCCGCGCCGCCGCCATCAGCGCGTTCTCCGTCACCGTGTCCCCACGCTCGGTCAGCACGATCGCCCGCTTCGGCGACACCCCGCCATCCACCTGCGCGTGATAGAACCCGCCCGTCGCCGTGATGTCCAACCCGAAATGCCGCAACGCCGACATGTGCGGCTGCACCGTCCGCGTCCCCAGATCACACCCACCCGCATACGGAATCCGGAACCGCCCCGTCCGATGCATCAACGGCCCCAAAAACATGATCACACTCCGGGTACGGCGCGCCGCCTCCGTATCCATCGCCTCCAGCTCCAACCGGCCAGGCGGCACGATCTCCAGATCACTACCCTCATTGATCCACCGCGCCCGCACCCCGATCGACGCCAGCACCTCCAAAATCCGGTAGACCTCCTCGATCCGCGCCACCTTCCGCAAAGTCGTCCGCCCCGCGTTCAGCAGCGACGCGCACAACAACGCCACACACGCGTTCTTCGACGTCTTCACATCGATGCCGCCCGACAACCGCCGCCCACCGACCACCCGCAAATGCATCGGCCCCGCATACCCCAGCGACACGATCTCACTGTCCAGCGCCTCACCAATCCGAGCGATCATCTCAAGACTGATGTTCTGATTACCCCGCTCAATCCGGTTCACCGCACTCTGACTCGTCGCCAACGCCTCCGCCAACTGCAGCTGCGTCCAACCACGATGCTGACGCGCATCCCGAATCAACCGCCCGATCCGCGCAAGATAGTCATCCGCCATAGCGCGACAACCTATCTCACATATGAGATGCCGCCGCCCCCCACCCCTCCCGATGCACCGCCAAATACCCCGGCGTCACCTCCGCCCGCACCTTCCGCACAAAAGCCGACCGCGCCGCCCGAAAACCCCGCCGGTCATCGAACATGTCCCGGCTCATCTCCGCCAGCTCCTCCACCCGATACGCATCCAACGGCTTACGCCGCTCATCATCGGCGCGCGCCGACCCCTTCGCCGCCACCAGCGCCTCCCACTCCACCCCCGACGCCAGCCGCTCCGCGAACTCCAGCACCGACCGCTCGAACTCCAACCGGCCCCCACCCAGCACATGATCAGCCAGCCCCAGCTCCACCGCCTCAGCCGCCCCCACCGGCAACGCCCCCTCCGTCAACCGCTCCGCCGCGGCCACCCCCACCCGCCGCGCCAGCACATACGTCCAGAACTCACTCCCGTACAACCCCATCGTCCGATAATGCGGATTCAGCACCACCCCCTCCCGCACCAGCACCCGATCCGCACCCAGCGCCATCATCACCCCGCCCGCGCCCGCACTACCCCCCACCGACGCCACCACCACCTGCCCCGAACACTCGATGATCTCCCGGCACACCGCGTTGATCGCATTGATGTTCATCCACGCCTCCAGCTCCGGATGCGCCGCCGCCTCGATCACATTCAAATGAATGCCATTCGAAAACGTCTCCCCACCCCGCACCACCAGCACCCGCGTGTCCTGCTCACCCGCATACCGCAACGCCGCCGCCAACCTCCGGCACTGATCCGTCGACATCGCCCCGTTGTAGAAGTCGAAACTCACCACCCCCACACCCGCACTGCGCTCATACGTGATCTCCGTATAACCCGCACGCTCCTCCAGATGACCCACCCGATCACCCAGCACCATCACCGCCGGCAACTTCACCCCATCCGCACGATCCAGCCGCAGATGACCCACCCACACCGTCCCATCACCGGTATGCACCAGCACCGCACCCTCACGCCGCGCCGCCACCGCACCCGGCCGCCCCACCAGCGCCGGACCCCGATACACGTCGAACACCCGCACCGCCAGCCCGCACAACTCCGCCCGGCCACCCGGCGCCCCATCGGCCGCCCGCACCCGCCGCACGATCACCTCCGTCGGCTCCGACCACGACACCACCCGATCCGCATGCCGCATCGCCGGACGCAACCGCCCCACCACCTCAGGCCGCCCATAATCCAGCGGCACCGGCACGAACCCCGCCTCACCCGCCTTCCGCGCCACCTCCAGCACCAGCTCCACCGCCGCGTCCGCCACCGGCCCGTTGTACAAGGCCGACTTACGCGGCGCCTCCACCGGCAGCGGGAACATCCGATACCCCCAGATCGGCCCCGCGTCCATCTCCTCCACCGCCTGCAACGCCGTCACCCCCCACTCCGGCTCCGCATCCGCGATCGCCCAGTCCAGCGACGACGGCCCCCGGTCCCCGGGCGGACCCGGATGAATGATCACCACCCGGTGCCGCTGCCACAACAACCCCGGCACCTTCTCCTTCAAGAACGGACAAATAACCAAATCCGGCTTCGCCAGCTCCGCCGCCTCGAGCATCACCCGCTCCGACAGCGCCAACTCCACGCTCACCTCATGACCGGCACGCCGCAACTCCAGCCACGCACGCTGGGTCAGGCCATTGAAAGACGAGCAAAGCAACAGGATGCGCAACGGAAACAGCCTCCGGACGATCGCGATGAAGGACGACACCCCGCCGACAACGGGGGAGAGGACGGGCGGGGGACACCCCTCAGATGGCCGCACCCGGGCGGCGGACCTCAAGGGTTTCGGCAGCCCCAAATGACCCGTACATGCCACAAGATGTTGACACGAACCGGCACTCCCCGCTGACAATTCACGCAAAATCACCAACTATCTGGTACGGCGAAGCCAGGGGAGTGGCCCCACCCTGCGGAAAAGCCCATCAAAAGCCCTCTCCGACACGATGGACCCCTGATCTGACCCCCACACGGAAGGTCGATGTCATGCGTCTACGCGTCCCGCTCCTGCTCGCCGCCGTCGCCGCCACGGGCCTGCTCACCGCCACACCGGCCACCGCGGCACCGGCGGCGACGGTGCCCTACGCGGCCGACTCCGGCGACTCGTGCAAGCGCGGTTCCACCGAGGGGACCCTGGAATGGGTCACCGGGCCCGTCATCAGGCCCACGGTCAAGGTGGCGGGAACCCTGTCCGACGAGCGCGAGTTCTCCACCTGCGCGCCCGACGACATGTACAGCCGGGCCAGTTTCAGCGCCTACCACGGGGCGGACAAGGTGGCCGGCGGGCAGGTCAAGGCCGACGACGCCACCGTCCCGGTCGCGCTGACGCTGGCCGACGCCTCGGGCGTGCGGCCGATCGACCGGGTCGTGGTGCAGGTGTGCCGCTACAGCAACAGCCCGGTCGGCATCAGCTATTGCGGTCCCGCGCAGGAGTACAAGGCCCCGTGACGGCCCCTTTCCGCGCGCATTAGCTATACCGGACAGAATTCACCTTCTGTCCGGTATAGCCTATTTTGGGGTTATTTAGCGGCGGGTGGTTCAGAGGCGGCGGACGAAGCGTGCGGCGGCGCGATGACTCATGCCGGTCTCGCCGCGAACCAGGAAGACCGCCTCCTGCACCTGTCCGAGCGCCTTCATCTCCAGCGCCTGGCCGACCAGGTCGGCGCTGGGGGCGGGGCGGTTGCGGGGGCGGCGGGTGAGCCGGGCGGCCAGCACGATGAGCCAGATGGCACCGGCCGCCACGACGCCGGTGAGCGCGACGAGGGCCGTAGTCGACATGGCCTGCGTGCTGCCCGCGCCGGACGAGATCATGCACGCGCGCCCGCCGGACTTGCCAGGGACGCCTGCGGCGGGGCGTCGCCGTGCCCGCGTCCGTCGTGCCGTGCCCGCCGTGCTGTGCGACGGGGTTCTGCGGGCGGGCCCTGGACGCGGCGCGCGCTCGCGGCGTGGGTGAGGCGTTGCGGCAGGATGGCTTGTGTGGGGTTTTCCCGGGTCGGGCCGATCGTCCGCGTTTGCTCGATAATGTACATTATGTCAAGTTAACGTGATCTTGACCCTCGTCTCGGCGCGCCCCCTTGTCTGGGGCCACTTGTGCCGGTGCGTCCCGCCGCTCCCGTCGCCGAGCGCCTGTGACGGGGAAGAGTGCCCGCCCCGAGGGCGGTTGATCCGGCCGACGGCTCCAGGCTCCCTCGGCTCGTTGACGCACCCGTCCGCCGCGACGGTGTGACCCCCGGACGGCCTGGGTCGTGTGGGCGGTGAAGGCGTGTGGGTGGTCGTGACTCATGGTGGCGGTCCCCCCGGCGCGCGCCGGCGGCCGGGCGTGAACGCCGGGGTAATGCGGTGTGGCGGGAGAGTTGGGCTCCGCTCCCCCGCGGGTGGCCGGCAGCGGTCGGTTGTCATCTCATTTCTTTGCGTGCCTGCCATATTCCTGTGTGAATTTCCGGAAAGTGATTGCCCGTGAAGCGTTAAAGCGGTTGACCGCAATCCGGATAATCGCGCGATGGCCTGGGTGGCCTGGGGATTCATGCGTTCAACTGTCGAAATTTGCACCATCTCACGTGTTGGTCGGGAATTGACAGGTGCGGGCTTCTGGCGTGATGATCCATCGGTGGGCGAGGCCGTAAAAGATGGCCTTGTTCGGACATTCACTGAAATGTCCTTTGTGTGCTCCGGGCCCGGTGGGGGCGCTGGGGGGTGGTCCCCCGGACTCGGCTGCCGCATGCCCGCGCCGCTCCGGTGCGCGGGCATGCGGCCTTACTCCCTGTGCCCGGTGGGTGGCTTCTCCCCCACACCGGTGGGCATGGTGGACACGTCTGTGCGTTGGTGGCGGGCGCGCGGCCGCTGTGGTCGGGGGCGGAGCCGGCTGGGGACGCCATGGCGTGGAGCGGCTGCCGACCCTGGGGTATGAGGTGCGGGCGGCGGGTAGCGGCGGGGTGCGGGTGCGGCCGGCGGCGTTGCGGGGTCGGTGGTGGGGTGCGGGTCGCCGGCGGCGGGGGTTGACGAGGAATCTTGACGAGTCGTTGAAATGCCGCCTTGGATGGTTTTGGTGCGCTTACTCTGGATATCTGGTACGCGTCCGGAAGGGGACCCGCATGGGGAACGAAGTGTTGTGCCAGGTGTGTCAGGGGGTGCTGCCGGCGACGGGTCGTGAGTCGTATACGGCGGCGCGTGGGCGGTTGATCGTGTCGAACGGGTATTGCCAGGGTGGGTGCGCGGAGCGTGCCGAGCCGGCGGTGCGGGCGGTTCGGGTGGGTGCGGCGCCGGGTGCGCCGGCGCCTGTGGCTCCTGCTCCGGCTCCGGTGGGTGCTCCCCCGGTGGCGCGGGTGCGGGGTTAGCTCTCGTGCCAGTAGTCCCTGGTTTGTAGGGCGCGGCCGTCGCTGTCGAAGGTGATGAAGACGCAGCCGGCCAGGGTGTGGTCGCCGTCGGTGACGCGGTATTCGATGGCGGCGTGGTTGCCGTCCACCATGGGTGGGTCGAAGTGTGCGCGGGGTGCGTGTTCTTCGGCGAAGGATCGGTGGATGTAGGCGGCGATCTCTGCTTTTCCGCGGTGGGGTGGGCGGAAGGGCATGGAGGTGTGGACGGCGTCGTCGGCGTAGAGGGTGAGGATGGCGTCGGCGTCGTGGTGGGTCCAGCCGTGTTGCCAGGTGTCGGCGAAGTGCCGGGCGTGGGCGCGGGTGTCGGGCATGGGGTGATCGTAGGGGCGCCGTGGGGGTGCCAGGGAGGCCGTGGGCCGGGGCGCGTAGGGCGGGCGGGGTGTGCCGTTGGAGCGGGCGCGCGCGCACTGACGGGGGTCAGGGGCGGCGGGTGGCGATGGCGTCGAGTTCGAGGGTCACGTGGGGGCTGATCAGGAGGGTGGTGGCGGCGTTCCAGTTGACGTGCCAGTCGTGGCGGTTGACGGTGAGGGCGGCTTTGAGGCGGGGGCCGTCGTCGGTGGCGCGGTAGTGCAGGTCCAGGGTGATGGGCCGGGTGGTGCCGCGGATGGTGAGGTCCGCGGTGAGGGCGAAGCTGGTGGGGGTGCGCCGGCGCACGTCGGTCGAGGTGAGGGTGATGGTGGGGTGGTCGGCCAGGCTCAGGAAGTGGGTGAGCAGGTGCTGGTCGCGCTGGGGGTTGCGGGTGTGGAGGCTGTGGGTGTGGATGGTGAGGTCGATGGTGGAGTTGGCGGGGGTTTCGGCGTCGAGGTAGGCGTGGGCGTCGTATGAGGTGAAGTGTCCGTGGACGCGGCTGGCCATGGTGTGGCGGGCGGTGAAGCCGATGCGGGTGCGGGCGGGGTCGAGGGTGTAGGCGCCGGTGAGCGCGCTGAGCTTGGTCATGGTCGTTCGACGAGGTGGGCGGGCGGAATGTGAGGTGCCGGTGTGACCTCACATTTGGTGGTGGTGTTTCGTCGTAGGGGTGACGGCACAGCCACCTGAGGAGGTCGGGGACCTGATGAGCAGCCCTGTGGATCCGAGCCTGAGCGCGGTCATGAGTGAGCGGCGGCAGTTGATCAGTCTGGCGTATCGGCTGCTGGGGTCGCTGGCTGATGCCGAGGATGTGGTGCAGGAGACGTATGTGCGCTGGTATGCGATGTCGCGGGAGCGGCAGGAGGCGATCGAGTCTCCGGGGGCGTGGCTGACGAAGGTGGCCAGCCGGATCTGCCTGGATGTGCTGGGTTCTGCGCGGGCGCGGCGGGAGTCGTATGTGGGTGAGTGGCTTCCGGAGCCGTTGCCGGATCGTACGGATTGGGCGGCGGGGCGGCTGGGTGGAGCGGTGGTCGATCCGGCGGATCGGGTGACGCTGGATGAGTCGTTGAACATGGCGTTTCTCGTGGTGCTGGAGTCGATGACGCCGGCGGAGCGGGTGGCGTTCATCTTGCATGATGTGTTCCGGTATTCCTTCGCCGAGGTGGGCGAGATCGTGGGGCGTAGTGCGGCGGCGTGCCGTCAGCTGGCTTCTTCGGCGCGGCGGCGGGTGCGGGAGGCGCAGGTGCCGCGTACCGCGGTGGCGCGGCAGGCGGGTGTGGTGCGGGAGTTCAAGCGGGCGTGGGAGTCCCAGGACATCGAGGCGCTTTTGGGGTTGCTGGCTCCGGATGCGACGGCGGTGGGTGACGGCGGCGGTGTGGTGAGTGCGGCGTTGCGTCCGGTGGAGGGTGCGCGGGCGATCGCGGGTTACATCGTGGAGATCGCACGGCTGGTTCCGGGGCTGTCGGTGGTGGAGCGCACGGTCAATGGCCGGCCTGGTCTGGTGGCCGTGCAGGAGGGGGTCACGGTGGTGGTGATGGCGTTCGAGGTCGCCGGTGATCGGATTCAGCGCATCTGGGGTGTGCGTAATCCGCACAAGCTGCGTTCGTGGAGCATGGACTGAGCTGTCGCCTCGGGGGTTCGGCGGGAAAGGGTTCTGATCGTGATTCTGGTGACGGGTGCCAGTGGCAATGTGGGCGCTTGTGTGGTGCGTGAGCTGCTGGAGGCGGGTGAGAAGGTACGGGTGCTGACGCGTGATCCGGCGGCGCACGTCTTCCCCGAGGGGGTTGAGGTCGTGGCGGGTGATCTGCGGCGGCCGGAGTCGTTGCCGGTGGCGCTTTCGGGGGTGGAGCGGGTGTTCCTGTTCCCGGTGTTCGATGCGGCCGGTGCTTTCTGCGTGGCGGCGCGGCAGGCGGGTGTGGGGCAGGTGGTGGTGCTGTCGTCGTCGGCGGTGACGTTCGCGCGTCCGGGGTGGGTGGGTGAGCAGCATCTGCGGGTGGAGGAGGCGGTGCGGGCGTCGGGGCTGGCGTGGACGTTCGTGCGGCCGGACGCGTTCATGACCAATGATCTGGCGTGGGCGCCGCAGATCGCCGCGGGCGGGGTGGTGCGGGGGGTGTACGGCGGGGCGGCGCTGGCGCCGGTGGATCCGCGTGACGTCGCGGCGGTGGCGGTGCGGGCGTTGGTGGATCGGCTGGTGGGTGAGGCGTTCGTGCTGACGGGGCCGCAGTCGCTGACGCAGGTGGAGCGGGTGCGGATCATCGGTGAGACGGTGGGGCGGCGGTTGCGGTTTGAGGAGGTGGCGCGGGAGGTGTTCGTGGAGCGGGCGGTGGGGCATGGGATGCCGGCGCCGGTGGCGGCCGAGCTGGTGGAGGGGCTGGCGGCGCGGGTGGGCGTGGTGGCGGAGGTGTCGCCGGTGGTGGAGCGGGTGACGGGGCGGGCGGCGTTGACGTATGCGCGGTGGGTGGCGTATCGGGCGGCGGCTTTCGGGGGCTGATCGGGAGGGTCGGGGAGCATCGAGGTCCTCCGAACGGCGGGGCGGGCCGGGGTCAGGTGGTCCCGGGCGCGAGCCGGGTCGGGCTGGGTGCCGGTGTGCCGTCGTGGGCGGGGGCGGGTGTGGGGAGTGTGCGGGCGAGTTCGGCGCCGGTGGTGGTGAGGCGGTACAGGTGGCGGGCGGGGCGTCCGCGGGGCGGGTCGCTTTCCCCGGAGGTTTCGACGAGGTCGCGTTCGGCGAGGCGGATGAGGATGGGGTAGACGGTGCCGGCTTTCAGGTCGAGGGTGCGGCACAGGTCGTAGCCGTGGCTCCGGTCCGTGCCTTTGCGGGCGAGGGCGGTGAGGATGGCCGCGGTCTGTCGTGAGGGGCGTCGTGCGGGAGGATGGTCGCATGGTGGTGAAGGACGGCGGGCGGTGGAATCACAACATCCATTTCCATCCCCGCGTCCTGAGCGCACTCCCCCACGATGCCCGGCGCGCCCTCGACGTCGGCTGTGGTGAGGGCATGCTCGCCCGCGAGCTGAGGCGCCGCGTGCCGCGGGTGAGCGGCATCGACCTCGACGCGCCCAGCGTCGAGCTGGCCCGTGAGCAGCCCGGCGAGATCGACTACATCGTCGGCGACTTTCTCACCCATCCGTTCGAGCCCGCTTCCTTCGACGTGATCGCCTCCGTCGCCACCCTGCACCACATGGACGCCGCGGCCGGGCTGGCGCGGATGCGGGAGCTGCTGCGCCCCGGCGGCGTCGTGGCCGTCGTCGGCCTGGCCCGCAGCACGATGCCCGGGGATCTGCCGCGTGACCTCGCCGGTATGGCTGTGGGCATGGTGCACCGTGCGGTGAAGGGTCACTGGGTGCATCCCTCGCCCATGGTGTGGCCGCCGCCGGTGACCTACCCGCGGATGCGGGAGCTGGCTGCGGAGATTCTGCCGGGCTCGCGTTTTCGCCGTCATCTCCTGCTGCGCTACACCATCGTCTGGCGCAAGCCCTAGCTGCGGTTCGCCCCCGGGACGAAGGGGTGGGTGGCGGTGACGCTGGCGGCGGGCAGGGGGCCGTACAGGTGGGGGAAGCCGCCTTCTTCGCGGACGTCCAGGCCGGTGGGGTCGATGTGCAGGACGAGCAGGGGTTCGGTGACGCCGGTGTAGAAGGTGGCGGCGACCTGGTCGAGCTGGGTGTGGTTGTGGCTGCAGTGGATGAAGCCGACCTCTTGCAGGGTTTTGCCGAGGGTGGAGACCTGGTAGCCGGCGGGTCCGGTGGCGTGCCAGTCGGCGGCCAGGGCCAGGTGCAGGATCATGACAGGGCCTCCAGGGCGCGTTCGGCGTCGGCGAGGGTGTTGTAGGCGTGGAAGGACAGGCGGGCGCGGCCGGCGCGGGTGGCGGCGGTGATGCCGGCGGCGGCCAGGCGGGCGGGGTCGGCTTCCAGGGACAGGATGGGGCTGTCGCCCGGGGGCAGGCCGAGTCCGGCGCGGACGTGGTCGGCCAGGGCGAGGTTGTGCGCGCCGACGGCCCGCACGCCGAGGGTGGTGAGCAGTTCGAGGGCGGGGGCGGCGCCGACGTAGCAGAACCAGGCCGGTGACAGGTCGAAGGCGCGGGCGTCGTCGGCCACGCGCAGGGGCATGCCGTAGAAGGCGGTGTCGGGGTCGGGGGCGCTGTACCAGTTGGCGGCCAGGGGGCGCATGCGCTCGCGCAGGCGGGGCGAGAGGTAGCCGAAGGCGGCGCCGCGGGGGGCCATGAGCCATTTGTAGGCGGCGCAGACCAGGGCGTCGATGCCGTCGGGGGTGATGGGCAGCCATCCGCAGGCCTGGCTGGCGTCGGCGATGACGAGGGTGTCGTGCTGGCGGGCGGCGTCGATGATGTCGGCCAGGGGGGCGCGTTCGCCGGTGGCCGACTGGATGAGGCTGAAGGCGACGGCGGTGGTGGCGGGGGTGATGTGCTCGGCCAGGCGGGCCAGCGGGGCGGTTTCCACCTCGGCGGCGACCGCCCAGGGGAAGACGTTGCTGGTGAACTCGATGTCGGGGACCAGGACGCGGGCGCGTTCTGGCAGGGCGGTGGCGATGGTGGAGTTGATCTGGGAGGCGGTGGAGCTGATGGTGATGTCGGCGGGGGGCGCGCCGATGAGGTGGGCGAAGGCGGTGCGGGCGCGGCCGACGCTGTGGTCCCAGGGCTTCCAGTCGCTGCTGCCGTGGCGCCACTGGTCCAGGACGCTCTGCAGTTCGGTGTGGGCCTGGCGGGGCGGCAGGCCGTAGCTGGCGGTGTTGAGCCAGCCGGGGCGGGCGTCCCACAGGGTGTGCCAGGTGGTCATGGGTTCTGCCATTCGCGGGCGAGGATGGCGTAGACGGCTTCGGTGGCCCATTGTCCCTTGACGTACTCGTTGTCGATGAGGTGGGCCTCGTGGCGCATGCCGAGTTTTTCCAGGACGCGGGCGGAGGCGTGGTTGCGGGCGTCGAGGCGGCCGACGATGCGGTGCAGGCCGAGGTCGTCGAAGCCGAGGCCGAGCAGGGGGCGGGTGGCTTCGGCTGCGTAGCCGCGGCCGTGGAAGCGGGGGTGCAGCACGTAGCCGATCTCGCCCTGGCGGTGCTGTTTGCTGGTCCAGATCAGGACGCAGTTGCCGACGAGTTCGCCGGTTTCGGTGAGGGTGATGGCCACGTCGATCGCTTCGCCTTCGTCGAGCAGGGCGGTGCGGGCGATCTTTTTGTCCAGGAAGGCGCGGGTGGTGTCGAGGTCGCGTGGTTCCCAGTAGAGGTAGCGGGCGACTTCCGGCAGGGATTCGTAGGCGTGTAGGTCGTGGAGGTCTTCGGGGGTGAAGGGGCGCAGGGTGAGGCGTTCGGTGGTGATCGGGTAGGTGGGTTTGAGCACGGACGAAGTGTAGGCATCGGTCATTCGGGGCGCGAGGCGTTTTCGAGTGCGAGCGCCAGCAGGGTGCGCAGGTCGTCGAGGGGGCGTTGTTCGACGACGTGTTCCAGCCACAGCGCGCAGACAGTGGCGTACAGCAGGCGGGCGCGGGGGTGGGCGGGGGGCAGGCCGAGGTGGTCGGCGGTGACGGCGAGGCAGCCGTCGCTCCAGCGGCGGGCGATCGTTTGCAGGGCGGGGTCGCGGCCGGCGTGCACGTACAGCTCCCACAGGCCGAGCTGGTGCGGGCGGTCGGCGTCGGCCAGGTCGTCGGCCAGGCCGGTGAGGCCGTGTTCGCGCAGGTGGCCGAGTTCGCGTTCGACCAGGTGGGTGAAGGCTTCGGCGAGCAGGTCGTCGCGGGAGGCGAAGTAGTAGGTGGTGGCCGCCAGGGGCAGGGCGGCGCGCTGGGCGACGGCGCGGTGGGTCAGGGCGGCGAAGCCGTTCTCGGTGAGCAGGCCGACGGCGGCGTTGAGCAGGGCGGTGCGGCGCTGGGTGGCGCGGGCCTGGGGTTTTTTGGTCAATGCGTTCCCGCGAGGTTGAGGACGACGACGCCGGCGATGATGAGCACGATACCGCCGATCTTGAGCGGGGACAGGCTCTCGCCCATGAACGCGAAGCCGATGAGGGCGATGGCCGCGGTGCCGGCGCCGGACCAGATGGCGTAGGCGGTGCCCATCTCCAGCTGGAGTTGCAGGGCCTTGCCGAGCAGGGCGAAGGAGGTGGCGTAGCCGGCGATGACGCCGATGCTCCAGCCGAGGTGGGTGAAGCCGTTGGCGAGTTTGAGCGCGGAGGTGGCGGCGATCTCGCTGGCGATGGCGAGGGCGAGCAGGATCCAGGCCATGGGGGTGGAGCCCTTCCCAGAAAGTGGTACGTTCGTGCCAGTTTAGATGCGGCGGATCCGCTTGCCAACACAGTCGAATACGTGTTCCACTTGGGCTCGTGGAGTGGGACGCGCTTTCGCTACTCGAGGCCGGCGAGCACAAGCCGCTGATCGAACGGCGTGCGGTGCTGCGCGGCGGCTTCTACGAGACCCAGGCCCGCACCATGATCGAGCGGGTGCCGCCGGCCGCGGGCATCGCCCAGCAGTGGGGCGTCTCCCCCTATCGCGGCTGCGCCCATGCCTGCCGCGGCTGCGGCGCCCGCGCCGGGCATCGCAAGCTCGGGCTGGACGCCGGGCGCGACTTCGACACCCGGATCGTGGTCAAGGCCAACGCCGTGGCGCGGTTGCGGGCGGAGCTGGAGCGTTTCGACGGCGCGCCGGTCGCGGTGGGGCTGAGCGGCGACTGCTACCAGGAGGCCGAGCGCACCTACCGGCTGATGCCGGGCGTGGTGGCGGCGCTGCGTGATGCGGGCGTGCCGTTCACCGTCTACACCAAGAGCTCGCTGGTGCTGCGTGACGCGGAGGTGCTGGCGGCGGCCGGCGCGCGGGTGGCGGTCTCGATCGCGTTCGTCGACGAGCGCATCCGGCGGGCCGTCGAGCCGGGCGCGCCCGGGGCGCAGGCCCGCCTGGAGCTGGTGGCGGCGCTGGTGGAGGCCGGGGTGGCGTGCCGGGTGCTGATGGCGCCGGTGCTGCCGCTGCTGAGCGATGCCGCCGACCAGCTGGGCGCGACCGTGCGGCGGATCGCGGCCAGCGGCGCGGGCGGGGTGGAGGCGATCGTGCTGCGCCTGCCGCCGGCCACCCGCGCCTGGTACATGACGTGGCTGGGGCGGGCCCATCCCGCCCTGGCCGAGCGCTACGAGGAGCTCTACGATCCGGCCGGGTTGCCGGCGCCGGGCTACGAGCAGCGCATCCTCGGCCAGATCGAGCAGCTGTGCCGCGGCTACCACCTCGACTTCGGCGCCCCCGCTCCCCCGCCCCCGCTCGTGCCGAAGGCGGCGCAGCTGGCCCTGGTGTAGCCGGGTCAGGGGCCGTGCAGGTGCATGCCGGGCCCGAACATCGGGGCCGGGGTGTCGAACAGGTCGGCCTCCTGGCCCTCGTGCACGCGTTCGCCGGAGCCGAGCAGCGCCCGGGTCAGCGTCTGGCGCTCATCCAGCATCTCCTCCAGCGCCCGGCCCAGGTGCTCGCCGGTGAGCGTGGTGAGGCTCTCGGCCCGCCGCAGCGCGATCAGGACCGCCCGGCGCAGCAGTTCCTTGAAGAACGAGGCGGTCGCGCCGTCGGTGCGCTCCACGATCGGCTCCAGGTCGGCCTCCAGCCGCATGTCGCGCGCGTACAGGCGCAGCAGTTCCCGGCGGCCGGCCGCGTCCGGCTTGGGGATGCGCACCGCCAGGTCCACGCGGCCGGGGCGGTCGGCCAGCGCGCGCTCCAGCACGTCGGCGCGGTTGGTGGTGAGCACGAAGGTGACGTCGGCGTCGGCGCCCACGCCGTCCATCGCATCCAGCAGCGCGAACAGCAGCGGGTTGCCGTCCTCGGTGTAGGAGCGGTCGCGGGCGACCAGGTCGACGTCCTCCAGGATGACGATCGCCGGCTGCAGGCGCCTGGCCAGGCCGGCCGCCTGGGTGACGAACCTGATCGCCGAGCCGGTCATCACGATGACGGTGCACTGGCGCATGCGGCCCATCAGGTAGCGGGCGGTGTGGGTCTTGCCGGTGCCGGGCGGGCCGTGCAGCAGCAGGCCGCGTTTGAGGTGCTGGCCGTGCTCGCGCAGCCGTACGGCGTGCTCGCCGATGCCGATGATGTGGCGCTCGATGCCGTCCAGCACGCCCTCGGGCAGGACGACCTGCTCGGCGCTCACCTGGGGGCGGGGCAGGAAGGTGACCAGGTCGTTGCCGCGGTGCTCGCTCCATTCGAACGACAGGATCTGGCCGCGGTAGATGTCGTGGGCGCGCATGTGCCCTTCGATCGCCTCCCGGGTCCGGGTGGCGATGGCGCGGTCGGTGGCCAGCACGACGACGTTGCTCTTGGGCGGGCCGTGCTGCTGCGGGCCGCGCAGCCCGATGACGACGGGCTCGCCGTCGGGTGAGCGGGCCAGGATCAGGCCGAGCGCGATGACTTCGGCGCTCTCGTCGGGGCCGATGGGCGCGGTGGTGTAGTCGACGGCGCCGGGCTCGAAGCGTTCGTAGCCGCGGGCGGCGCTGGCGAGCATGTTGACGAAGTCCTCGTGCTCGCGGCCCTGGCCGGCGACGCCGAACCACTGGGCGTGCGGGGCGTGTTCGGCCAGGTAGGCGTCGATGCCGCGCTGGAGGTTGACGTGCTCCCAGGCGGGGAAGGTGGCGGTCACGTTGGCGATGTGCTGCAGCGGGCTGCCCAGGTGGCCGGTGACGCGGGCGACCAGCTCGGGGGTGGGCTTGGACTGGTTGATCTCGTGGTGGGCGTCCCGGAGAAGCTCTTCGAGGGCTCGGGCCAGCTTCGTGGCGTCGCTGAGATCCATGGGCTCAACAGTGGCAGGTCAGCTGGAGAGATTCAGCCGGATTTCGGTGACCTGGTAGCCGGCCCGCCGGAAGGCGGCGGCCATGGGGGCGTTGGCGAGGTCGGTGGTGGCGGTGATGCGCGCCGCGCCGTTGCCGGCGTGCAGGCGGGTGATCTCGCCGAGGATCTCATCGACGTAGCCGCGCCCGCGGTAGTGCGGCACCACGCCGAGATAGCCCACGTTGACGTGGTACGGCGTGGCCGACGGGATCGCCATGCCCGCCACCTGCCCGTCGGGGGTGTGGGCCAGACGCCACCAGTGCCGCTCCCCCGGCGCGTTGAGGTAGAAGTCCATCTCCTCGCGGGCGCTGGCGCGCGCGCCCTTGGCCGCGACGCTCGCGCGGGTCTGCGCGTCCAGGCTGCCTTCGGCGATGCGCTCGAACACGTCCAGGAACTCCTCGTCGCCGGCCTGGGCGAAGCGCAGCGCGCCGGTGGCGGCGGGCACGCCGGCCTCGGGGGTCCAGGCGAACTGCAGCCGTTCCACCTCGCGCGTGAGCCCGGCGGCGTGCGCGGCCGCGCGCCGCCAGCCCACGGCGGCCGCGGTGGCGGGCTGCTCGCGCCAGCCGCCGGCGGCCTTGACGGCGTATTGCACCGGGCCCGGGATGGACGCGAGCGCGGCGCCGATCAGCCGGGCGGCGATCGCCGTGCGCCCGGGTGCCGCCGGGTCGACGTCCAGGCAGTCCAGCGCGACCGGGTGCGGGGCGGTGGCCGGTCCCCACCACAGCGCCCGGCCCACCATGCGGCCTTCGGCGTCCTCGGCGATCCAGGTCCATTCCGGGCGGTACATGCCCGCGGCCAGGTCGTGGAGGTAGCGCTCGGCGTCGATCCAGCCGACGGGCTCGCGCACGGTCCAGGCGGTGACGCGCTCGAGGTCAGCCGGGCTTGTGGAGCTTATGGGGCGGAAAGCAATCACGTGGGCAGGTTAGCGCCCTTCTGTCCTGATGCCATTCTGGCTTGTGCTGGCGCCGGATTGGCGCCATAGTGGCGTCATGGATCTCACGTCGTACGCCGACCGGCTCCGCCGGGAGCTGGCCGTCGCCGCGCAGGGCGGCGGCGAGGAGGCGGTCGCGCTGGCCGGGCGGCTCGCCGCGCCCCTGGAGTCCTCCGTGCGGCTCATCTTGCTGGAGGCGCTGTCGGAGGCCGCCGACGAGATCACCCGCGATCTGGCGCCCGGCTCGGTGGAGGTGCGCCTGCGCCGAGGCGAGCCGGCCTTCGTCCTGACGCGCTCGCCCGCCGAGCACGCCTTCGACCGTCCCCCCGAGCAGGACGCGGAACCGCCCGCCGCCGCGGGCAAGGACGCCAGGGACGGCGGTACCGCGCGGATCAACTTCCGGCTGCCCGAGCAGCTCAAAGGCCAGATCGAGGAGGCCGCGCGGCAGGAGGGCCTGTCGGTCAACACCTGGCTCGTGCGCGCCGTCGCCGCCACGTTCGAGTCGTCCGCCCGCCGCGGCCCGCGCAGCCCCGCCGCCGGCGGGCGCCGCCACAGCGGCTGGGTCGGCTGAGCGGTCCACACCAGCATCTTCAGGAGGTTTCCCATGCCGACGTTCGACACGCCCGAGCCGATCACGGTCAGGATCGACCTGCCCGGCGGCGACGTCACCATCATCGCCGGCGACCGCGCCGACACCGTGATCGAGGTGCGGCCGGGCGACGGCGAGCAGGAGGAGGAGGTCCGGGCCGTCTACGACGGCGCCACCCTGGTGGTCTCCGCCGCGCCGCGCGACCCGGGCCTGTCCGGGGTGGTACGGCAGGCGGCCGCCACCGCCGGCAGCAAGCCCGGCTGGAGCCTGTCCGGGCTGATGCGCATGCTGGGCGAATGGGGTCAGTCCTCCCCCAGCGTGACGATCGAGGTGCCGGCCGGCTCGCACGTGCAGGGCGAGGCGATGGCCGGGGAGTTCCGCTGCATCGGCCGGCTGGGCGAGGTCCGGCTGCGTACCGACTACGGCGACATCCGCCTCGACCAGGCCGGCCCGGTCCGCCTGAGCACCGACAGTGGCGAGATCACCGTCGAGCGCGCCCACGGCCGCGCCGAGATCACCACCGGATCCGGCGAGGTCAGGATCCACGAGATCGACGGCAGCGCCGTCATCAGGAACGACGACGGCGAGTGCGCCGTCGGCGAGGTCACCGGCGACCTGCGGCTGAGCGGCGTGCACGGCGACATGCGCATCGAGCGCGCCCACGCCGGCGTCGAGGCCAAGACGGTGTACGGCAGCGTGCGGATCGGGCAGGTGAGCCGCGGCACCGTGGTCCTGACGAGCACCGGCGGCGACCTAGAGGTCGGCATCCGGCAGGGCACGGCGGCGCTGCTGGATGTGAGCACGGCCGAGGGGCGGCTGGTCAACACCCTGCAGGCCCGTGAGGGGCCGGAGGGGTTCGAGGAGACGGTCGAGATCCGCGCCCGCAGCCATGAGGGCGACATCACGATCCGCCGCGCCTGACCACCCCCTCTCGCCGCCGACCCCGCCGGCTTTCGCGGCGAACCGCGCCGGGAAAGACCGCGCGGGGGCGCGCTGTGAGGGAGGTGCACCGCGCGGGGAGGCCGTGCTCCGCCACCGGCCCGCCCGCCGGCGCGAGCGGGGCGGTGCCCGCCGCCTCGGCGGCCCTGTGCCCGTCACCGTGGAGCAGCCGCTTGCTCTTCACCGCGACAGCGGCTCCTTGCTTGCCGGTATCGCGCGTCTTTCACGGAAGCGGCGCCTGTCCCCCGGGCACGGGGAACAGGCGCCGGTAGTGGCCGGCCCTGGGGGTGGGGCCCGCCACCGGCCTTCCACCCCCGCCCCCGGCGGTGTGGCCGCCAAGGGCGGCGGAGGCTAGAAGAGCAGGCCGGGCAGGTGCAGCAGGGAGTGCAGCGCCACGCGCCGGCCCAGTTGCGCGCCGGCGTCATCGGCGTCGCGGGTGTGGATGCCCGACCAGACGCGGGCGTCCAGGTTCTCCTGGGTGAACTGCCGCCAGGAGGTGTAGGTGCGGTCGGCCCCGGGCGCCACCACGCTGGAGGCGGTGATGGGCCGGGCCGGGCGGGGACCGGTCAGCGCGGTGAGGACCTGCTCGGCGGCGCCGGCGTAGGCGGCGTGGCCGCTGACGTAGTCGGGGTGGGGCGGGGTCTCGTGCAGCGGCGTCCAGCCGGTGTGGCCGGCGGCGCGCAGCGCGGTCACCGGCCGCCAGCGCACGTGCGCGTACTTGGCGTCGGACACGGCGATCTGCGTGTCGACGGAGGCCACGTGGAAGGCGGCCACCAGCCCGGCGCGGGCGGCCAGCGGCCACGACGCCTTCTGCTCCAGCGTCCCCCGCAGCACCTGGGTGAAGATCGGCAGCGGGGTGGTGGCCCAGAACTGCGCCACCGCGGTCTGCTCGGGCGTGCGGGCGGTGGAGTCGGCGGCGCCGTAGAGGCGGACCTCCTCCATGTCGCGGCGGTAGCGCTCGGAGTCGAGGGGGTCGGGCGTGGGCCGGAACTGGCCGGCGCCGTCCAGCAGGAACGGCTTGGCCTGGCGCAGGCCGTACTGGATGGCGGGGGTGTTGGCCGGCGGGGTGGGCTGCCAGACGCCCGGCGCGCCCGGCTGCGGGTGGTAGGCGGCGTCGACCGAAGCCGGGTCCAGGCCGTCGCCGGCGCGCTCGGCCAGCAGGGCGGCGGTGGCGGCCTTGCCGGCGGCGATCCCGCGTTCCTTGGCCTGCCCGTCGGGGATGCGCGCCAGCGTGCCGGCCAGGACCGCGTCCAGCTGCGGCTTTCCGGGCGGCGCGAAGTCGAGCAGGGCCGCGTGCACGGCCGAGGCCAGCGCGGCCTGCTGGTAGGCGGCCGGGGCCAGCGGCTGGCGCACCAGCGCGCGGGTGGCCGCGGTCCATCCGATCGCCCACACGCGCGAGTTGGTCGCCGCGGCGGAGGCGCCGCCGAGCTTGACGGTCAGGGCGGAGGCGTCGTACCACTCCAGGGCGACGTCGACCGCGCTGCCGGTGCGCGCGGCCGCGGAGGTCGAGGTGAGGGTGGTCGGAAGTACGGCCAGCACGAGCACGGCCGCTATGCGGGATAAGCGCGACATCGAGCCGGTGGTCCTTTCTGTGGGAGTGCCTGGGCGTAACGCTCGTGCCGGCGCCGATCGGCGGCAACCCCTACCCGGGCCTTGGCCTGCGGCTCTGGGGTGGCGCAGGGGGTAAATCGGTGGACATGGTCGTTAGCGTGGCGGGCATGGATGTCATCGACGTGGAGCGTTTCGCCGCAGACGGTTTCGCCAAGGTGGAGGCGGTCGTCGAGCCGGAGGTGGCCGATGCGGCCCGCATGCTGCTGTGGCGCCAGATCGGCCTGTCGCCCGACGATCCGGCTTCCTGGCGCGAGCCGGTCGTGTGGGCGATGGACAACACCGGAGAGGGCCCGTACGGGCAGATCATGAGGAGCCCGCGGCTGCACGCGGCCTACGACGCCGTGGCCGGGCCGGGCGGCTGGCAGCCGCGCGGGGCGCTGGGCATGGTGCCCGTGCGCTTCCCGCATCTGCCGCCGGTCGAGGACCGCGGCTGGCACATCGACGCCAACACCCAGCGCGGCGACGGCAGCTGGGGTGTCAGCGGCCGTTCGCGGACGATGCTGCTGCTGGTGCTGCTGTCGCATGTGGGGCCGCACGACGCGCCGACGCGGGTGCGGGCGGGCTCGCACCGCGACGCCTTCGCCGTGCTGGGCGAGGACGTGCTGGACGCGATGGTGGCCGGGCCGCTGGTGGATCGGGCCAGCGCGCACCGGCCGCCGGCGTATGCGACGGGGGCGCCGGGTGATGTGTACCTGCTGCACCCGTACACGGTGCACGCCGCCGACGAGCACCGCGGCCACGAGCCCCGTTTCATGTCGCAGGGGCCCATCATGCTGACCGAGGCGGTCGACGGGCAGGGGGCGAACGTGCTGGCGCGGGCGCTGTCGGCGTCCTGATCGCCGGAGGTCTTTTGTGGGGTCTCCACAACATGGGGGCCCCACCATGCGCGATGCGGACATTGGTATACCCGGCGGTGATCGAGCAGGGTATGGGGACAGGGTGCAGGCGACGCTCCGGGTTTCGGACGTCGCCTTCTGTGCGTTACGTCTTGGGGAGGCTCAGCCGGTGTTCAGTCGTGTGGCCATCGTCAACCGGGGAGAGGCCGCGATGCGCCTCATTCACGCGGTGCGGGATCTTTCAGCGGAGACCGGGCAGCGGATCGAGACGGTCGCCCTCTACACCGACGCCGACCGCGGCGCGACCTTCGTGCGGGAGGCCGATCTGGCCGTGCCGCTGGGGCCCGCCTCGGCGCGGCCCTACCTCGACCATGCCGTGCTGGAGCGGGCGCTGGCCGAGTGCGGCGCCGACGCCGCGTGGGTGGGGTGGGGGTTCGTCGCCGAGGACCCGGCCTTCGCCGAGCTGTGCGAGAAGCTCGGCGTCACCTTCATCGGGCCCAGCGCCGAGGCGATGCGCAGGCTCGGCGACAAGATCGGCGCCAAGCTCCTGGCCGAGCAGGTGGGCGTGCCGGTGGCGCCGTGGAGCCGGGGCGAGGTCGCCACGCTGGCCGAGGCGCTGGCCGCCGGGCAGGAGATCGGCTATCCGCTGATGCTCAAGGCGAGCGCGGGCGGCGGCGGGCGCGGCATCCGCATGGTCGCCTCCAGCGAGGAGCTGACCGACGCCTACGAGCGCACCAGCCAGGAGGCGCTGCGCGCGTTCGGCTCCGGCGTCGTGTTCCTGGAGCGCCTGGTGACCGGCGCCCGGCACGTCGAGGTCCAGGTGATCGCCGACGGTCAGGGTACGGCCTGGGCGTTGGGCGTGCGCGACTGCTCGGTGCAGCGCCGCAACCAGAAGATCATCGAGGAGTCGGCCTCGCCGGTGCTGTCGGCCGCTCAGAGCGCCGAGCTGAAGGCCTCGGCCGAACGGCTGGCCGTGGCGGTCGGCTACCGGGGCGCCTGCACGGTGGAGTTCCTCTACCACCCGGGCGAGCAGCTGTTCGCCTTCCTGGAGGTCAACACCCGGCTGCAGGTGGAGCACCCGATCACCGAGGTCACCACCGGTACCGACCTGGTCCGCCTGCAGCTGCACGTGGCGGCGGGCGGGCGGCTGGAAGGCGGGCAGCCGGCCGAGATCGGGCACGCCGTCGAGGCCCGGCTCAACGCCGAAGACCCCGACCGCGATTTCGCGCCCGCGCCCGGCCGCATCGCCCGCCTGGTGCTGCCGTCGGGGCCGGGCATCCGTGTCGACACCGGCGTCAGCGAGGGCGACACCATCCCCGCCGACTTCGACTCCATGATCGCGAAGATCATCGCCTACGGCAGCGACCGCGAGCAGGCGCTGGGCCGGCTGCGCCGCGCGCTGGCCGACACCACGGTGATCATCGAGGGTGGCGCCACCAACAAGAGCTTCGTCCTGGACCTGCTGGAGCAGCCCGAGGTCATCCAGGCGCGCGCCGACACCGGCTGGATCGACCGCGTGCGCGCCGAAGGCGGCCTGGTCAGCCACCGCCACTCCGCCATCGCGCTGGCCGCCGCCGCCATCGAGGCCTACCAGGATGAGGAGGAGGTCAGCCGGCAGCGGCTGCTGTCGACCGCCCACGGCGGCCGGCCCCAGGTCCAGCACGACCCCGGCCGCCCGCTGGACCTCAAACTGCGCGGCGTCGGCTACCGGGTCAGCGTCGCCCGCGTCGGGCACAACCGCTTCCGCGTCGCCGTCTCCGGCGGCGGCCGGCCGTACCCGGCCGACGTCGAGGTCGAGCGCTTCGACGAGCACTGCGGCCAGATCGTCGTCAACGGCCGCCGCTTCCGCCTGGTCTCGGCCACCCACGGCCCCATCCACCTGGTCGAGGTCGACGGCGTCACCCACCGCGTCAGCCGCGACGAGGGCGGCGTCGTGCGCTCGCCGGCGCCCGCGCTGGTGGTGGCCACGCCGCTGGCCGTCGGCGACGAGGTCGAGGCCGGCGCGCCGCTGCTGGTGCTGGAGAGCATGAAGATGGAGACCGTGCTGCGCGCGCCCTTCCGCGCCCGCGTGCGCGAATGCCCGGTCTCGGTCGGCAGCCAGGTCGAGACCGCCGCGCCGCTCATGCGGCTCGAACCGCTGTCGGACGACGGCCCCGGCCAGGAGCAGGCCGCCGTCGCCGACGTCGAGATCGAACTGCCCGCCGAACCCGCCCCCGCCTCCCCCGCCGAACGCGTCGAGCGCGGCCTGCAGGACCTGCGCAGCCTGCTGCTCGGCTTCGACGTCGACCCGCACGACGGCCAGCGGGTCCTGTCGGCCTACCTGTCGGCGCGCGCCGAGCTCGGCGGCCGGCTGCTGGAGGGCGAGCTGAACCTGCTCACCCTGTTCGCCGACCTGTGCGAGCTCAGCCGTAACAAGCCGGGTGTCGAACTCGACGCCGAACCCGACAGCGCCGTGCACAGCCCGCGCGAGTTCTTCCACAGCTACCTGCAGAGCCTCGACGCCGAACGCGCCGGCCTCACCGAGAGCTTCCAGGCCAAGCTCGCCACCGTCCTGGCCCACTACGGCATCACCGGCCTGGACCGCACCCCGGAGCTGGAGGCCGCGGTCTTCCGGATCTTCCTGGCCCAGCAGCGCATCAGCACCGACGTCGCCATCGTCTCGGAACTGCTGCGCCAGTGGCTGGGCGGCACGCCCCCGCTGGAGTCGCTGTATGAGCGCGCCGGGCTCGGCCTGGAGCACCTGGTCGAAGCCACCCAGGTGCGCTTTCCCACCGTCTCCGACCTGGCCCGCGGCGTGGTCTTCCGCTGGTTCGCCCAGCCGTTGCTGCGCCGCAACCGCGCCAAGGTGTACGCCGCCGTCCGCGACGAGCTGCGCTACCTCGACCACAACCCCGAGGCGCCCGACCGCGCCGAGCGCATCCAGGTCATGGTCGCCAGCGCCGAGCCGCTGGTGCGCCTGATCGGCCAGCGCATGCGCCGCCCGGGACGCGAGCACGCTCCCCTGCTGGAGGTGTTGACCCGCCGCTACTACGGCAACCGCGCCCTGTCGCAGGTGGCCGTCAGCCAGGCGGGCGGCAGCCGGTTCGTCACCGCCGAGCACAGCGGCCCCAACGGGCTGGCCCGCGTGGTCACCACCGCCGTCGACATCGCCGCCCTGCCCGCCGCCGTCACCGCGCTGGCCGCCTTCACCGAACCGGACACCGAAGCAAACAGCGGCCAAGACAGCGGCCGGGCCAGCGGCCGGGAGCAGGGCGTGCGGCGCGAGCTGGTCGCCGACCTCTACCTCACCTGGGAGGACCAGCCCGACGCCGAGGCCATGGCGCAGCGGCTCGGCCGCATCCTGGCCGAGCACGCCCGCCCCCACGGCGTACGCCGCATCACCACCACCGTCGCCGGCACCGGCGGCGCCGTGATGCACCACCACTTCACCTTCCGGCCCGACGGCGCCGGCGGCTTCACCGAGGACCGGCTGATCCGCGGCCTGCACCCGCAGATCGCCCAGCGCCTGCAACTGCAGCGCCTGCGCGCCTTCGACCTGACCCGGCTGCCGTCGGCCGACGAGGAGGTCTACCTGTTCAAGGCCGTGGCCAAGAGCAACCCGGCCGACGAACGGCTCATCGCGATGGGCCAGGTCCGCGACCTGACCCCGCTGCGCGAAGCCGACGGCCGCCTGGTGGCGCTGCCCGCGGTCGAGGACGCCATCACCGCCGGCCTGGACGCCATCCGCAACATCCAGGCCCAGCGCCCCCAGAACAAGCGCTTCGACACCAACCGCATCATGATGTACGTCTGGCCCTCGACGGAGATCTCCACCGACGAGCTCAACATGCTGGTCCAGCGCATTCTGCCCACGACCGCCGGCGCGGGGCTGGAGGAGGTCCAGTTCGTGGCCCGCCAGCGCACCACATCCGGCGAGCTGGCCGAGGTGTCGGTGCGCATCACGCTCGACGCGGGCCGCGGCGCGCACGTGCACGTCGGCAAGCCCTCCACCGAGCCGCTGCAGCCGCTGGACGACTACCGCCAGAAGGTGCTGCGCGCCGCCCGCCGCGGCACCGTCTACCCCTACGAGCTGACCGGCCTGCTGGCCGGGCCGCGCGGCGCCTTCGCCGAGCACGACCTCGACGAGCACGGCGCGCTCGTGCCCGTGCGGCGCCCCCCGGGCAAGAACTCCGCCGCGCTCGTGGCCGGCGTGGTCACCACGATCACCGAGCGTCACCCCGAAGGCGTCACCCGCGTCGTCCTGCTCGGCGACCCGACCAAGGCGCTGGGCGCGCTGTCGGAGCCGGAGTGCGCGCGCGTCATCGCCGCCCTCGACCTGGCCGAGCGCATGCGGGTGCCGCTGGAGTGGTTCGCGCTGTCGGCCGGGGCGCGGATCTCGATGACCTCCGGCACCGAGAACATGGACTGGGTCGCGGCCGCGCTCAAACGCATCGTCACCTTCACCCAGGCCGGCGGCGAGATCAACATCGTGGTCGCCGGGATCACCGTCGGGGCGCAGCCGTACTGGAACGCCGAGGCGACGATGCTCATGCACACCAAGGGCATCCTGGTGATGACACCGGACTCGGCGATGGTGCTCACCGGCAAGCAGTCGCTCGACTTCTCCGGCGGGGTCTCGGCCGAGGACAACTTCGGCATCGGCGGCTACGACCGGGTGATGGGGCCCAACGGGCAGGCGCAGTACTGGGCGCCGAACCTGGCCGCCGCCCGCGAGGTGCTCATGGCGCACTACGACCACACCTACGTCGTGCCCGGGGAGAGCGGGCCGCGGCGGGCGTCCACGATCGACCCGGCCGGGCGGGACGTGCGCGCCTACCCGCACCAGATCGCCGGCAGCGACTTCACCACCGTCGGCGAGATCTTCTCCGCCGAGCACAACCCCGACCGCAAGAAGCCGTTCGACATCCGCACCGTGATGCGCGCGGTCTCCGACCAGGACCACCCGGTGCTGGAGCGGTGGGCGGGCATGGCCGACGCCGAGACCTCCGCCGTGCAGGACGCCCACATCGGCGGGTTCCCCGTCTGCCTGATCGGCATCGAGTCGCGTTCGGTGCCGCGGCGCGGCTTCCCGCCCACCGACGGCCCCGACACCTACACCGCCGGCACGCTGTTCCCGCGCTCGTCGAAGAAGACCGCGCGTGCGATCAACGCCGCCTCCGGCAACCGGCCGCTGGTGGTGCTGGCCAACCTGTCCGGCTTCGACGGCTCGCCCGAATCGATGCGCAAGCTGCAGCTGGAGTACGGCGCGGAGATCGGCCGGGCGATCGTCAACTTCGACGGCCCGATCGTGTTCTGCGTCATCTCCCGCTACCACGGCGGCGCGTTCGTGGTCTTCTCCAAGGCGCTCAACCCGAACATGACGGTGCTGGCGCTGGAGGGCTCGTTCGCCTCGGTGCTCGGTGGCGCCCCGGCGGCGGCCGTGGTCTTCTCCGGCGAGGTGAACAACCGCACCGCCACCGACCCCCGGGTCACCGAGCTGCAGGCGCGGGTCTCCGCGGCCAGCGGGGCCGAGCGGGCGGCGCTGAACGCCCAGCTGGCCGAGGTGCAGTCCGCGGTGCGGGCGGAGAAGCTCGGCGAGGTCGCCGCGGAGTTCGACCGGGTGCACAGCATCCAGCGGGCCGTCGAGGTGGGGTCGGTGGATGCCATCATCGGCGCCGCCGAGCTGCGCCCGCGCATCATCGCCGCCCTTGAGCAGGCCGCGGGACGCTGAGGGGATCAGCTGAGGGGGTTCAGCTGAAGGGGTTCACGCGTCGCCGCGGCCGAGGCGGCGCAGGCCCAGGCCGAGCGCGAGCGCGGCGTAGGCGGCCAGCACCGCCAGCCCCGCCCAGCCCGGCAGCGGGAAGGAGCCCTCCTGCGCCAGCCCGCTGCCCGGCACGTGCGGATAGGCGGGAACGCTCTGCTGGACGGCGAAGCCGGCCGCCGGGCTCACCCGCAGCAGCCACTGCCCCACCGGCGGCGGCAGCAGCGAGGTGGTGGCCAGCACGTACGGCAGGACGACGGCGGCGACGGCGGCGATGACGGCCGGGGTGGCCCGGCGCAGCCACGCGCCGAGCCCCACCGCCAGCACCGCCGTCAGCGCCACCAGCGCCGCCGTGCCGGCCAGCACCCCGGCCTCGGCGACGGGCGTGACCGGCAGGACGAGGTTGCCGTTGGCGCGCAGCAGCGGCAGGGCGACCAGCGCGCTCGCGACCAGCGCGGCCAGCGCGCCGGCGAAGCTCACCGTGCCGGCGACCACGGCCTTGGCCGCCAGCACCCGGCCGCGGCGCGGGCCGGCCAGCAGGCTGGCGGCGATCAGGCCGCGCCGGTACTCGGCGGTGACGAACACGGTGGCCACCACGATGACGGCGATGAGCGCCAGCACGACCCCGCTCAGCAGCTGCTGGAGCGTCGCGCCGCCGTGGGGGCCCAGGGGGGCGATGTCGCCGCCACCGGTCACCGTGTACACGCCCGCGGCCTCGGTCATGGCGCCCTCGCCCGACCGCGTCCACGCCCGCCCGGGAGCCTCCCCCCGAAGGGTGAGGTGGTCGAAGACGCCGGTCGCCGCCACCGGGCGGCCCCGGGCGATGACCCCGCCCAGATGGCCCCCTTCGACCGACAGTTCCTCCGGTGAGGCGACGAACATCCCCACCCGTACCCGCGGGCCGAGCCCCGCCGGCCGGACGGTGCCGAGCGTGCGCCACCGTTGGCCGTCGGCGGACTCGGCGCCGGTCACGTCCTGGCCGGTGCGGGTCAGGCGCAGCCAGCGGGGCGCCGCGCCGGGGCTGCCGGCGAGGTCCTCGGTGAAGTCGTGCTGCAGGCGCGCGCCGTGCCCGGCCGTCACCATCACCGCCGCGTACGACGCCCCCGGCCGCGTGCCGTCCTTGACCAGCAGGCCCGCCTTGGCCCACGGCGCCGCCGCGCGCAGTGAGGCCACCCGCACGGTGACGCTGCCGTCGCCGCTCAGCTCCCGGTGGACGAAGGAGGCCGTGTCCTGCACCGCCTGCCCGCCCGGCCCGATCGGCGGCGCCGGGCAGGCCACCGCGGTGTCGTTCACCCCGCAGCCGGTCGTGCTGCCCGCCGCTGTGGCCACCGCCAGGGCGAAGACGGCCAGCGGCCCGGCGGCCAGCCCCGCCGTCCAGGCGCGCACGGTGCGCAGCTTCGTCCACTCCGCCCGCACCATCCGGCCGAACGCCACGCTCACCGGGTCAGCTCCATGTAGGCCTCCTCCAGCGTGGCCCGATAGGCGACGATCTCGGTGTACGGCACGGCGGCGCCGTCCAGCACCCGCGCCACCCGCTCACGCCCGTCGAGCCCCGAGACGGTGAGCTCCTCCTGCCCGCTGACCGCCACCGTCGCGCCCGCGCCCGCCAGCGCCGCCATGGCCGCCTCCCGCGCGCCCGTGCGCACGGTGAAGCGCCCGCGCGAGGCGTCGGCGACGAGCTCGTCCACGCCCAGGTCGGCCACCACCCGCCCCCGCCCCGCCACGACCAGATGCCCGGCCGTGTCCTGCAGCCGGCTCATCAGCCGGCTCGCCACCAGCACCGCGCGCCCCTCGCCCGCCAGCTCCCGCAGCAGCCCGCCCATCCATGCGCTCTCCTGCGGGTCCAGGCCGGCGAACGGCTCGTCCAGCACCAGGATCGGCGGATCGCCCAGCAGCGCCGCCGCCAGCCCCAGCCGCTGACGCGCCCCCTGCGACAGGGCGCCCGCCCGCCGCCGGATCGCCGCCCCCAGCCCCACCAGCTCGGCCACCTCATCCACCCGCCGCGCCCCCGCGCCCTGCGCATGAGCCAGCCACAGCAGGTGGTCGCGGGCCTTGCGGCCCGGATGGAGCGCGTCCGCGTCCAGCAGCGCGCCGACGTGCCGCAACGGCTCACCCAGGCTCCGGTACGGCCGGCCGCCCACCAGCGCCCTGCCCTCCTGCGCCACGTCCAGCCCGAGCACGACCCGCAACGTCGTGGACTTGCCCGCGCCGCCGGGGCCGACGAAACCCGTGACCCGCCCCGGCCGGGCGGTGAACGACATGCCGTCCAGCGCCGCCACCGCGCCGAAACGCTTGCGCAGCCCGTCGACCTCGATACTCGCCTCCATGTCCGGCAGCGTAGGCGGCCCTGCCCGGTGGGTCGTCCCGCACACGAGCGATCTTCCCGGCCGGGGCGCCTCCCTCCCAGGAGGGATGCCGGGCACGCGGCGGGCAGGCCACAATGGCTAGCGTGAAACAGGGCGATGACCAGCGCCGACAGGGCGGCGCTGGGTGGTGGACGCGGGAACGGGCGCAGCTGGTGGCGGGCGTGGCGCTGGCGGTGCTGGCCGTGGGCGAGGCGCTGCTGCGGGTGCGTGGCCTGTCGATGGAGGGGTGGGGGTCGGTGAGCGACATCACCCCGGCCGCCACCCGCCCGCCCTCCGGCATGGGCCCGTCCGCGGAGGGCGTGGGTTCGGAGAGCGCGGCCGCTGGGAGCCTGGGGCCCGGGGGTGTGGGGCCCGGGGGCGCGGGGCCGTGGTTGTCCGGGCTGGTGCTGCCGTTGCTGGCGCTGGCCACCACCGCGCCGCTCGTGCTGCTGCGCGGGCAGCGGGTGGCGTGCGCGGCGCTGGTGAGCGCCTCGGTGGTGCTGTCGCTGCTGGCCTTCCAGACGCTGACCGCCGCCGGGGCGGGGGCGCTGCTGCTGGCCTGCTACCTGGCCGGACGGACCGGGCCCGCGGTGGCGGCCGTGGCGGTGGCGGCGCCGTACCCGGTGATGGAGCTCATCGGCACGACCGGCGCGGCCACCACCACGCACACGCTCGTGCTGGCCTGCCTGGCGCCCGCGACGGCGCTGGCCGCCATCGCCCGCCGCGCCCGCGCCGAGGCGCGCGAGCACACCGAGGCCCGGCAGGTTATCGCCGACTCGCTGCTGGAGCACACCGCGCGCGGCGAACGCGCCCGCATCGCCCGCGAACTGCACGACGTGGTCGCCCACCACATCTCCATGGTCGCCGTGCAGGCCGAGACCGCCCGCGTCAGCGTCGCCGGAATGCCGCCCGCCGGGGCGCAGCGGCTGTCGGCCATCGGTGACACCGCCCGCGCGGCGCTCACCGAGATGCGGCGGCTGCTCGGGGTGCTGCGCGAGGACGCCGGAGCGAGCACCGCGGCCCGCCGGCCCCAGCCGGGGCTCGGGCTGGGCGAACTCAACGAGCTGCTGGACGAGGCCCGCCAGGCCTCCGGCACCGGCATGCGGCTCATCCTGCGGGGCACACCGGCCGCGCTGGATCCGGGGGTGGAGCTGGCGGCGTACCGGATCATCCAGGAGGCCCTCACCAACGCGCGCCGCCACGCGCCCGGCGCCGCCGTCGACGTGCGCCTGGACTACCACGGCCAGGGCCTGCACCTGAGCGTGCGCGACAACGGCCCCGGCCCCTCCGGCGACAACATCCAGGGACGCCACGGGCTGGCCGGCATGCGCGAGCGTGCCCTCGCCGTCGGCGGACGCCTCAGCACCGGAGCCGCCCACGGCGGCGGCTTCCTCATCGAAGCCCACCTCCCGGGAAAGCAGACGCCATGAGCCAGGTCCGCATCGTGGTCGCCGACGACCATCCGGTCGTGCGCACCGGCTACGCGGAGATGCTCGGCACCCAGCCCGGCTTCACCGTGGTCGCCACCGCCGCCGACGGCGCCGAGGCGGTGCGGCTCTGCCGCGAGCACGCGCCGGACGTGGTCCTCATGGACGTGCGCATGCCCGGCATGGACGGCATCGAGGCCACCCGCCGCCTGGTCGCGGCCGGTGCGGGCCCGCGCGTGCTGATCCTGACGACGTTCGATCTCGACGAGTACGTCTACGACGCGCTGCGGGCCGGAGCCAGCGGCTTCCTGCTGAAGGACGTCACCGCCGAGCGGCTGTTCGAGGCGGTAGGCGTCATCGCGGCCGGTGACGCCCTGCTGGCCCCGGCGGTCACCCGGCGCCTGATCAGCGAGTTCGCCCAGCTACGCCCCAAGCAGGACCCGTCGGCGGCGGCGTCGCTGCGCGCGCTGACGCCGCGCGAGACCGAGGTGCTGCGCCTGCTGGCCGAGGGCCTGTCCAACCCGGAGATCGCGCTGCGCCTGACGGTCACCGAGGAAACGGTCAAAACCCACGTCAGTCGCATCCTGGCCAAACTCGGCCTGCGCGACCGCACCCAGGCCGTGGTCACCGCCTACGAAAGCGGCCTGGTCATCCCCGGCACCCGCCCCATCTAGCAGAGGCGACCGGCTCTAGAAGGCGAACCCACCCGGCCGGTCGTTGCGGTCGGCGATCAGCCCGGCCAGGGTGGCCACGGCGATCTCCGGCGGCGTCTGGGAGCCGATGTTCAGGCCGATCGGCCGGTGCACGCGGGCGATCTGCGCGTCCTGCACGCCGAGCTCACGCAGCGCTCGCACGTGCGGGCCGGTGTGGCGGGGGCTGCCCATGATGCCGATCCAGCGGGCCGGCGTCGCCAGCAGGTCGCGCAGGAGCGGGCCGATCTCCTGGCGGTGGTGGTCGGTGAGCACCACGTCGGCGGCGGCGTCGAGGTAGGGGCCGGATTCGCGCTCGGCCGGGTGGCCGGGCAGGGCGCGGGCGGGGTCGGGCTCCAGCAGGACCGTGCGGAAGCCGAGCTCGGCGCCGTAGCGCAGCAGGCATTCGGCCACCGGCGAGGCGAAGACCGCCACCAGGGTGCGCGCCTGCCGATCGGCGGGGGCCTGGCCGTGGGCGGCCTCGCACGCCGGGTCGTGGTCGTGACGGTGCGTCATGACGGCAGTCTGCGTGGTGCGGGCGCGTCATGACAAGCGGCAGGTCACCTCCTGGGCCATCCCGTTCTGCGGCTGCTCGGCGACGGCGTTGCGGCCCGGGTACTTCCATTGGCAGACCGTCGAGGCGGAGATCTTGGCGTTGGAACCGCCCATGCACCACAGGTTGGCCCAGCCGCCGGCGGCCATGCTCGCGCCCTGCGTCTTGCAGTAGGCGTGGGCGTCGTCGAGGGTGATCGGCGCCTGGGAGGGCGCGGCCGGCTCGCTGGGCGGCGCGCTGGTCGGTTTGGCCGTGGGCTTGTGCGTGGGTTTGCGGGTGGGCGCGGCGTCGGTGGGCTCGACGGGCGCCTGGGTGCGGGGCGCCTTGCGGGTGGCGCTCGGGGTGGCCCGGTGCGGGGTGCCGCTGGGCGGGGGTACGGCCTTGGCCGACTGCGAGCGTTTCGTGGCCCCGGGCGCCGGGGTGCCGTGGACGGCCGGGGTGGCGCCCACGTGGGTGGACGGCGCGGGCGTGGAAGGCGCGGGAGCGGAGGTAGGAGAGCCGGGGACGGAGGCCTTCGCGGCGGCCGGGGTGGTCAGGGCGGCGTGGTTGCCGGACGCGCCGGGCGCCAGCGCGAAGTAGCCGGTGACCGCGGCGGCCAGCAGGACGGCGCCCGCCGTACCGAGGAGCAGGCCGCGGGGGCCCCCCCCCCCCCCCGGGGGGCCCCCCCCCCGCGGGGGGGGGGGGGCCCCCGGCGCGGGGCCGCGGGTCCCCGCGGCGCCCCGCCGGCCGGCGCCCGCCGTACGGTGGCGCTGGCCGCGTCGCGCCCGCGCCCGCGGGGGCGCGACGGCCACCGGCGTCGTGGGAGGGCCCGCGGCGGCGGGAAGGCCGGGAACGTCCGGGGCGGCGAAGCCGGTGGCGGCGGTGCGGCGGACCGGGACGGTGTCCCACGCGGGCGGCGGCAGCGCCCGCAGGCGCTCGATCACCTGGGCCGCGGTGGGCCGCTGCGCGGGGTCCTTGGCCAGGCACTCGCCCAGCAGCAGGCGCAGGGGACCGTCCAGCTCGCCGAGGTCGGGGTCGCCCTGCAGGATGAGGTGCAGGATGCCCGGGATGGAGTCGCCGACGAAGGCCCGCTGGCCGGTGGCGGCGTAGACCATGGTCGCGCCCCAGGCGAAGATGTCGGCGGCCGCGCCGATGTCGCCGCCGGCGATCTGCTCGGGCGCCATGTAGGCGGGGCTGCCGATGGGCTGGCTGCTGACGACCGACTGGCTGAGGTCCAGGGCGCGGGCGATGCCGAAGTCGATGACGACGGGCCCGTCGGGTCCCAGCAGCACGTTGCCGGGCTTGAAGTCGCGGTGCACGACCCCGGCCTCGTGGATGGCGGCCAGCGCGGTCGCGGTGTTGACGGCCAGGCGTTGCAGCGCGGCGGCGCCGCGGGCGCCGTTGTCGCGCACGGAGGCCTGCAGGGACGGCCCCTGGACGTACTCGCTGACGATGTACGGCCGCGCCCCCACGAACCCGGAGTCCAGCACGTGCGCGGTGCAGAAGGGCGCCACCCGCTTGGCGGTCTCCACCTCGCGCAGGAAGCGCTGCTGTTCGCGCAGGTCGGCGATCAGATGCGGGTGCAGCAGCTTGATCGCGACCGGTGCGCCTTGGCCGGTGCGCCCGATGTAGACGGTGCCCTGGCCGCCCGCCCCCAGCCGCCCTTGCAGGCGGTAGGGCCCCACCGCCCGGGGGTCCTCGTCCAACAGGGCCAACACCTCGGGCACCAAGCCTCCAGCCAGTAACGTGGGCCAAGATCGTACCAAAGCAGGAGCGATGCCAGTTAAGGGACGAGTCAGAGCTTTAAGCAACCCAAGTTGCTCAATAGGGCTTAGTCAACTACAGTTGCTCACATGTCCGCTGAAGAGATCCCTGCTCCCTCCGACCCCGCCGACGGCCTGGCCGCGGTGGCGGCCCTGCGGCGGCTGGCCGACCAGCTGGAGGACTCCGCCGTTGAGCAGGCGATGCGGGCGGGCTGGAGCTGGCCGCAGGTCGCCGAGGCACTCGGAGTGACGCGCCAGGCGGTTCACAAGAAGCACGCCAAGCGGCTCATCGCCGCGGGCGTCCAGCTGAGGAGGCGCTGAGCCGTGACCCCCTTCGATCACTACTTCCACACGATCATGACCCAAGGAGAACACGAAGCCCACCAGGACCACTCGGCCACCGTCGAGGCCCACCACCTGCTGCTGGCCATCGCCGGCCACGAGGGCACCAACGCCCACCGGCTCCTGGCCGAGGTGGGCCTGGACCGCGGCGGGGTGCGCGCGGCGCTGGATCGCGAGTTCGAGCACAGTCTCAACGCCGTCGGCATCTCCGCCGCCGCCTACCGCCTGCCCCCGGCCGCCGGCGCGCCCAAGTCGCCCGGCATGGGCGCCTCGGCCAAGCTCGCGCTTGAGCGCGCCTTCACCACCGTCCGCAAGAAGGACATCGACTCCGCCCACCTGCTCGCGGGCATCCTGCGGGCGCAGGTCGGCACCGTGCCGCGCGCCCTGGCCCTGGCCGGCGTCGACCGCGAGGCCCTGCTGAGCCGCGCCCAGGACATCTGACCCAGGCCGCCCGTCCACCGTTTCGCCGCATCGCGCGGAACGGCCCTGCCGCCATGGGTTAGTAAGCACTCACTCACTACAGGGAGAATCCCGCCATGCCCTCCGGCACACCCGTGCTGGACGTCGACGGTCTGCGCATGCGCTACGGCAGCACCGACGTCCTGCACGATGTCACCTTCCAGGCCCGCCACGGCGAGGTCCTGGCCCTGCTCGGCCCCAACGGCGCCGGCAAGACCACCACCATCGAAATCCTCGAAGGCTTCCGCAGCCGCTCGGCCGGCCGCGTCCAGGTCCTCGGCGCCGACCCCGCCGACGGCGGCGAACGCTGGCGCGCCCGCGTCGGCGTGGTCCTGCAGTCCTGGCGCGACCACGGCAAATGGCGCGTACGCGAACTGCTGGCCCACCTCGCCGCCCACTACACCGCCTACACCCGCCCCTGGGACCCCGACGAGCTCATCGCGGCGGTCGGCCTCACCCCGCACGCCGGCAAGAAGATCAAAACGCTCTCCGGCGGCCAGCGCCGCAGGCTCGACGTGGCCATCGGCATCGTCGGCCGGCCCGAGCTGCTGTTCCTGGACGAGCCCACCGCCGCCTTCGACCCCGCCGCCCGCCACGACTTCCACGAACTCGTGCGCGGCCTGGCCGTCGACCAGCACACCACGATCCTGCTCACCACCCACGACCTGGCCGAGGCCGAGAAACTCGCCGACCGCATCGTCATCCTGGACGGCGGCCGCGTGATCGCCGACGGCAGCGCCGCCGAACTGGCCCGCGGCATCGCCGGCCAGGACGAGGTCCGCTGGGTGCACGAAGGCCGCCGCCACACGCACAGGGCCGCCGACTCCACCGGCTTCGCGCGCGAGCTGTTCGCCCGCCACGGCGCCGCCGTACAGGAACTGGAGGTGCACCGCGCCTCCCTGGAGCAGACCTACCTCGCGCTGGTACGCCACGCGGAACAGGAGAGCCGATGAACGCCGTGGTCCTGCGCGCCGGGTGGCGGCGCGGCGTGATCGAGCTGCGTCAGTCCTTCACCAACGGGTCCGACCTGTTCAGCCACCTGCTGTGGCCGGTGCTGATGCTCGTGGTCATGTACTTCCTGCGCGAGAGCTCCTTCGGCGCCTCCGGCCTGCTGCTGGGCACCCTCGCCCTGCCGAGCGTCCTGGGCATGAACGCCGCGCTCGGCCTGGTCAGCCTCAGCCAGCAGCTCACCTACGAACGCGAGGACGGCACGCTGCTGCGCGCCAAGGCCACCCCGCACGGCATCCAGAGCTACCTGGTGGGCAAGGTCGTCTCGGTCTCCGGCGGCCTGCTGGCCGACCTGGCGATCTTCCTCGTGCCCGGCCTGCTGATCGTCAAGGGGCTGGACCCCGGCGCGGCGTCCTGGCCGGCGCTGCTGGGGGTGCTGGCGCTGGGCATGGTGGCCACGCTGCCGATCGGCGCGGTGCTCGGCTCGGTGTTCCCCAGCGCCCGCGGCCAGGGCCTGCTGCAGCTGCCGATCCTCGGCATGATCGCGATCTCCGGCATCTTCTACCCGATCACCACGCTGCCGGAGTGGGTGCAGTGGATCGCCCAGGCCTTCCCCTTCTACTGGCTGGGCCTGGGGATGCGGGCGGCGCTGCTGCCGGACGCGGCGGTCATGGTCGAGATCGGCCAGTCCTGGCGGCATCTGGAGACGGCCGGCGTCCTGGCCGCCTGGGCGGTGCTCGGCCTGCTGCTGGCTCCGGTGGTGCTGCGCAGGATGGCGCGCAAGGAGTCCGGTTCGAGCGTGGCGCAGCGCCGCGACAAGGCCCTGCGGCGCGCGATGTGATCGGCAGCGAGCGAGGTGACCTACAGCGAGCGCAGGCCGCGCATCGCCAGCTCGGCCGCCCGCTCGCTCGCCTTGCGCCGTTGCGGTTCGGAGTGGCCGAGCTCGTGGCTGACCAGCGAGGCGGCCTGCAGCGCGCCCATGAGGGCGCCTATCGCGGCCGCCGCGGTGACCTGGTCGATCTCCTCGGGGAAGGTCTCGGCGAACGCGGCCGCGATCTTCCGCTGCAGGTCGAGCAGCACCATCAGCGCCCTGGCCTGCACCGAGGGCACGGTCATGACCAGCGTGCGGTACTGCGCGGCCCACTCCGGCTCGTCACTGAGCGGGCCGTGGTCGAGGAATCGGGCCACGACCTCCTCGTAGGTGCGCAGCAGCAGGTCGGAGACGGACTCGTCGGGGCGGCGCCCGGCCAGCACCTCCAGCGTCACCTCGTAGTAGTCGCCCGCGGCGAAGAAGACCACGTCCTCCTTGCTCGGGAAGTGGTTGAAGAACGTCTTGGTGGCCACGTCGGCCGCGGCGGCGATCTGGGCGACCGTGGTCTGCTCGAAACCCCGCTCGGCGAACAGCCGGAAGGCCGCCTCGGCGATGAGCTCCCTGGTCTGCCGCTTCTTGCGCGCGCGGCGCGTCTCCTCCATACGCGAACCTTACACCATCGGTATATTTACATCGGTTGTAACTTTACTTCGAGTGGTGTTATCTGAAGGCATGATGCCTCTGCAACCCCCGGCGGGCCGCCCCTTCGACCCGCCCGACGAACTGGCCCGGCTGCGCGGCGAGTGCCCCGTCAGCCCGATGACCTACCCCGACGGGCACGAGGGCTGGCTGGTCACCAGCCACGAGCTGGTCCGCGCGGTCCTGGCCGACCGGCGCTTCAGCCACCGCGCCGACCTCGTGCACACCCCCATGCCCGGCGCCGGCGCCCGCGCGCCCCTGCGGCCGGCGCCGCCCGGCGCGTTCCTGGCCATGGACCCGCCCGAGCACACCCGCTACCGTCACCTGCTCACCGGCGAGTTCACGGTACGGCGCATGCGCCGGCTGAGCGGCAGCATCGAAGCCGTGGTGGCCGACCACCTGGACGCCATGCAGGCCAAGGGCCCGCCCGCCGACCTCGTCGCCGACTTCGCCCAGCCGATCCCCGGCGTGGTGATCTGCGAACTGCTCGGCGTGCCCGACGACGAACGCGAGCGCTTCCGCCACCACATGCCCATCTTCGCCAGCACCCGCGCCGGCACCGAGGACAAGGCCGCCGCCTACGCCGCCGCCACCGCCTCCATCGCCGACCTGATCGCCGCCAAACGCGCCCACCCCACCGACGACCTGCTCAGCGGCCTGGTCACCGGCGGCGAACTCAACGACGAAGAGCTCGTCACCATCGCCTTCCTGCTCATGGGCGGCGGCTTCGACACCACCGCCAACATGCTCGCCCTGGGCGCCTGGACGCTGATGCGCAACCCCGGCAGCGTCGAGAAGCTGCGGCGCGAGCCCGGCCCGGCGGTGGAGGAACTGCTGCGCTACCTCAGCATCGTCCCCGCCACCGCGCGGGCCGCGCTGCAGGACGTCGAGCTCGGCGGCGAGCTCATCCGCGAGGGGCAGACGGTCACCGTCTCCATCCCGGCCGCCAACCGCGACCCCGCGCACTTCCCCGACCCCGACCGCCTCGACCTCGGCCGCTCGACCGCCGGGCACGTCGCCTTCGGGCACGGCATCCACCAGTGCCTCGGCCAGCAGCTGGCCCGGGTGGAGATGACGGCCGGGCTGCCGGCGCTGTTCGCCCGCCTGCCCGGGTTGCGGCCGGCCGTACCGGATGAGCAGGTGCCGCTGCGCACGGACATGATGATCTACGGCCTGCACGCGCTGCCGGTCACCTGGGAGGCGAACACGCTCACGCCGTGAACGGCCGGGGCTAGGATGCACCCCCGTGATCGAAGCCGACTTCCTGACCCGTACCCGCACCTCCTACGACGCCATCGCCGTCGAGTACGACGAGCTGGCCCGTGACGAGATGGACCGCAAGCCCCTCGACCGCGCCATGGCCGGCGCCTTCGCCGATCTCGTGCGCGGCCGGGGACCGGTGGCCGACGTGGGATGCGGCACCGGGAACCTCACCCGGTTCCTGCACGAGCGGGGCGTCGAGGTCTTCGGCGTGGACCTGTCGCCCGGCATGCTCGCCGTGGCCGGAAAGACGCTGCCCGGCGTGCGCTTCGTCGAGGGCTCCATGCTGGAACTGCCCGTGCCCGACGAGTCCGTCGCGGGGCTGGCGGCCTGGTACTCCACCATCCACATCCCCGACGAGCTGCTGCCCCAGGCGCTGGCGGAGTTCCACCGGGTGCTGGCGCCCGGCGGGTACGCGCTGCTGGCCTTCCAGGTCGGCGACGAGCCGCTGCACCTGACCGACGCGCTCGGCCACCCGATCGACCTGCTCTTCCACCGCCGCCGCGCCGAGCAGATGGCGCGGCTGCTGCGCGCGGCCGGGCTGCCCACCCACGCCCGGCTGGAACGCGAGCCGGAGGACGAGCGGGCGCCTCAGGCCTTCCTGCTGGCCAGGAAAGAGTTCACGGACTGAGGTACGGCGTGGTCGTCGCCAGCGCCGCGAACCCCAGCCTGGCCAGGATGGGCCGGCTGGTCGGCGCCGCGTCGACCTGCAGGAAGTGGTAGCCGCGCGCGGCCGCCAGCCGGGCGCGGTAGGCCACCAGCGCCCGGTACAGGCCCCGCCCGCGCCAGCTCGCGACGGTGCCGCCGCTCCACAGGCTGGCGAAGTCGGTGCCCGGATGCAGCTGCATGCGCGCCGCGCTGACCGGCCGCCCGTCCGCCATCGCCACCACCGCCTCGACCTCCAGCGGCCGCTCGGCCAGCTGGGTCAGCAACTGGTGGCGCACCCGCGAGGAATCCCCGCCGAAAGCCTGCTCGTGCACGGCGGCCATCAGCTCCACCCCGGCCGCGTCACGCACCGGCCGCAGCTCCACCCCGCCCGGCACCTCCTCGCTCAGGCTCAGCTCGCCGATGCGCCCCACCATGAGCGTCTCGGCCTCGTCGGCGACGAACCCCGCCGCGGCCAGCCGCCGCGCGAGGTCGGCGGGGCGGTCATGGCTGTAGAGCTTCCATTCGAAGGTACGGCCCAGCCCGCCGTAGAAGGCGACCTGCTCGGCGATGACGGCATCGGCCCCGGCATCGTCCAGGTCCGACCACAGGATGCCGTTCCAGTCCTCGGGCCCGCCCACCTGGCGTACCACCGAGCCGGTCCACTCCACCCGGACGCCCGCGGCGTCGGGCCGCGCCTGCCGGCGCATCTGCAGATCGAAAAGCGGCAACATCACGCGCCCCACCCTAATGCCCCATTCCTGCGAGATCACGACGGCCGTCTGCCCCGCCGGTTGAAGGTTGGCGGCCTGCCGGCCCTGCTGGAGACGGGCCAGGGTTCCGGGAGGCGTTCAACGAAACGCTGGAAGACATGGATCTCGCACATCGGCGGACACTGGCGGCCGTCAGCGCCGCCCAACTCCTCGTCGTCCTGGACGGCACCATCGTCAACATCGCCCTGCCCACCGCCCAGCAGGCGCTCGGCCTGACCGACGCCAACCGGCAATGGGCGATCACCGCCTACGCGCTGGCCTTCGGCGGGCTGCTGCTCATCGGCGGCCGGATCAGCGGCGCGCTCGGGCACCGGCGCGCCTTCGTCATCGGCCTGGCCGGGTTCGCCGCCGCCTCGGCGCTGGGCGGAGCGGCCACCGGCCCCGTCATGCTGTTCGCGGCGCGGGCGCTGCAAGGGGTCTTCGCCGCCCTGCTCGCGCCCGCCGGGCTGTCCCTGCTGACAACCACGTTCACCGAGCCGCGCGAGCGGGGGCGGGCCTTCGGGGCTTTCGCCGCGGTCGGCGCCGCCGGGTCGGCGATCGGCCTGGTGGCCGGCGGGCTGCTGACGGAGTACACGAGCTGGCGCTGGTGCCTGTACATCAACGTGCCGATCGCGCTGCTGGCCGCGGCGGCCATGGCCAGGACCGGCCGCGAGACGCCCACCGCGGCGCGGGGGCGGATGGACGTGCCGGGCGGGCTGCTGAGCGTGGCGGGGTTCGCCGCCCTGGTCTACGCCTTCAACGAGGCCGAACCGCTCGGCTGGGGCGCGCCCAAGGTGCTCGGGCTGCTGGCGGGCGGGGTCGTGCTGCTGGCGGCGTTCGCCGTGGTGGAGACGCGGGCGCCCGAGCCGCTGCTGCCGATGCGGGTGCTGCTGGACCGCGCGCGGGCCGGGGCGTTCGTGGCGATCACCCTGATGTTCGTGGCCATGTTCGGCTTCTACCTGTTCATGAGCTACTACACCCAGGCCACGCTCGGCTACACGCCCGTCCAGGCCGGGCTGGCGCTGATCGTCAACGCGGTCGCGGCCCTGGCCGGAGCGTCCCTCATCGCCGGACGGCTGCACGGGCGGGTGCCGCCCGGGGTGCCGATCGTGGCGGGCCTGCTGGCGGCCGCCGCCGGCATGTTCGTGCTGACCCGGCTGGAGGAGGGCGGCACGGGCGTGCTCGGCGGGTACCTGCTGCCGGCGCTCGTGCTCACCGGGCTCGGGCTCGGCTGCGTGCTGCCCCCGACCGCGGCGCTGGCCACGGCGGGGCTGCGCGGGCACGACGTCGGCGCCGCCTCGGCCGCCTACAACGCCGCCCAGCAGGTGGGCGCGGCGCTCGGGGTGGCGCTGCTCAACACCGTGGCCGCCGCGCACACCGAGCCGGTGCCCGGTTACGTCGCCGCGCTGGGGCTGGCGCTGGCGATCTTGCTGGCCGCCGCCCTGCTCACGGCGCTGCTGCTGCGCCCGCGCCGGGAGCCGAGCCGTCCGGCCCCTGACCCGGACGGCTCGGCTGTGCGGCGCTAGAGCGCGGGCGCGTACCGGCTGGCCGGGCGGGGCAGGCCGTAGTGCTCGCGCAGCGTGGCGCCGCCGTACTCGCGCCTGAACAGCCCGCGCGAGCGCAGCAGGGGCAGGACGTGGTCGGCGAAGACCTCGAAACCGCCGTTGAGGTAGGGCGGCATGACGTTGAAGCCGTCGGCCGCCCCGCCGGTGAACCACTGCTCGATGCGGTCGGCGATCTGCTCCGGCGTGCCCGCGGTCACCCAGTGGCCGCGGGCGCCTGCCAGGCGGTGCAGGAGCCGGCGGATGGTGGGGTTCTCGCGATCGATGATGTCGAGCACGACGCCGAAGCGGCTGCCGTAGCCGCGCTGCTCGTGGGTGGGCAGCTTCTCGCGCGGCACCGGCCCGTCCAGGTCGTGGCCGACGAGGTCGATGCCGAGGAACTGGCGCAACTGCCGCAGGGAGTACTCGGGCTGGGTGAGCTCGTCGAACTCCCGCTGCAGCGCCTTGGCCTCGGCCTCGGTGGAGCCGATGAACGGGCTGATGCCGGGCAGCACCTTGACCAGGTCGGGGTCGCGGCCGGCGGCCTTCACCCGGGACTTGACGTCGGCGTAGAAGTCGCGGGCGTTGTCCAGCGTCTGGTGGGCGGTGAAGATCGCCTCGGCGTGGTGGGCGGCGAAGGCCTTGCCGTCCTCGCTGGAGCCGGCCTGGACGTAGACGGGGCGGCCCTGCGGGGTGCGCGGGGTGTTCAGCGGGCCGCGTACGCGCAGCCGTTCCCCCGCGTGCTCGATGGCGTGGATCTTGGCGGAGTCGGCGAAGACGCCGGAGGCCGGGTCGATGACCAGCGCGTCGTCCTCCCAGCTGTCCCACAGCGCGCTGACCACCTCCAGGAACTCGTGCGCCCGCGCGTAGCGCTCGGCGTGCACCGGATGCTCGTCCAGGCCGAAGTTCTGGGCGGCCTGCGGGGCGCCGGTGGTGACGATGTTCCAGCCGGCCCGCCCGCCGGACAGGTGGTCCAGCGAGGCGAACAGCCGGGCCAGGTTGTAGGGCTCCAGGTAGGTCGTGGAGGCGGTGGCGATGAGGCCGATGCGCTCGGTCACCGCCGCGATCGCCGACAGCCACGTGAACGGCTCCAGCCGGAAGCGGCTGGCATAGCGCACGTTGTCGGGCAGCGAGGGCCCGTCGGCGAAGAAGACGGCGTCCATCGTGGCCTGTTCGGCGCGCTGGGCCAGCTCCTGGTAGTAGGTGATGTCCAGGACCCGCTCCGGCCGGGCCTCGCGGTGGCGCCAGGCGGCCTCGTGGTGGCCGCCCGGGTAGACGAACAGGTTCAGGTTGAGCTGTCTCATCGGGCCTCTCCCCTCACGCCGAGCGCGCGCAGCAGCTCGGACCTGATCTCGCTGTGGCTCCTGGCGCCGTCCAGGCGCTGCTCGGCGGCGATCCGGCCGTGCGCGAGCACCAGGATCCGGTCGGCCAGGGCGATGGCCTCGTCCACGTCGTGGGTGACCAGCAGGACGGCCGGGCGGTGCTGCTCGTACAGGCGGCGCAGCAGCGCGTGCATCTTCAGCCGGGTCAGCGCGTCCAGCGCGCCGAACGGCTCGTCGGCCAGCAGCAGGCGCGGCTCGCGCACCAGCGAGCGGGCCAGCGCGACCCGCTGCTGCTCGCCGCCGGACAGCTCGCTGGGCCAGGCGCGCTCGCGCCCGCCGAGCCCGACCTCCTCCAGGCCGGCGCGGCCCTTGGCCTCGGCCCCGTCCAGGCCCAGGATCACGTTGTCCAGCACCCGCTGCCAGGGCAGCAGGCGGGCGTCCTGGAAGACGACCGAGACCTGCTCGGGCACCTCGACGCGGCCGGTGCCGGCCACGTCGTAGTCGAGCCCGGCCAGGGCGCGCAGCAGCGTGCTCTTGCCCGAGCCGCTCTGGCCGAGCAGCGCCACGAACTCCCCGGCGGGGATCTCCAGGTCCAGGGCGTCCAGGATGACGCGCTCGCCGTAGGAGCGGGTCAGCCCTTCGATGCGTACGGCTGCCGCCGTCAGCCGGCCAGGGTGCGTCGCCATGACAGCGCCCTCCTTTCCACCAGGCGCACGGCGGCGTCGGAGAACAGGCCGAGCAGCCCGTACAGGACGATGCCGACGAGGATCACGTCGGTCTGGCCGTAGGTGCGGGCCAGGTCCATCATGTAGCCGATGCCGCTGGTGGAGTTGATCAGCTCGGCGACCACGAGGAACAGCCAGGCGGTGGTGACGGCGAAGCGCATGCCGAGCAGGAAGCCGGGCAGCGCGCCGGGCAGCACGACCTTGCGGATGAACGCCGCCCGGCCGAGTTCCACGCTCTCGGCCAGCTCGACGTAGCGGGCGTCGATGCCGCGCAGCCCGTTGTGGGTGTGGATGTAGATGGGCACGACGACGCCGAGCGCGATGACGGTGATCTTCATGCCTTCGCCGATGCCGAGCCACAGGATGAGCAGCGGCATCAGGGCCAGCGCGGGCACGGCGCGTTTGATCTGGACGGGCCCGTCGATGAGGGCCTCGCCCCAGCGGCTCAGGCCGGAGGCGAGGGCGAGCAGGGTGCCGGCGGGGATGCCGAAGGCCAGGCCGAGCCCGACCCGCTGGACGGAGGACAGGAGGTGCTCCTGCAGCCGGCCGCCGGCGATGAGCTCGCCGGTGGTGGTCACGACGGTCCAGGGGGCCGACAGGAAGCGGGGGTCGAGCAGGCCGGTGGCCGAGCCCGCCGCCCAGGCGGCCACCAGCAGGAGCGGGCCGTACAGGAAGCCGAGGCGCAGGGGGCGGCCGGGGCGCAGGCCGCGGCGGGCGCGGGCCTGGACGAGGGTGTCGGGCGGGGTGGCGAGGAGCATCAGGCACCGTCCCTGACGGTCTGGAAGCGCAGGTCGTAGAGGTCGGCGGCCTTCAGCGGCCGGTTGCCGGTCTCGGCGGCGAGGATGTCGATGGTCTCCTGGTGGCGGGCGACGGCCTGGCTCCAGTCGGTGGGCAGGTCGGGTTCGCCGGCCAGGTCGACCAGGTACTGGCCGTCTTCCGGGGTGAGTCCCTGGTCCTTGACGTAGTAGCCGGCGATCCATTCCTTGGGGTGCTCATACACCCAGCGGGAGGCGCGGACCCAGGCCGCGACGTACTCGCGCAGGGCCGCCGCCTTGGCCGGGTCCTTCAGGGTTTCCGCGCGCACGTACAGGTGGCTGGGGTCGTCGCGCAGGTCGTGGCGGATGGTGGTGGCGCCGTCCTTGCCGAACTTGGCCGTGTAGCGCTTGATGTTGACGCCGCCGATGGGCGCGACGTCGACCTGCTTGCCGGCCAGGGCGTTGGGGTAGACGTCGCCGGTGCTGGGCAGCTCGACGAGGGTGACGTCCTGCTTGGTGAGGCCGGCCTTCTTCAGCACCTTGAGCACCAGCGCGCCCTGGGCCTGGCCGGGACTGTAGGCGATCTTCTTGCCGCGCAGGTCCGCCAGGGTCTTGACGAGCACGCCGGGGGCGATGCCGAGCTCGTAGGTGGGATGGGTGAGCGGGTCCTTCCTGAACCGCGAGGCGATGATCTTCACGGGCAGCCCGGTCCAGGTGGCGTGGATGGCCGGGATCTCGGCGACCGCCCCCACGTCGAGGGCGTCGGCGCGGAAGGCCTCGGAGGTCTGCGGGCCGCCGCTGAGGTTGGCCCACTCGATCGGGAAGGAGAACGTGCCGATCTCGCCGGACAGCTCCAGCGCGATCTTGGTCGACGGATCGCCGATGATCAGCTTGGTTCCCCGGGGCACGGTCGTGGGCAGCGGCGCGTCGGGGGCGAGGGCCTGCTGGGTGCTGGAGTCCGCCTGGCCGCAGGCGGCCAGAAGCACGGAGGTCAGGAGTACGGCCGGCAGGGGGCGGGGATGTGCGGGCATGCGGAATCGTCCTTCGACGGAAGAGCAGACAGACGGGTTACGGCATGCGGCGGATCGGGTCCGGCGCTAGGACCGGCAACACTGTGCGCTGGCGACGCGGCAGTAGTCGATGTGCGCGCGACGGGTCAGGCCTGGACTCACGATCTTCACGATAGGCGGACCCGTCCTTATTGGCAATATTTCCTACCTGATTTCTAGGAAATATACCCTGACGTCCATGAAGATCAGGACAGGCGGGCCACAGGACGTGGCGGCGGTACTCGGGATGTTCGACAGCGCGGTGGCCTGGCTGGTGGCCCAGGGGCGGGCCGGCCAGTGGGGCAGCGAGCCGTTCAGCGTCAACCCCCAGCGCCACGCGCAGGCGCGCGGGTGGGCCGAGGGCGACGGCATGCGGATCGCGGAGGTGGAGGGCGACCCGGCCGGGTGCCTGGTGGTGGGCGCGGCCAACCCGTATGTGGACGCGGCTCCCGAACCGGAGCTGTACGTGCAGGCCTTGGTGATCGACCGGCGCTTCTCCGGCCACGGAGTGGGCCGGGCGCTGCTGGACCGGTCGCTGCGCGAGGCCCGCGAGCGGCAGGTGAAGCTGCTGCGCGTGGACTGCTACGCCGGTGACGACGGCCGGTTGATCGCCTACTACGAGCGCTGGGGCTTCACCCGGGAGAAGCCGTTCAGCGTCGGCGCGTGGCCGGGCATGATCCTGCGCCGCGAGGTCGCCTGAGGCTCACTCACACCCCTCGAACTGCGGCACCGAGGTGGTCAGCCGCAGACCCGTCGAACCGAAGCGCGCCCGCAGGAGCTTGGCCGCCGTGCCGCTCTGGTACAGGGCGGTCAGGGCCCGGTTGACCTCCTCGCACCCGGCCACGTCGCCGCGCGGCAGGGCGATGCCGTAACGCTCCTCGGTGAAGGGCGCGTTCACGATGGCGAACGCGCCCTTGTCGGCGGCGGCGAAGCCGGCGAGGATCAGGTCCCCGGTCGAGACGGCGTCCACCCGGCCCGCGCGCAGCAGGTCCACGCACGCGCTGTAGGTGGCGGCGGGGACGAGGTCGGCCATCACCCGGCGCCCCTCGACGATGCGCGAGGCCGAGATCGACCCCTTGGCCTGGCACAGCCTGCGTCCGCGCAGGTCACGCACCCCGCGGATGTCCGTGGTCCGCGCGCGCACGAGGATGTCCTGGTGGGAGACGTAGTACGGCCCGGCGAAGGTGACCTCGGCCTTGCGCTGCGGGCTGATGGAGAAGGTGGCGATCACCATGTCCACCTCGCCGGAGTTCAGCTTGTCCTCGCGCCCCTCGGAGGTGGTCGGGACGAAGGTGACCTTCTTCCCCAGACGGGCCGCCACATAGGAGGCGACGTCCACGTCGAACCCCTCGAACCTCCCGCCCGCGGTCTTGAACCCGAGGCCGGGCTGGTCCGGTTTCACCGCGACGACCAGCTCGTCCTTGTCCAAAATCGACGCCGGGCCGCCGGTCTGCGTGCCGCATCCGGCCGCCGCCAGCGCCGCGGCGAGCAGAACGATCTTGCCTCTCATCCCACCGGAGCGTAGGCACCGGCCGTGAACGGCGCGTGAACGCCCGGTGGCGCCTACGGCACCGCTGCGGGTATGGCGGCGATCACGCCTTGCCGTGCAGGGCGCTGCCCTTCTTCCACTGCTTGAACGACATCTGCCAGTAGCCCCAGCCGTTGTTCCACTCCAGCTCGCGGTTGGTGCCGACGATGTCGACGACGTCACCGCGCTGCATGGTGTCGTGGAACCACCTGGCCTGGTCGGGCCGGGAGTTGATGCAGCCGTGGCTGACGTTGCGCACGCCCTGTGCCCAGACGTTGTTCTTGGCGTGGACGTACTCGCCGGAGTTGGAGATGCGCACCGCGTGGTTGATCATCACGTCGTAGTAGCCCGGGTCGCCCTTCTTGCGGCCGGGGGAGATCATGCGCACCGGATTGCCACGCTCCATCGTCAGATGGATGCCCGAGGTGGTCGTGTACTCACGGGTGGTGGCCATGCCGGCGCTGATGCGCATGGTCTGCTTGCGCTTGCCGTCGACGTAGACGTACATCATCTTCTTGCGGGTGTCGATCTTGCTGATCTGCTTGGCGCCGATCCGCAGCGTGGTCTCGTGGTCCTTGCCGCCGTACAGGCCCTTGCCGCCCTTGATGCCCTCGATGTCGGCGTGGAACTTGATCTTCTGGTGCGCCGGCCAGTACTTGGCGGTGCGGTAGATCACGTAGGTGTCGTCGATCCAGCGCCAGGCGCCCTCGACGGGCTTTTCCGCCTCGACCTTCAGCGCGGCCTCGACGCTCGCCTTGTCCTTGATCGGCTGGTCGAAGCGGACCATGATCGGCGCCCCCACGCCGATCTTCTCGCCCTTGGCGTTGGGCGTGACGTCCACGACCTTGAACACCCGCTCCGGCTTCAGCGTCTTGAACGCGCTGGCGGCCTGGGTGACCCCCGACTTGGCGGTGACGTTGTAGTCGGTGGACGGCTTGAGCGGGCTCTTGGAGACCCAGCGCGTCTTGTCGGCGCTGAACTTGCCCTCGAGCTGCTCGGCCCCGGCCTGCACCACGACCTCGTCCAGTACGCCCCCGGCCGCCTCGACCACGACCTTCTTGTCCGGGCTCACCTTGGCGCTGCCCTGCTCGGGCGTGATCGTGATGACCGGTGCCTGCGGCGTCGTCGCCGCCTGGCCGGGCTTGCCCTGCTGCCCCGGGCCGGCCGGAGCGCCGCCCGAACACGACGCCGTCAACGCGGCGGCCGCCAGCAGCGCCACGCCCGCCGCGGGTCTCCTCCAACCGGGCACAGTACTCACAACGGACCTCTCCCCCATTTACCTAAAACAACTCTCAAAACCTTAATGCTCCTGCATGTATGACGCAGATTCATTCGGGAGAGTTCGGTCACATTTCGATCACTCAGTGACGTCAAGCGCAGGTCAAGAACAGGTCAACCCCGCTGGTACGGCGTACCCTGACCGGATGCTCTCCCCCGGACCGCAAAGGATTGGCAAACGACTCGCGTGGCTCGACGCGCTGCGCGGGCTGGCGGCCGTCCTGGTGGTCTACGAGCACGCCGTCGCCGGCCTCTCACCCTCCGTGCACGCCGCCGGCGGCGCCTGGTTCGCCGCCGGCTGGTGCGGCGTCATGGTGTTCTTCCTGGCCAGCGGCTACATCGTGCCCGCCTCGCTGGAACGCCGCGGCGAGGTGCGCGCGTTCTGGATCGGCCGCGTCTTCCGCCTCTACCCGCTGTGGGCGCTGTGCATGGCCGGCGCGCTGGTGCTGCTGCCCGTCACCGGCTCCCCGCTGGCCCACCTCAGCATGCTGCAGGACCTGCTCGGCACCCCGAGCGCGGTCAGCGTGCTCTGGACCCTGTCCTACGAGATGGCCTTCTACCTGCTGGTCACCGCCCTGTTCACGCTCGGCGCGCACCGGCGCAGCGCCGAGATCGCGCTGGGGCTGGCCGCCGTCGCGCTGGCCGGCGCGGCGCTGCTGCCCACCGGCGCCCTCACGGGCGCCTCCCTGCTCGCGCTGGCCGTCATCGCCGCCGGCCTGGCCGCCGTCCTGGGCGGCGACGGTCCGGTACGGCAGGCCGGCGCGGCCGTCCTCCTCGTGGCGGTCACCGCCCTGCTGGCCTTCAACGGCCGGTTGCCCGCCTGGCAGAGCCTCATCGTCGTGGCCACGATGTTCTCCGGAACCGCCCTGTACCGGGCCGAGCAGGGGCAGATCACCTGGGCCAGGGCGTGGATCGTGCTGGCCGTACCGGTGGCCGGGGTGCTGCTGTCACCGGGCACCAACCTCAAGACCGCCTTCGTGGCCGCCTGGGCGATCTTCCTGGCCGGGATGGCGCTGCGCGGGCGGGGCGTGCCGTACGTGCTGAGCTGGCTTGGACTGGTCAGCTACTCGGTCTACCTGCTGCACCCGCTGCTGCTGCGGGTGATGCCGGCGCTGTGGGCGGTGCCGGCCACGTTCGCGCTCAGCGCGCTCACCTGGCGCTGGGTGGAAGCGCCCGCCCAGCGTCTGGGCCGGCGGCTGGTGTCAGCCGGTGGGTGAGCCCGGTGTGGCGCCGGCCCGCGCCGCGGGTACGCACCGCCTGGGCCAGCGCCCGGCGTGAGCCCACGATGACCACGAGCTTCTTGGCCCGGGTGATGGCGGTGTAGAGCAGGTTGCGCTGCAGCATCATCCACGCGCTGGTCGCCAGCGGCACCACCACGCACGGGTACTCGCTGCCCTGCGAGCGGTGGATGGAGACCGCGTAGGCGTGGGCCAGCTCGTCCAGCTCGTCGAAGGAGTAGTCGACGCTCTCGTCCTCGTCGGTGAGCACCGTCAGCTGGTGCTCATCCGGCGAGATCGCCTCCACGACGCCGACCGTGCCGTTGAACACCCCCGCGGCGCCCTTGTCGTAGTTGTTGCGCAGCTGGGTGACCTTGTCGCCGACGCGGAAGACCCGGCCGCCGTAGCGGCGTTCGGGCAGGTCCTCGCGCGAGGGGGTCAGCGCCTCCTGCAGGGCGATGTTGAGCGCGCCCGCGCCGGCGGCGCCGCGGTGCATGGGCGCCAGGACCTGCACGTCGCGGCGCGGGTTGAGGCCGAACTTGCGGGGGATGCGGCGGGCCACCACGTCCACGGTGAGCTGGGCGATCTCCTCGGGCTCCTCGCAGGGGAACAGGAAGAAGTCCCTCATGCCCTCCAGGACCGGGTGCTTGCCGGAGTTGACCCGGTGGGCGTTGACGACCACGCCGGACTCGGCGGCCTGGCGGAAGATCTGCGTCAGCCGTACGCGCGGGATCTCCTCGGCGGCGAGCAGGTCCTTGAGCACCTCGCCCGCGCCGACCGAGGGCAGCTGGTCGACGTCGCCGACGAACAGCAGGTGCGCGCCCGGCGCGATCGCCTTGACGAGCTTGTTGGCCAGCAGCAGGTCCAGCATCGAGGCCTCGTCGACCACCACCAGGTCGGCGTCGAGAGGGTTGTCGCGGTCATAGGTGGCCTCGCCGCCCGGACGCAGCTGCAGCAGCCGGTGGACGGTGGTGGCCTCGTGGCCGGTCAGCTCGGCCAGGCGCTTGGCGGCGCGGCCGGTAGGGGCGGCCAGGATGACGCGGGCGCGCTTGGCCCGCGCCAGCAGCACGATGGAGCGCACGGTGAAGCTCTTGCCGCAGCCGGGCCCGCCGGTCAGCACCGCGACCTTCTCCGTCAGCGCCAGCCGTACCGCCTGACGCTGCTCGGCGGCCAGTTCCGCGCCGGTCTGGCCGTGCAGCCACTGTTCGGCGCGTTCCCAGTCGACGTCGGCGAAGGCCTTGAGCCGGTCGTGGCCGCCTCGCAGCAGCGAGGTCAGGCCGCCGGCCAGGGACAGTTCGGCGCGGTGGAAGGGCACCAGGTAGATCGCCGGGACGGTGTTGTCCCCGGCCGGGATCTCCTCGCGCACCACCTCCTCGGCGGTCACCGACTCCTCCAGGCAGGCGGAGACCAGTTCGGCGGGCACGTCGAGGATCTTGACGGCGTCGCCGACGAGGTTGGGGGCGGGCAGGTAGCAGTGCCCGTCGTCGGCGGCCTGGGACAGGGTGTAGCGCAGGCCCGCCTTGACGCGTTCCGGGCTGTCGTGGGGGATGCCGACTGCCTGGGCGATGGTGTCGGCCGTCTTGAACCCTATGCCCCAGACATCATCCGCCAACCGATACGGCTGGCTCTTCACCACTTCCACCGATTTATCGCCATATTGCTTGAAGATGCGGACGGCGATCGAGGTGGAGACCCCGACTCCCTGAAGGAAGATCATCACTTCCTTGATGACCTTCTGCTCCTCCCACGCGGCGCCGATCATCTTGGTCCGCTTGGGCCCGAGCCCCGGCACCTCGACCAGCCGCTCGGGCTCGTTCTCGATCACATCCAGCGTGTCGGTGCCGAAGTGCCCGACGATCCGCTCGGCCATCTTGGGCCCGATCCCCTTGATCAGCCCGGACCCCAGATACCGCTGGATCCCCTGGATGGTCGCCGGCAGGACCGTACTGTAGGACCAGACCTCGAACTGCTTGCCGTAGCGCGGATGCGAGGTCCACCGCCCGGTCAGCCGCAGCGACTCCCCGACCTGCGCCCCCAGCAGCGGCCCCACCACGGTGAGCAACTCAGTGCCCGACCGCTCGGTCGCGACCCGCGCGATGGTGTAGCCCGTCTCCTCATTGGCATAGGTCACCCGTTCCAGCACGGCTTCAAGGACGCTGCCGGGCGGACGATCAGGTGCCATGCGGGTATTCTGCCGCAGCCCCGGCCCTCCCCGGCGCACACTCGCACCCCGCCCTCACCACCGGACCCTCCCAGGACGCCGGGCCCGCCGCCCGCGCCCCGGCTCCGGCCGGTTCAGGCACCGGCCTCGAGCACGGCGAGGTCGCGCACCGCGTAACGGTGATGCTCGGCCTCCTCCTTCAGCACCACCTTGAGGCAGCGGCGCACGACGTACTCCTGGTCGGGATACGGGTCCGCCGGCCTGCGGCCGCACACCCGGTCGAGCTCGGCCTCGGTGAGCCCGTCGACGACCCGCCGCATCGTGGCCATGCGGGCGCGCCGCGGCGCGAGCACCTCGCCGAGCGTCGGGGTGGCTTCGAGGGTGAGACCGAGCTTGGCCGCCGCCTCGGGCGGCATCCCGCCGTGAGGCAGGCCCAACGGGTGGTACGGCGTCTCCTCCTCCAGCACGGCATTGCCGAGCCAGGCATCGCCGGCCATCAGCAGGTGCCGTTGCGTCTCCACGAACGACCACTCGCCGTTGACCCGCTCGTGCAGCTGGGCCTCGGGCAGCAGACCGGCGCGGTCGAGTGTCGCCGCCCACAGCGTCTCGATGGCCTCCCAGGCGGCCCGGTAGTCGTCGGGGGACGCGGCGTCACGCGCCAGCACCCGCGTGGGGTGCAGCCGGTCGAGTTCGGCCTCGACATAGGCGGTCACGTCGACGTCGTTGACCACGACACGCTCGAAGGCGCCTCCGAGGTAGACGTCGCCCCCATAGCAGTCGACGATCTTCAGGCCGCTGACCTCGCAGTCGCGGATCTCGAGACCGGCAAGGTCGCACAGGTGGATGCGGGCACCACGGAACTGGTCACTCTGGGCATATTCAGCAGCCATCGAGGCAGTCTCCCGCACCCGTCCCGCCCGCGCCACCATCGCGGCATGCTCCCCGCACCTGAGTGTGCCGCCCAGATCAGTGCACGGTGAGGAAGACCAACTGGGCCGAAGGCGTCAGGCCGCTGTCGAGCGGTTCGTAACGCGCGCGGAGCATGTATTGCGCCGGAGGAAGGCTCACGGTCGTGTAGCTGGCCGATCCCGAGTTGAGCCGGATGCGCTTCAGGTCCACCTGTCCCAGGCTTCCGAACAATTCGAAGATCGCATCCCCGTTCGCGGGAACGCCGCTATGAGAAACGACGGCCCCCCATCGGGTGCGTGAACCCGCGGGCGCCTCGTACTGAAACGGCCCCGTGAACGTCGCCCTGGCCGTCGTCGGCGGCTGGGGCTCTTCGGGAGTGAGGTTGGTCATCGTGATCGTGGTGACGAACTGCGCGAACTGCGCGACGTAGGGGTGCTGGAGTTTGAAAAGCTCCCAGTCCTCCACGGTGGGCGTTCCCCTGAAGACCGCCGCGGTGTGGTCCTGTACGGCCGCCATCTTCGCGTCCAGCGGCCATTGGTGGAACGGGACGTTCTGCCGGGCCAGTTCGCGCCAGTCGGACATGTTCTTTACCGCCTTCATTCAGCGATCGCGGCTGCCTGCCACCTCCATGTCTTCCCTGCGCCCGGCGTCCTATGGACGCCTTTCCGTCCAGAGGCGGTCAAGTTTCGGGATGCCGTGGGCCTCAGCGGATCCTCAACACGTTCTCAACATCGGCCGCCCTACCTTTCGCTCCATCAAGGAGAGGAAGGCGACATGAGAGTGAAGCTGTTCGGATCGCTCGCGGCCACCTCCATCGCCGTGGGACTGCTCGTCAGCGTGCCGGCGCACGCCGCGGGCGTCTCCGGCGCGGGATCCGCCGCTACGTCGGCCACCGCGGCCTTCTCGGCGCTGGGTACGGCCCCGGCCTGCGTCGCGCGCTACGTCAGCACGTTCCACAAAACGATCATCCTGCGCAACACCTGCAACAAGAAGATGTGGGTCAAGGTGATCATCAAGCGCGGCCCCGACAGCCCCTGCTACGGCATGGGCAAGGGCAGCGTCAGGGCCTGGAAGTGGGGCACGCCGCTGTCCAGCTACGACAAGACCGTCACCTGCTGAAAGGGCGAAGTCATGAACAGAAGGGTCCGCATCGGCGCGGCCGCGTTCGTCGCCGTCGCCGCCCTCGGGCTCAGCGCGCCCGCGGCGGTCCAGGCGGCTCCGCAGCCCGCGGCCGCGGCGGCCTCCGTCCAGATGGCCCGCTGGGTCACCTACGGGCACTACCCAACGAAGTGGCAGTGCAAGGCCGCCGGGAAGTTCTACACGACCGGCAAGAAGCTGGCCAAGGAGTACCGGTGTGTACGGAAGGTCAAGATCGGTCCCTTCAAGACCTACCGTCTTGATCTGCTGATCACCTGGCTCTGATCGTGCCGGCGCGCCCATGGACCTGTGGTGATATCTCACTGGATATGGGTGCGCCGACGATATCGCTATTGGACAGGGCGACGCCTTGCCTGTTTGGCTCCTGCCGTTCAGTCAAGCGATCAGCAAGGAAATCACGCCCTATGCGCATCTCTCGTATCTCAGCCGGTCTCGCGCTGGCCGCCGCGCTCCTGGCCGGTGGTGTGACGACGGCGCCGGCCGTACAGGCGAAGGAGTCGCCGGAGGCCAGTGCGCGCAAGGAACTGCGCGCGCTGGAGGTGGCCTTCGGCGGCCGCATCGGCGCCTTCGCGATCGACACGGGCAGCGGCAGGACGTTCGGTTACCGGGCGGGTGAGAGGTTCCCGCTGCTGTCGACGTTCAAGGCGCCGTTGTGCGGGGCGGCGCTGCACCGGGCGCGCACCGTCGAACCCGGGCTGATGGAGAAGGTGGTGAAGTGGACGAAGGCGGATCTTAAGCCCAACTCCCCGACCACCGAGAAGCATGTCGAGGACGGGCTGACGGTCGCGCAGCTGTGCGAGGCGACCATCACGCTGAGCGACAACACCGCCGGCAACATGGTGCTCAAGCAGATCGGCGGCCCGTCCGGCCTGACCCGGTACTTCCGCACGCTGAAGGACCCGATCTCCCGCCTGGACCGCTGGGAGACCGAGCTCAACGACTGGAACCCGAAGGAGCGGCGCGACACCACCACGCCCGCGGCCATCTCACGCGACATGGTCAAGCTCACCGCGGGCAAGGCGCTGCACCCCAAGGACCGCGAGCGGCTGAACGGCTGGCTGATCGCGACCAAGACCGGTGACGAGCGCATCCGCGCCGGCCTGCCCAAGTCCTGGCTCATCGGCGACAAGACCGGCACCAACACCGAGATCGGCGCCGGCAACGACATCGCGGTCGCCTGGCCGGGCAAGTCGGGCGCGCCGATCATCATCTCCGTCTACACCAACCGGGACCAGCCCTCGGTCGACAACACGGTGATCGCGAAGACGGCGACCATCCTGGCCCGCGCGCTGAGCAGGATCTGACCGCTCACGTGCCGGGGTCGCCCGGCACGAGCGTGGCCAGAGCGGCCACGCAGAAGAGCGCGGCCAGGATCGCCCACGTCAGCCCGCCCACGGCCTGCAGCAAGCCGGTGACCAGGAGCGGGCCGAGCACGTAGCGGCCGAACGAGCGGCCCATGCCGAACGCCGCGAGGTACTCCGCGCGGCGTTCGCCGGGGGCCAACGCGTACGACAGGGTCCAAGCCGCGGCCACCACCGCGATCTCGCCGACCGTCAGCACCACGATCGCCACCGGGAACCAGGACGCCCAGAACGCCAGGCAGGCGGCCGCCAGCGCGACGGCTCCCGCCACCTGGCAGCGCCTGGCCGCCTTGACCGAGGCGGTGAACCGGGCGGAAGGCACCATGAGCGCCACGCCCAGCACCGTGTTGATCGCGTACAGCGGCCCGATCCAGGCTCGTGGCACCTGCCCGTCGGCGATCAGCCACAGCGGGAAACCCAGGTTCAGTATCGGCAGCCACAACTGCAGCACGGTGTCGATGCCGGCGAAGGCCAGCAGCCGGCGGTCGCGCAGGGCGCGCGAGCGCCGGACGGGGGCGGGCGCGGGGGCGGGCGCGGTGGTGCCGCGCCGGCCGATCGTGCGGACCAGCAGCGCGGTCAGCAGGTACGCCAGCGCGTTGACCAGCAACGTCACCTGAAAGGCCGAGCGTCCGGAGGCTCCGGTCAGCAGCCCGCCGAGCGGCCCGCCGATGCTGATCCCGATGTTGGCGATCGCGCGATAGGCGGCCATGACGCGCCCCCGCTGTTCCTCATCGGCCAGTTCCCCCACGAACGCCTGGGTCAGCGCCGCGATCGCCTGGTCGGCCACGGTGACCACGGTCACGGCGGCCACGAAGCCCCCGAACTCCCCCACGACCGCGTACGCGGCGGTGCCGCCGGCCCGCACCAGGTGAAGCGCCACCAGCATGCGGCGTACCCCGACCCGGTCGGCCAGCCGTCCGAGCGGCGTCGCAGCGGCCATGGCCACGCATCCGGCCGCCCCCATACCGAGCCCGACCTGGGCGATGGTCAGGCCGACGAGCTGGGTGAAGTACACGACGGAGAAGGCCAGGAACAACCCGGCGCCCAGATAGTCGACCAGCCCCGACACGAGTAACCGGCGAACAGATGCACTATATTGCGCCATAGACGCAATATAGTGTGTACATGGATCCCGCAGAGCCGATCAGCCGCGCGCTCGCCGCCAACCTCCGCGCGGCCCGGCAGGCCCGCGGCTGGCGGCTGGAGGACCTGGCCGCACGTTCGGGGGTCAGCCGCGGCATGCTCCAGCAGATCGAGACCGGCCGGACCAATCCGAGCATCGCCACCCTCGCCCGGATCTGCTCCACGCTGGGCGTCTCCGTCGGCCGCCTCGTCGAGCCGCCGGAGGAACTGGGCCACGTGGTGCGCGCCGCGGAGGTGGCGATCCGCCCCGCCGGAGCCGGCGGGCGGGCGCGGCTGCTCATCAACGACGGGCGGGCCGAGTTGTGGGACTTCCTCATCGCGCCGGGCGAGGAGGTGCGCTCCCCCGGCCACCCCGAGGGCACCGGCGAGCTTCTGCACGTCAACACGGGAGAGCTGGCGGTGACGGTGGGCGGAGCGGCGTTCTCGCTCGGGCCCGGCGACGCGCTGCGGATGCGCGGGGACCGGCCGCACGTCTACGCCAACCCGGGCGCCGAGCCGGTGCGCTTCACGATGACGGTCATCTACGGCGGCAGGCAGGATCCCCGGTTCGCCACCTGAAAGCCGTGTGATGATCGGTGGATGGTGAGACGGGTCCTCTGCGCGCTGCCGGCCGTACTCCTGACGGCTGCCTGCACGAGCAGCCCCGCCCCGCCCGCCCCCACCGCCAAGGCCGAGTGCGTGCTGAAGCCGGGACGGCACAGCCTGCGCTTCGCCGGCGAGGAACGCACCTACCTGCTGTCACTACCCGGCAAGGGCAAGGGCCCCTGGCCGATGGTGCTGAACCTGCACGGCCTCGGCTCCAACGCCGGCCGCCAGGCGGAGAAGAGCCGCCTGCCCGAGGCCGGCGCCGCGCGCGGGTACGCGGTGGTCACCCCGCAGGTGGCCCGCTACCGCATGGCCTGGACGCTGCCCGGCTACTACGGCCCCGACGACACCGGCTTCCTGACCGCGCTGCTCGACAAGCTCGTCGCCTCGGGATGCGCGGACAAGGACCGGCAGTTCGCCGCCGGCATGAGCTACGGCGCCGGGATGGCCATGGCGCTGGTCTGCGCGATGAAGGGCCGGCTGGCCGCCGTCGCGCCGGTGGGCGGGCTCACCATCGTGCCGCCCTGCGAGGAGGCGGCGCCCACCACGATCGTGGCCTTCCACGGCACCGGCGACGGCACCGTCCCCTACCGGGGCGGGCATCCGTTCTCGCGGGCGCCCTCGCGGCTGCGGACCCTGGCCAAGCTGGTACGGCTGGCCTCGGTGGAAGGCGCCGCCCGCCGGTGGGCGCGCATCATGGGCTGCGCCGAGCCCGCCACCTCCAAGGTCAGGACCGGCGTACGGCTGCGCACCTGGAAGGACTGCCGTCACCGGGCGAGCCTGCGGCTGTACACGATCGGCGGCGCCGGGCACGTGTGGCCACGCCCGGACGGCGGCCGCCGCATCGACGCGGCCGGGCTGATCCTGGACGCCTTCGACGCCGTCAGCGTCCGGCGGGGCGGGTGATGAGGGCGTCGATCAGGCCGGGGAAGGCGTCGTCGAGTTCGGCCCTGCGCAGGGTGTTCATGCGCGAGGTGCCGACGTAGTGCTGCCGGATCAGGCCCGCCTCGCGCAGCACGTTGAAGTGGTGGGTGGCGGTGGACTTGCTGACCGGGATGTCGAACGCGCCGCATTTGATGTCCTGGCCGGAGGCGTCGAGCTGGGTGACGATGCTGCGCCGTACCGGATCGACGAGGGCTTCGAGCACCTGCTGGAGGTCGAAGGTGTCGGGGTGGGGCGGGGTGCGGGCCATGGCCCCATAGTACGACAGACATCGAAGTTTGACAGCCATCGTACTTCTGTCCCACAGTGGTGGCCATGACGAGAACGGTGCGTTTCCACGAGATCGGCGGCCCCGAGGTGATGCGGCTGGAGGACGTCGATCCCGGGGAGCCGGGGCCCGGCGAGGTGCTCCTGCGGGTGGAGGCGATCGGCGTCAACCGGGCGGAGGCGTTGTTCCGCGGCGGCCACTACATCGAGCCGGTCAAGGATCTGCCCGCGCGGCTCGGGGCCGAGGCCGCAGGGGTGATCGAGGCGGTCGGGCCACCCGTCGGGCCGCACGCGGCGGGGTTCGCCGCCGGGCAGGCGGTCAGCGTGGTGCCCGCCTTCTCCGCCAACGACTACGGCGTCTACGCCGAACGGGCCATCGTGCCCGCCGCGGCGCTGGTGCACCGCCCCGCGGACGTGGACGCGATCTCCGGCGCGGCCGTCTGGATGCCCTACGTCACCGCCTACGGCGCGCTGGTCGAGGTGGGCGGCCTGCGGGCCGGGGACACGGTGGTGATCAACGCGGCGTCCAGCAGCGTCGGGCTGGCCGCGATCCACACCGCGCTGCGCGTGGGCGCCGTCCCCGTCGCCGTGACCCGCACCGGCGCCAAGCGGGAGCGGCTCATCGAGGAGGGCGCGGCCGAGGTGATCGTCTCCGAGCAGGACGTGGCCGGGCGCGTGCTGGAGCTGACCGCCGGCCGCGGCGCCGAGTACGTCTTCGACGCCGTCGCCGGCCCCGGCGTCACCGACCTGGCCAGAGCCGCCGCCCCCGGCGGCACCCACTTCCTGTACGGCGCGCTGAGCGGCCTGCCCACGCCCTACCCGGGCTTCGACCTGGGCATGCCCGCCCTGAACCTGCGTACGTACACGATGATGGAGACGACCAGGGACCCGCGCCGGCTCGCCAGGGCCATCGCCTTCGTCGGCGCGGGCCTGCGCGCCGGCGCCTTCCGCCCGGTCGTCGACCGCGTCTTCCCGCTGGAGGAGATCGTGGCCGCGCACCGTCACATGGAGTCCGGAACCCGGTTCGGCAAGATCGTGGTGACCACCGGCTGATGGGCCTTCCGGCGCGACGGCCGGGGCGGTATGAACACCTCGGGGAGATTTCTCATCTTCGACGGGGAGAGTCCATGAGCGATGAGGTTCGCGTCATCATCGAGGCCGTTGCGCGCCCCGGCCTGTCGGCTGAGCGTGTCCGCCAGATCGTGGCCGAGCATCCCGAGATCCTGGCCGAGCTGGAGGTGGCCGAACCCGGCCGCCTGCTCGTCAGCGGCGCCGAGGCCCTCGGCCACGACCCGGGAGACGACGCGCCCTTCCGCGCCACCGTCTTCGACCCGGTCGGCAACCGCGGCCTGGAGCTCAGCGGCACCCTCGACCGGCTCGGCCACACCGAGGTCACGCCCACCGCCGCCCGCCCCGAGCCCAGCAGGGAAGAACTCGCCGCAGCCGCCGCCGTCCTGCGCGCCCACCCGGCCTTCCCCGCGGGCGAGGACGTCGTGGTCTACCGCCCCATGCCGCCCCTGGCCGACCTGGACAACCCCGACGGCACCACCACCCGCCGCCCCGCCCTCGGCCTCTACACCCCGAGTGACCCCACCGGCCTTCGCCACCGCATCGTCGCCGTCGACGTCCACGCCCGCACCGTCGACTGGACCCCGGCCGGCATCAACGTGCGGATGCACCACGACTGCGAGGACACCGTCCCGGAGGAGGTCGGCGCGCTCGCCGACCGCGGCGGCCCCGACCAGGTGCGGGTGCGCGTGGTGCGCGGCGAGAGCGAGCTGTGGAACCTCATCGTCGTACGGCCGCGCGCCTCCTCACCCCAGGACGGAGCCGGATCCGGCGTCGAACTGCGCAACGTCCGCTACAAGGGCCGCCTGCTGCTGCGCCAGGCCCACCTGCCCATCCTCAACGTCGAGTACGAGGAGGGCACGACCTTCCGCGACGGCGTCAGCTTCGAGACCCGCTTCTCGGCCACCGGCAGCGACCCGGTCGGCTGGGGCTGGCGCCTGTGCACCGCCGCGCCGCGCACCATCATCGAGCGTCCCTCCACCGACGCCGGCAACTTCCAGGGCGTCGCCTTCCACCACGACGGCGAGCAGTTGCGCATCGTCAGCGAACTGGCCGCCGGCTGGTACCGCTACGCCTCCGACTGGCGCCTGGGCGACGACGGCGCCATCAGGCCCCGTTTCGGCTTCGCCGCCACCCGCAACCCGATGACCTGCAAGGTCCACCGCCACCACGCGTACTGGCGCTTCGACTTCGACCTCGACGGCGCCGAGAACGACGTCGTCGAGCAGATCAACGACAGCGGCTCGATCATCCCCGAACCGGTGCCGATCATCCGCGAGACCTCCCGCAAGCGCCGCCACCCCGCCCTGTACTGGCAGGTGCGCGACAAGTCCTCCGGCCGCGGCCTGCAACTGCACCCCGGCCCCTTCGACGGCACCGCCGACGCCTTCGGCATCTCCGACCTGTGGTTCCTGCGCCACCACCCGGGCGAGCTCTACGACGGCGACCCCGACCCCCGCAACCGCGCCATGCTCAACCGCTTCGTCAACGGCGAATCCATCAACGGCGCCAACCTCGTCATCTGGTACGCCGGCCACTACTACCACGACCAGGCCCACCCGCAGCCGCACCAAGGGGAGCTGATCGGCCCCGAACTGATCCCCATCCCCTGACGGATACCCTGGTCTGCCATGAGTCAGGTTGAGGAGACGACGGCGCGGGCCCTGCTGCGCAGGCTCGCCGTCGAGCAGAGTGAGTGCCGGGTCCCGTCGCTCGCGGCGGCGATCGTCCGCGACGGAGAGATGGCCTGGTTCGGCGCCCGCGGGCAGGTCGAGGGCGCCGCGCCGACGGCCGACACCCAGTACCGGCTCGGCTCGATCACCAAGAGCATGGTCGCCGCCCTGGTCATGCGGCTGCGTGACGAGGGCGTGCTGAGCCTGCTCGACCCGATCGGCGGGCACGTGCCGGGCACGCCGTTCGACGAGGTGACGATCGCCCAGTTGCTCTCACACACCGGCGGCCTGACGGCCGAACCGCCGACCGCGTGGTGGGAGCGCACACCCGGCCTCACCGCCGAGGACCTGTTCGCCCGGATCGGCCCGGCCGAGGCCAAGCACCGCCCCGGCCGCACCTTCCACTACTCCAACGTCGGCTACGCGCTGCTCGGCCGGCTGATCGCCAAGCACCGCGGCATGACCTGGTACGAGGCGCTGCGCCGGGAGGTGCTGGAGCCGCTCGGCATGACCCGCACCACCCTGCGCCCGGCGGCCCCGCACGCCACCGGCTTCGCCGTCCACCCGTGGGCCGACGTGCTGCTGGAGGAGCCCGAGCACGACCACGGAGCGATGGGGCCCGCCGGCCAGCTGTGGTCCACCGCCGCGGACCTGGCCAGGTGGGCGGCGTTCCTGGGCGGCCGGAGCGACGGCGTGCTGTCGCGGGAGACGCTGGCCGAGATGGGCGAGACCGCCGTGGTGGCCGACGGCGACGCGTGGGTGGCCGGGTTCGGGCTCGGCCTGCAACTGGCCCGGATCGACGGCCGCCGCCTGAGCGGGCACGGCGGCTCCATGCCCGGCTTCCTGGCCGGCGTGTGGGCCGACGCGAACGCGGGCACCGGCGTGCTGTTCCTGGCCAACACCACCTCCGGCGTGCGCTACCAGCTGCTCAACGAGCTGCTGGCCATCCTCGACGAGCACGAGCCGCGCCTGCCCGAGGAGTGGCGGCCGGTCGCCACCGACCCCGCGCTGCTGGCGGTGACCGGGCTGTGGCACTGGGGCCCGACCCCTTTCCACCTGCGGGTGCTGCCCGACGGCAAGCTGTCGCTGAACGCCGTCGCCAACTCCAGCCGCGGCTCGCGCTTCGTCCCCCAGCCCGACGGCACCTGGCTCGGCCTCGACGGCTACTACGCCGGCGAGACCCTGCGGGTGGAGGCCGGCCACCTCGACCTCAACACCTTCATCCTGACGCGCGAGCCGTACGAGCAGGGGTCGCCGATCCCGGGCGGCGCCGGCGAGTGGCACGCTTGACCGGGTGCGCATAGCGATCCTCGGCCCGCTCGCGGCCGGGTCCGCCACCATCGGCGGGCCCCGGCTGCGATGGCTGCTGGTCCGCCTGGCCCTGGCCGGCGGCCGTGCCGTCACGCTCGAAGAGCTCACCGACGCCCTGTGGCCGGGCGCCGTTCCCGCCGATCCGGCCAACGCCGTGCAGTCGCTCGTCTCCCGCCTGCGCCGCGCGCTGCCGTCGCCGTCGGCGCTGGAGTCGGTCCCCGGTGGTTACCGTCTGACGGCCGTGACCGACGCCGCCGAGTTCGAGCAGCTGGTACGGCGGGCCGCCGCCACCCCCGACCCCGCCGCGTCCGCGACCCTGCTGCGCCGGGCCCTGGGCTTGTGGCGCGGACCGGCGCTCGCGGACGTCACCGCCGCGCCCTTCGCCACCGGCCACGCCGCCCGCCTGGAGGAATCGCGCCTGTCGGCACTCGAAGACCTCGCCGAAGCCGACCTCACCCTCCTCACCCGGGGAGACGACCTCGCCGAAGCCGATCGTCACGGGGCGGCGGGGCTGGTGGCGCGCCTCAGCGAGCTCACCGTCCGGCACCCCCTGCGCGAACGCCTGCACGCCCTTCACATCCGCGCCCTGCACGCCGAGGGCCGCACCGCCGAGGCCCTGGCCGCCTACGAACACCTGCGCCGCGCACTGGCCGGCGAGCTGGGCGCCGACCCCGGCCCCGATCTGCGGGCCCTGCACCTGGACCTGCTGCGCGCCGCCCCGCCCCCACCCCCGCAAACCAACCTGCGCACCCCGCTGACCAGCTTCGTCGGCCGCACCACCGAGATCGACCGCATCCTCGGTCAGCTGCGCGGCCACCGCCTGGTCACCCTCGTCGGGCCGGGCGGCGCGGGCAAGACCCGCCTGGCCGCCACCGTCGCCGCCCTCGTCCTCGACCCGGACGCCACGACCGCGGACGACGTACGCGAGAGGGTGTGGCTGGTGGAGCTGGCCGCGGTCAGCGATCCGGGCGACGTGGCGCAGGCCGTGCAGGGCGTGCTGGGCGCGATGCCACCCCGGCGGCCGCCGGGCGACACCATGGGACGGCTGGCCGAGGCGCTGTCCGGCGGCCCCGTGCTGCTCGTGCTGGACAACTGCGAGCACCTCGTCGACGCCGCCGCCCGGCTGGCCGGCGACCTGCTCGGCCGCTGCCCCGAGCTGACCGTCCTGGCCACGAGCCGGGAGCCGCTGGGCATCGCCGGCGAGGCGCTCTCCCCGGTCGGGCCACTGCCGCTCGACCTGGCGGTGCGGCTGTTCGAGGAGCGGGCGGCCGCGGCGGACCCGTCGTTCGAGCCCGGACCACAGGTGACCGAGATCTGCCGCCGCCTCGACGGGCTGCCGCTGGCCATCGAGCTGGCCGCGGCCCGGCTGCGCTCGCTGACCCTGAGCCAGGTGGCCGAGCGGCTCGACGACCGCTTCGCGCTGCTGACCGGCGGCAGCCGTACCTCGTTGCCCAGGCACCAGACGCTGCGCGCGGTCGTGGCGTGGAGCTGGGACCTCGCCGAGGACGGCGAGCGGGCGCTGGCCGAGCGGCTGTCGGTGTTCGCCGGCACGTTCGACGCCGGTGCGGCGGGCTGCGTCGGCGCCTCGCTGGACGCCCTGGCCGCCCTGGTGGACAAGTCGTTGCTGCAGCAGGCGCCGGGCGGGCGCTACCGGATGCTGGAGACGATCAGGGAGTTCGCCCTGGAGCGCCTGGCCACCGGCGGTGGTGCGGAGGCGGCTCGGGACGCGCACGCCGCGTACTTCCTGCGCCTGGCCGAGACCGCGGAGCCGCACCTGCGCGGCGGCGGCCAGCGCGAGTGGATCAACCGGCTGATCGGCGAGCACGACAACCTGCTCGCCGCGCTGCACCACGCCGCCGCCCGCGACGACGCCGACACCGCGGTACGGCTGGCCGCGGCCCTGGGCCAGTTCTGGATGACGTGGGGCAACAACAGCGATTCGGTCGGCTGGCTGAAGACGGCGCTGGCGGTGCCCGGTCCGGCGCCGGTGCGAGCCCGTGCCATCGCCACGGCCGTCTTCCTGACCAACAGCGCGTTCGGCGGCGCGCCGAACAGCCCCGGCGCGGCCGTGGAGGGCGTCCAGGAGCTGATCGACGCGATCGACCCCGGCGACGACCACCCGCTGCTGGCGCTGATCGAGCCGGCGCTCGGCCTGTTCACCGACGACGACGCGCTCGGGCTGGCGGCGGTGGAGCGCAATCTGGACCACCCCGACCCGTGGACCCGGGCGGTCCTGCGCATGGCCAGGGGCGCGCTGCTGGAGAACCGCGGCGACTCCCTCGGCATGCGCGCCGACCTGCTGGTGGCCGAGGCCGAACTGGCGGCGCTCGGCGAGCACTGGGCACGTTCACAGGCGCTGACGATTCTGGCGGGCTCGCACGTGCTGCTGGGTGACTTCGATCGGGCGGTGACGGCGCTGGAGACCGCGATCGAGCTGATCCGCGCCCTCGATTCGGCCAACACCACCGGCCACCAGCGGGTCTGGCTGGCCGGCGCCCGCATCCTGCAGGGCGACGCCGCGCGCGGACGGGCCGAGCTGGAGGCGCTGGCGGCCGAGCCGCCGCGCGGCTGGAACACCAGCAGCGTGGCCTTCGCCCAGCTGGAGCTCGGCGACCTGGCCAGACGCGAGGGCGACCTGACCGAGGCGGCCCGCCGGTACGCGATCTCCTCGCGCACGATCGAGCGGCTGCCGGTGGTCGCACCGCAGTTCCACGCGCTGATCCTGGCGCAGCGGGCCCACCTGTCGGCGGCGCTCGGCGACGTCGACGACGCCGCCCGGCGGGTGCGTGGCGCGGTCGAGCAGGCGCTGTCGGTCAAGGACATGCCGGTGCTGGCCACGATCGGGGTGGCCGCGGCCGCGCTGTGGGCGGCCAGGGGCGAGCCCGCCCGCGCGGCGCGCGTGCTGGGCGCCACCGAGCAGCTGCGCGGCCTGCCCGCCGCCCACCATCCCGACGTGATCGCGCTGACGGCGCGGCTGCGGGCGGAGCTGGGCGAGGCCGCCTTCGGCAAGGAGTACGCCGACGGGAGCGGCCTCACCCGCGAACAAGCCGTCAGCCAGGTGCGCGACCTCGACTGACCGTCAGTCGGTGCCGACCTCCATGGCGGCGTTGTCGAGCAGCTCGTCGGCGTCGGGGCCCTCGGGGCGGGCGGCGATCACGTCGGCGCCGCCCTCGGGCATCGCGCCGATCAGCCCGCTGGCCGCCGTCTGCGTGGCGCCGATCAGCGTCGGATGCGCGCTGCCGACCATGCCGAGCCTGGCGTACTGCTCCAGCTTGGCGCGCGAGTCGGCGATGTCGAGGTTGCGCATGGTCAGCTGGCCGATCCGGTCGACCGGGCCGAAGGCGGGCTCCTCGACGCGTTCCATCGACAGCTTGTCCGGGTGGTAGCTGAAGGCCGGGCCCGCGGTGTTGAGGACGGTGTAGTCCTCGCCGCGCCGCAGCCGCAGCGTGACCTCGCCGGTGATGGCGGTGCCCACCCAGCGCTGCAGCGCCTCGCGCAGCATCAGCGCCTGCGGGTCCAGCCAGCGGCCCTCATACAGCAGCCGGCCCAGCCGGCGGCCGTCGTTGTGGTAGGCGGCGAGGGTGTCCTCGTTGTGGATCGCGTTGACCAGCCGCTCGTAGGCCGCGTGCAGCAGCGCCATGCCGGGCGCCTCGTAGATGCCGCGGCTCTTGGCCTCGATGACCCGGTTCTCGATCTGGTCCGACATGCCCAGGCCGTGCCGGCCGCCGATGGTGTTGGCCTCCAGCACCAGGTCGACCGAGGAGGCGAACTCCTTGCCGTTGATGGACACCGGCCGGCCCTGCTGGAAGCCGATCGTCACCTCCTCGGCGGCGATCTCGACGGCGGCGTCCCAGAAGCGCACGCCCATGATCGGGTCAACGATCTCGATGCCGGTGTCGAGGTGTTCGAGCGACTTCGCCTCGTGGGTGGCGCCCCAGATGTTGGCGTCCGTGGAGTACGCCTTCTCCGTGCTGTCGCGGTACGGCAGCGCGTGCGCGACCAGCCACTCCGACATCTCCTTGCGGCCGCCGAGCTCGTGCACGAAGTCGGCGTCCAGCCAGGGCTTGTAGATGCGCAGGGAGGGGTTGGCGAGCAGGCCGTACCGGTAGAACCGCTCGATGTCGTTGCCCTTGAAGGTGGAGCCGTCGCCCCAGATCTGCACGCCGTCCTCGAGCATGGCGCGCACCAGCAGCGTGCCGGTGACGGCCCGGCCGAGCGGGGTGGTGTTGAAGTAGGTGCGCCCGCCTGAGCGGATGTGGAACGCGCCGCACGCGAGCGCCGCGAGCCCTTCCTCGACGAGCGTCTCGCGGCAGTCGACCAGGCGGGCGATCTCGGCGCCGTAGGCGGTGGCGCGGCCGGGGACCGACGCGATGTCGGGCTCGTCGGCCTGGCCGACGTCAGCGGTGTACGTGCATGGGATTGCACCCTTGTCGCGCATCCACGCGACCGCTACTGAGGTGTCGAGGCCGCCTGAAAAGGCGATCCCGACTCTTTCGCCGACTGGCAGGGAGGTGAGAACCTTGGACACGAGCAAAAATATATACACACCACTGCATGTCCATGCAAGCCTTTCCAGTCTCTGAGACGGGCGATGTCGAAAAAGTCCCCGGGGTTTCGACTTCTGGACGAAGCCGGTGATCCGAGGGGAGCCCTTGATGAAGTACCTGATCCTGATCTACAGCGGCCCGGAAGTCGCGGAACGGCCGGACCTGGCGGACGAGGTGACCGAGCCCGGCGAGCTGGTCGCGGGCGGGGTGCTGGCCGATCCGGTGAACACCGTGACCGTGCGCGTGGCGCGCGGGGCCGCGCTGGAGGAGCAGCTGTCCGGCTACCTGGTGGTCGACTGCGACTCGGGGCACCGGGCCGCCGAGATCGCCGCCCGGGTGCCCGGCGCCCGCACCTCCACCGTGGAGGTGCGCCCGATCATGGACCTGTCCGGCCAGGAGATGTGACCGGGCCCGTGTCACGAAGCCACCCGCCCGCGCCGAAAGCGTCGATCACGCGGGCCACCAGCCGGAGACGTCCACGCCGGAGTCGTGCAGCGTCCGGCGGATGAAGTCCTCGATGTCGGCCACGGTCCGCAGGTGGCGGCCCTCCCCCGTACGCAGGTCCTGGACCCAGGCCACCAGCCGGGGGGCGGCGCCGGGGACCTCGCGGGCCTCCACGTACACGCGGAGCAGGAACGCGTGTGTGCCTTGTCCGAGGCTTCCCTCCACCGCCGGCCACCCTTCAGGCGACATGCCTTTTCCTCTTGGGCAGGGCCGTCACCCGGCCGGGTGCGGGGTGAGCGCGCGCAGTTCGTCGGCGGCGCGTCCCAGCACGTCGGCGAGGCCACGCAGTTCGGCTTCCGCGCGTTCGAGCTGCCCCAGCAGCCGCAGCGCGTGCTCCTGCCCCGGTATCCAGGCGGCGGGCGCGCCCGCGGCGATGCGGGCCGCGGCGGCCGTCGTCTCCGGCAGGGGGTCCACGCCCAGCTCGTCGGAGAGCAGCCGCCTGCAGATCTCGTACTGGCCCAGCGCCTGCGCGCGGCGGCCCGCCTCGGCGTGCATCTCGATCATGGCGCGGTGCACGTCCTCGCGCAGCGGCTCGGTGTCGAGGATGGCCTGGCCGAACGTGAGCGCCGTGTCGAGATCGCCGCTGCCCCGGTACCAGGTGAGGAGCCTGGCCAGGGCCCGCAGGTACAGCTCGCGCAGCCGTTCGCGCTCCAGGACGACCCAGTCGTCGTCGGCGCCTTCGAGCAGGTCGCCGACGTACAGGCCGACCGCGCCCTTCAGCCGCTCGGCGTCGGCCCCCGACACCCGCCCCGGCCCGAGCGCGGGGGTGACCGCGGCCTCGAACCTGGCGACGTCCACGCGGGCGTCGCTGCGGCCGTTGAACGACATCGCCCCCGTCGGCTCGACCAGCAGGTACGTGCCCCGCGCCACGTGGGCGGGCTCGATCACCCTGCGCAGCCGCCAGAGCGCGGTGTTCAGCCGCCGCCTGGCCTCGGCCGTGGACAGCTCACCCCAGAACGCCGCGGCCACCACGTCACGCGGCTGAGGTCGCTCCCGCCGGAGCACCAGGTAGGCGAGCAGGCTGGCCGCGACCGGCTGTAGCCGCAGGCGGCCGCCTTTCGCGGTGCCTTCTCCCCGGTCGACCGAACGATGGTGTCCTAACAGCTTGATCTCCAGCATTCCTGACCCCCGTCCCTCACCTACCCGGAGGGCGAGCACGTCCCGCTGATACATCCCGCGGCTAGATCCATCCCTGTTCCCAGGCTCTCCGGGCCGCCGCGTGCCTGCTGGAAACGCCGATCTTGCCCATGGCCGACGAGAGGTAGTTCCGGACCGTTCCCGGCGCCAGGTGTACCTGTCCCGCTATCCAGTCGATCGAGTGGCCGGATCGGGCCGCCCGCAGTACCTCGAGCTCGCGGGTGGTCAGGGGGCAGTCGTTCTCGGTCAGGGCGGAGGCGGCGATCTCCGGGTCCACGTAGCGCCGGCCCGCGTGGACCTCGCGGATGATCTCGGCCAGGCGTTCCGCCGGGGTGGTTTTGGGGACGAACGCCTTCACCCCGGCGGCCAGGGCGCGTCGCAGCACTCCGGGCCGGGCGTGCCGGGTGACCAGGACGATCCGGGTGGCCGGCTCGCCGTCGGTCGCCGGCTCGCGCAGGATGCGTTCGGCGGCGACCAGTCCGTCGGCCGGGGGCATCTCCAGGTCCAGCACCGCGATGTGGGGCCTGCTGAGCGCGGCGGCGGTCACGGCGCCGGTGCTGGTGTCCGCCTCGGCGACCACGGACAGGTCGGGTTCGAGGCCGAGCAGCGCCACCAGCGCGCCGCGGATGAGGGCCTCGTCGTCGGCGACGAGCACGCGGATCATGCGGCGGCCAGGGTCGCGGTCACGGTGAAGCGATCGCCGGTGTTTTTCCAGCTCAGCCGTCCACCGACCTGCTCCAGCCGCTCAGCCAGCACCCGCAGCCCGCTGCCCGCCTCTCCCGGCGCCTGCCGGGCGGCGTCGCCGGAAAGTCCGTGGGGGCGGTCGACGCCGTCGTTGGTGACGGTCAGGAAGGTCGTGCCGTCCGAGGTGGTCAGCGACAGGCGTACGGCCGACGCCGTCGAGTGGCGCAGGATGTTGGTCGTGGCCTCGCGGACCACCAGGCCGAGCAGCGGCTCCGCCGTACCGGCGACCGTCGCGGTGACGTGCGTCTCGGCGAGGACGCCGGCGGCGGTGAGCACCTTGCCGGCGTTGGCGAGTTCGGTGCGGAGCGAAACCCGCCGATACCCGCCCACCACGGCCTTGGTGTCGGCGAGCGCGTCGTGCGCGAGCTGACGGACCTCCCGCATGAGCGCGGTCGCCTCTCCGGTACGGCTGGGCCCCAGCCGCGCGGCCAGTTCGCTCTTGAGCGCGATGACCTGCAGATGATGTCCCTGAATATCGTGAAGGTCGGCGGCGAAACGGACCCGTTCCTCGGCCACGGCCAGCTCACCGGCCACGGACCGGGCCGATTCCAGCCGCCTGGCCACCTCGTAGGTCCAGGTCTGCGCCACCACGACGAGACAGATCGCGGGCGGCAGGATCAGGGCGGGCAGGACGAAGGAGAAGAAGTCTCCCCGCGGCGCGCCCGCCGCGGCGGCCACCGCGGCCACCGCCACCAGGGCGAGAACGGTGGCCGGAAGCCGCCGCCCCTCCCGCGCCCGCAGCCCGGCGCCCGAGCACACGAGTCCGGCGATCCCGCCCGCGGCCAGCAGGTCGTTGGTGCTCGCCCACCCGGCGGCGGCGCCGACACCGGCCAGCGCCATGACGCCCGCCACGCCGGTCGCCATCCGCTCCCCAGGGGTGACGGCGGCGCCGAGGACCGCACGTACGAGCAGCAGCCCCGCCAGCCCGGCCACCGCCCCGCCACCGGCGGCTAGCGCGAACGTCAGCGGTCCCCACCCATGGGACACGCCCAGCATCACTACGGCGAACACCCACAGGAGCGGCACCCCGCTGACCAACGTGACCTGGGTGAACCACCGTAGACCGGTCAGTGATGGAGCACTCATGTCTCGTATTGTGCCTGGTAGGCGGCATGACATGTGTCACGAAAAATCAGGACATCCGGTTGTGGTCACGTGGTCGTCCGGCACTACACGCACCGGCCGCGCCCGGCCGACGCTGAGGTCATGCGAACACCAACCACCGGGGACGACACCCTCGCCGTGGACGTCCGGGGGCTCCGGGTCGTCTACGGCGGCTTCACCGCCGTCCACGGCATCGACCTCCAGGTACGCCAGGGCGAACTCCTGGCGCTCCTCGGCACCAACGGAGCGGGCAAGACCAGCACCCTGGAGACGCTGGGCGGCCACCGCCGGCCGAGCGCCGGGGACGTGCGGGTGCTCGGAAAGGACCCCTACCGCGAGCGCCGTCACCTGGCCGGAGAGGTGTCGGCGATGCTCCAGCAGGCCGGTCTGGCCGACGAGCTGACCGTCACCGAGACCTTGCGCATGTGGCAAAAGCTGCATGCGGGACGTTCCGGCCCCGCCGATCCGCTGGCGGTCGTGGACCTGGACCGCCACAGGGACATCCAGGTCAAACGCCTGTCGGGCGGCGAGCGGCGGCGGCTGGACCTGGCGCTGGCCATCTCGACCGGCCCGTCGCTGCTGTTCCTCGACGAGCCCACCACCGGCCTGGACCCCGCTTCACGCGAACGCGCCTGGAACGTCCTGCGCGATCTGCTCGACGAGGGCCGCAGCATCCTGCTCACCACCCACTACCTGGAGGAGGCCGAAGCCTTGGCCGACCGCGTCGCGATCATGAGCGGAGGCACGGTGGTCGTGTCGGGCACCCAGGCCGAGGTGATCGCCGGCTACCCCGCCCGCATCCGCTGCGTGCTGCCGGGCGGAGCCGGACGGGAACTGCCCCGGCTGACGGGCCGGCCGACCGTCCTGGGCGACGAGCTGAACGTGCTCACACACGAACCGCAGGCCGACCTCGACCGGCTGCTCGACTGGGCGCGGCGCCAACGTGTGGCACTCGGTCGCCTGCGCGTCACCGAGGCCTCCCTGGCCGAGGTCTTCGCGGCGATCAGCCGCCAGGAGGAGACACGATGAGGGCGCCCTGGCTGGTCATCGCGGCCACAGAACTGCGGCTCATTCTGCGCAACAAGCTCGTGGCCGCCATCGCGCTGCTGGTCCCGCTGGCGTTCGGGGCCGTGTTCGCGTTCGGGGGGTCCGACGGCGACATGCCGCCGCCGGTGCGGGCGATGGTGCAGATCGCGACGTTGCTGGCATTCACCGTGTACTGCACGGCGACAACCACCCTGACGGCCAGGCGGCAAGGGCTCTACCTGAAGCGCCTGCGAACCTCGAGGGCGTCCACGATGAGCATCGTGACGGGACTGGCGGCGCCGCTGTTCGTGGTGGTGATCGTGCAGGCCGGGTTGCTGTTGGGAGTCTCCGGCGTCTATCGCGGGCAGTGGCCGGAACGCCCGTGGACCTTGCTCCTCGCCCTGGTGATCGGCTCCGTGACCTGTGCGGCGGTGGCGTTCCTGACGGCGGCCTTCACCTCGTCTCCTGAGATGGCCCAGGTCACGACGATGCCGTTCATGCTGTCGTTGATCGGCAGCACGATCTGGGTCATCGACCGGCCGTCCGGCCAGGTCGACTGGATCGGGCTGGCCATCCCGGGGGGCGCGTTGGCGCACCTGACGCGGGCCGCGTGGGGCGAGTCGCACCTGGTGGCTGAAGTGCTGCCCGCGGCGGCGGCCGCCCTCGTCACGGCCGCGGTCTCGATCGGGCTGGCCGTGCGGTTGTTTCGCTGGGAACCGCGCGCCTGAAAAGAGAATGCCCGGCGCCCGCCGTTCAACCGCGCAGTCGCGCGTTGAGGCGGGCGGCCTGTCGCGTGAGGTGCTCGCGTTCGGGGAGGCTGGGCGCCGACCGGGCGGCATCGGCGTAGAGCCGCGCCGCGGTCGCCGCGTCACCGTCACGCTCGTGCAGGTACGCCAGGACGGCGGTATGGCGGGGCAGCGCCGGGTCGAGCCCGGCCAGGGCGGCCAGGCCGGCCCGCGGGCCGTCGGCCTCGCCGACCGCGACAGCCCGGTTGAGGCGGGCCACCGGGCTGTCGGTGAGACGCACCAGTTCGTCGTACCACTCGACGATCTGCACCCAGTCGGTCTCCCCCGCCGTCCGGGCGTCGGCGTGCAACGCGGCGATGGCGGCCTGAGCCTGGAACTCGCCCAGGCGGTCGCGGGCGAGGGCCGCCTGCAGGATGTCGACGCCCTCGGCGATCAGGCGGGTGTCCCACAGGCAGCGGTCCTGCTCGGCGAGCGGCACGAGCCGGCCGCCGGCGCCGGTCCGTGCCGGGCGCCGGGCGTGGTGCAGCAGCATGAGCGCGAGCAGGCCCGCGACCTCCTCGTGGTGAGTCCTGGCCGCGAGCTGGCGGGTGAGCCGGATCGCCTCGGCGGCGAGGTCGACGTCGCCGGAGTAGCCCTCGTTGAAGACCAGGTAGAGCACGCGCAGCACGGTGGCGACGTCACCGGGCTGGTTGAACCGGACCTCGGAGACGGTCCGTTTGGCCCTGCTGATGCGCTGGGCCATGGTCGCCTCCGGCACGAGGTAGGCCCGCGCGATCTGACGTGTGGTCAGGCCGCCGACCGCGCGCAGCGTGAGCGCCACCGCCGAAGCGGGTGTCAGGGACGGGTGCGCGCACAGGAAGTACAGCTGGAGCGTGTCGTCCACCGCCTCGCCCTGGCCGGGCGCGGGCTCGGCGTCCACGCGTACCTCGCGGTGCCGCCGTGAGGTGTCCGCGCGGGCGGCGTCGAGGAACTTGCGCCAGGCCACGGTGACCAGCCAGCCCTTGGAGTCTCGCGGCGGGTCGTCCTGCCACACGCGCACGGCCTCGGCCAGGGCGTCCTGCACGGCGTCCTCGGCCGCCGCGAAGTCGGCTCCGCGACGGACGAGGACACCGATCACCGCGGGCACCAGTTCCCGCAGCAGCGACTCGTTCACTCGGTTACCACGCACGGCTCGCCGTAGAACGGGCGCACCTCGAGCCACTCGTGGATCGGCTTGCCGCCCGCGCCCGGAGCCGCGGACAGCTCGCCGGCCAGTTCGAGCGCCCGCTCGTAGCTCTCGACGTCGATCACCATCCAGCCGGCGATCAGGTCCTTGGTCTCGGCGAACGGTCCGTCAGTGACCGGCGGCCGCCCCTCACCGTCGTAGCGGACGAACGTGCCCTCCGGCGAGAGCGCCTGCTCGCCGACGAACTCGCCGGTGCTCTCCAGCCGGGCGGCGAAGTCACGCATGTACTGCACGTGGGCCGAAACCTCCTCCGGCGTCCACTGCTCCATCGGCACGTCGTTGACCGATGCCGGCGCGCCCCGGTAGTGCTTGAGCAGCAGGTACTTGGCCATCGTGTTTCTCCTTGGTGTGTTCTGGGCCCATTGTGGCCGTGTTCGCTCCGGGGACGGAGCCGCGGGCGGGTTCTCGACACCTTCTTGGCGGACTTTCTCCGACGTTCACGCGCGCTGACGCGCCTCCCGCTGCCGGATCAGTTCCTCGACCGGGCTCGGCAGCGTCGTCTCGAAGTCGATCAGTTTCGCCCAGGTCGGGGTCACGACGATCCGGACCATGCCGTCGTGGTAGAGCGAACGCACCTCCGCCTCCCACACGACCCGCTGCTCGGGCGTCATCTCGTAGGTGCTGGTCTTCTGGAGGTACTCGTCCGGGATGCCGTCGACGTAGTCCAGCTCCGCCCGGCCCCGGATGAGCAAGATCTTGGGCGGGTGCACCTCGGTGTCGATCGTCAGCGCGACCATCGGGTTCTCGCTCAGGGCCCGGAGCTTCGGGGCGTTCTTCGGCGTGCACATGACGATCTGCGAGCCGTTCCAGGCGAAGATGATCGGGATGTTACGCGGTGTGCCGTCCTGGGCGACGTAGGCCAGGCGGGTCATGTCGCGAGCCAGGAGCTCCTGGCTGATCGGCCGGTTCAGCACCTCGGTGATCTCGTTCGGTCGCATGGTCGTTTCCTCCGGTCGTGGTTCTCGGGATGTGCCGGGCCGTCAGCCGAGTTCCTCTGCCAGTGCGACGACGATGCCCTCGGGGCCGCGGAGGTAGCAGAGCCGGTAGCTGTCCTCGTACCGGGACACCTCGCCGACGAGTTCGGCGCCGTGGGTGCGCAGGCGGGCGAGGACGTCGTCGATGTCGTCGACCGCGAACATGATGCGGCGAATGCCCAGCGTGTTCGCCGGAGCGTCCTGCGGCACCCCGCCGATCGCCTCCGGCGTGTGGTATTTCGCCAGCTCGATCCGCCCATGGCCGTCCGGGGTCCGCATCATCGCGATGTCGACGCGCTGGTCGTCGAGCCCGACGAGCCGCGCTGCCCACGGCCCCTCGATGAGCGCCTTGCCCTCCAGCTCCATGCCGAGTTCCGTGAAGAACGCGATCACCACGTCGAGGTCGTCGACGACGATGCCGATGTTGTCCATCCGCTTGAGCGTCATGGTGGTTCTCCTTCGTCACGCGGCCCCGGTCGTGGCCACTGGTGTACCTGGGACGAAGCCACCGCCACATTCTCGACACCCGGAACGCGACGAATTCTTCGCGACCCGTCACGCACTCACCCCGCCGAACAAGACCCGCGCACGCCACCTCGTCCACCGCGGCCCGGAAGCCGCGTGCGCGGGGCTACGGGCAGCCGCGCTCTACCTGGCCCGCCGTCGAAGGCAGGCCCGGCGACATTCAGGTTTGTATGCAATGTATGCTGTGCATGCAATCAGGAGGTGGCATGCAGACAGAGTCCGTGTATCGGCGGCTGCGCGAGCAGATCGTGACCGGCGGGTACACAGCCGGCGAACGGCTCACCGAGTTGTCCGTCAGCGCCGCGCTGGAAGTCAGCCGCACCCCGGTGCGGGAGGCGTTGCGGCGGTTGGAAGGCGACGGTCTGGTTCGCAGCGCCGGGCGGGGTGTGATCGTGGCGGCGCTCAGCGGCGAGGCGCTGGCCCATGCCTACGCCGTCCGGGCTTCGCTGGAGGCGCTCACCGCCGAGACCGCGGCAGCACGGCAGCGGGCCGGGCGGATCGCCCCCGCCGACCTGGCCGACCTCGGCCGCGACAACACGCTGCTGGCCGAGATCACCAGGGCGGGCGACTACGACCAGGCGATGCTGCTCAACCGCCGCTTCCACCGGCGGGTCGCCGAGCTCGCGGCCAACCCGATCGCGCTGGAGATGCTCGACCGGCTCTGGGACCAGATCGTCGTCTCCACGCGTGCCTCCCTCACTCCCCCGCAGCGCCCCGACGCCGTCGTGGCCGAGCACCGGCTGCTGGTCCGCGCGATCGCGGACGGCGAAGCCGAACGCGCCGGCCGGATCGCCGCCGGGCACGCCCGTGCCACCGCGCTGGCCGTACCCGATGTCGATGCGGCGAACCACGGCACAACCGTCGAGAAAGGATCGTGACCCCATGGCCAGGACGCACCAGTACGAGGTTCAGGTGACGTGGACCGGCAACACCGGCACCGGCACCAGCGGCTACCGCGACTACAAGCGGAACCATGACGTCTCCGCACCGGGCAAGGACGTGATCGCGGGGTCCTCCGACCCGGCCTTCCGCGGCGACCCGGCCCGGTGGAACCCGGAGGAGCTGCAGGTGGCGGCGGTGTCGCAGTGTCACATGCTCTGGTTCCTGCACCTGTGCTCGGCCGAGGGGATCGTGGTGACCGGCTACACCGACCGTCCTCAGGGCACCATGGTCGAGTCGCCCGACGGCGGCGGCCGGTTCGAGGAGGTCGTGCTGCGGCCTGAGGCGACCCTGGCCGACCCCGCCACGGCCGCACGCGCGCTGGAGCTCCACGAGCGCGCCCACCAGATGTGCTTCATCGCCAACTCGGTCAACTTCAAGATCAGCCACGCTCCGGTCTTCCCGGCCTGAGACCTTCGGTCTCCTCCAGCCGCCCCCGCAGGTAGGCGCGGTCGGCGTCGGTCGGGGCCAGATCCAGCGCCTCACGGTACGCCAGCGCCGCCCGCCCGTACGAGCCCTGCCTGCGCAGCAGGTCGGCCCGCGTGGCCGGGAGCAGGTGGTAGCCGGCGAGCTCGCCCGCGGCGGCGAGCTCCTCGACCAGCACGAGCCCGGCCTCGGGGCCGTCGGCCATCGCGACGGCGACCGCGCGGTTGAGCCGGACGACGGGTGCGGGCACCAGCTCCAGCAGGTCATCGTAAAGCCGGACGATCTCCGGCCAGTCGGTCGCCTCGACGCTCGGGGCCGTCGCGTGGCGGGCCGCGATCGCCGCCTGGAGCTGGTACGGGCCGGGGGTGCCGGGCAGCAGCCGAAGCCCCTCCGTGATCTTGGATCTGTCCCAGAGCGATCGATCCTGGCGTTCCAGCGTGACCAGGACGCCCGCCTCGTCGACCCGGGTCGCCCGCCGCGCGTCGTGCAGCAGCATCAGCGCGAGCAGGCTTCGCGCCTCCGGCTCGGGCAGCAGCCGTACGAGCAGGCGGGCCAGCCGGATCGCCTCGGCGCCGAGGTCCTGCCGGACGAGACGGGCGCCGGCGCTGGCCGCGTACCCCTCGTTGAACAGCAGGTAGAGCACCGCGAGCACGGCCCGCAGGCGGCCGGGCAGCAGATGCGCGGGCGGGACCCGGTAGGGGATGCCCGCCTCGCGGATCTTCTTCTTCGCCCTGGTCAGCCGCTGGTACATGGCCGGCTCCGCCACCAGGAACGCCCGCGCGATCTCCGCCGTCGTCAGCCCGGCCAGCGTCCGCAGCGTCAGCGCGACCCGCGCGTCGAACGGCAGCGCCGGATGGCAGCAGGTGAAGATCAGCCGGAGCCGGTCGTCGGGCACCTCGTCCGGCTCCCCCGGCTGCTCGGCGGCGCGGGCCAGCACGGCGGCCTGGCGCAGCTTGGCGGTGCCGACGGCTTCGCGCCGGAGCAGGTCCATGGCCCGGTTACGCGCCGTCGTGGTGAGCCAGGCGCCCGGGTTGTCGGGAATTCCGTCGTGCCGCCACCGATCGAGGGCCGTCGTGAACGCGTCGGCGGCGCAGTCCTCGGCCAGGTCCCAGTCACCGGTCACCCGGATCAGTGTCGCGACGACCTGTCCCCACTCCGCGGCGAACGCCTCGGCCACCGCCGACCCGGCCGCATCGGTCACTCCCACACCGGCCGCACCTCGATGGTGCCGAACGCGGCGAACGGGTGTCCCGCCGCGATCTCGATCGCCTCGTCCAGATGCTCGCACTCGACCACGAGGAACCCGCCGATCAGGTCCTTGGTCTCCGCGTACGGGCCGTCCGAGATCAGCGTCTCACCGTCGCGCACCCGCACCTTCGTGGTGGCCGTCGGCCGCAGGCGGTTGCCGCCCCGGTAGACCCCGCGGGCCTCGAGGTCGGCGAACCAGGCCTCGTGCTCCGGCCACGCATGGATCTCCTGGGGCGATTCCGAGTGTTCCTCACCGTGCCAGATGACCAGTGCGTACTTCATCTACAGCACTATGGCACGCCCACTCGCGCGATCACGGCGCGGTGGTGAGGTCGTCGGAGCGTCCAGCCTCGATGCGCGACCACTGCGAGAGCGGGCGCCCGTCGATCCGCCAGAACTGGGTGGGTTCCTCCTCCCGCCACGCCTGCGGCCAGCCGGGAGGCGAGTCCTCGCCCGGGTGCTGGCGTCCGTACACGGTGAGGTCCATGAGCGCGAGGCTGTAGTCCATCGCCTCCACGCCGCGGCCCGTCGTCCAGTACGTCTCGAAGACGCGCTCGCCGTCGCGCAGATAGCTCACCAGCTGCATCGAGCCGATCTGGCGGCCGACGAGCAGCGTGCCGACGGAGGCCTTCGCCGAGTACCACGGCATGTCCCAGCCCATGAAGTCGCGATAACGGCGGCTTTCCCGGTACGGGCCCTGGCAGAAGACGGCGTAGGTGATGTCGCGCGAGTGCAGGTAGGACAGCTCCGAGATCTGGCCGCCGCACCAGGTGCAGCCCTCGCACTGCGCGGCGGCCGGATGACCGTCGCGCCACATGAAGTAGTACGCGAGCAGCTGCCGCCGTCCCTCGAACGTCTCCAGCAGGGTGACCGGCCCGTCAGGTCCGACCAGCTCGGTCGTGGGGTCCACCTCGACCATGGGCAGCCGGCGCCGGGCGGCGGCGATCGCGTCGCCCTCGCGTGTGTGCGCCTTCTCCCGGGCCCGCAACTCGTCCACCTGGGCCTGGAAAGTGGCCCGGTCGACGGCCGCGGGCATGCTCGGCGCGTTGCGGGCGAGGGCTGTCGGCTCGCTGAGGTTGTCCTTCATGGTCAGTCTCCTCCTTCGGTACGTGGCTTCGCCCACCGACGAACGGGGCACCGGGGGATTCGACATCGCCGGGAAAGAATCTTCAGCGCATGGTCACGGGACCTCCCAGATCGGGCGGATCTCGATGCCGGCGCCGATCGGGCACTTGCGGGCCACCTCCTCGGCCTCGTCGAGGTCGGTGCATTCCACGACGTAGAAGCCGGCGAACTCCGCGCGCCTCGGCGTGAAGGGACCACCGGTGGCGGCGGGGCCGTCGGCGGCCGGTCGCAGGGTGCGGGCCTCCCGCTCGGGGTGCAGCGCCTGCCCGGTGTAGGCGACTCCGCGTCCGTCCAGATAGCGGGCGAACGCCTGGTGCGCGGCCAGCGCCGACGCCATCTCCTCCGTGGAGACGGCGTCCCAGTAGCCCTCGGGGTCGAACAACAGCAGTGCGAACTTCATTTTCTGTCCTCCTTACCCCGATGACGCGCAGGTCATCCGGAAATCGACAGCGCTCAGGCGCGTCGCCGATAGGCCCGCACGGCCAGCGGCGCGAACACCGCCACGATCCCCAAAGCCCACGCCAGCGAAGCCAGCACCGGCCCGCCCGCCGGACCGCCGAGCATGAGCGCCCGCGAGGCGTCCATCACCCGCTCGACCGGATTGACGTTCAGCCACACCTGCAACCAGCCCGGCATGGTGCCCTTGGGCGCGGTCATGCTCGTGCCGAACGTCAGCGGGAAGATCACCAGGAACGACAGCCCCTGCACCGCCCCCGGCGTCCTGGCGACCATCCCGAAGAGCACGAACACCCAGCTCACACAGAACGCGAAGAACATCGTCAGCAGGCACGCGGCCAGCACGCCCAGCGGCCCGGTCTGCGCCCGGAACCCCAGCAACGTGCCGAAGCCCAGCATCGAGGCGGTCGCCACCACATACCTGATCACATCCCCCAGCACCGACCCCAGCAATGGCGCCGAGCGGCCGATGGGCAGCGCGCGGAAACGGTCGAAGACGCCCTTGTCGATGTCGGTGCTGAGGTTCACCCCGGTGGACATGGCGGCGATCAGCATGACCTGCACCAGCATCGCGGGCAGGACGAGCTGCAGGTACGCGCCGGTGGAGCCCGACACCGCCCCGCCCAGCAGGAAGACGAAGATGACCAGGAACATCAGCGGCTGGACCGTCACGTCGAGCAGCTGCTCGGGAGTGCGCAGGGTCTTGGTGACGCTGCGCCCGGCCAGGGCGAGGCTGTGCCGTACCAGCGCGAAAGGGCGCGGCTGGGCGCGTGCGGGAGCTTGCTCGTCCACGGTGAGGGTCATGCGGCGGCCTCTCGTCGTCCGGTCAGGGTGAAGAAGACCTCGTCCAGGCTGGGCAGGTGCAGCGACAGCTCGGCCGCGGTGATGCCGGACGCGGCCAGCGCGGCCACGATCTCGGCGAACGCGGCGTCGCCGGCCACTGGGACCGTGACCACGCCGCGGGCGGGGCGCTCGGGCCGGCGGCCGGACAGGCGGGCCAGGATCGACTCGGCTTCGGGCAGGCGTTCGGGGTCGGTGGGGCGTACGAGGGCGGTCTGGCCGCCGACGACACGTTTGAGCTGGGCCGGGCTGCCGTGCGCGATGACCTTGCCGTGGTCGATGACCGAGATGTCGTCGGCCAGCGCGTCGGCCTCCTCCAGGTACTGCGTGGTCAGCAGGACGGTCACGCCGTCCTCGACCAGATCGCGCACGATCGTCCAGACGTCCTCGCGCTTGGCGGGGTCCAGGCCGGTGGTCGGCTCGTCAAGGAAGATCACGTCGGGACGGCCGACCAGGCTGGCGGCCAGGTCGAGGCGGCGTCGCATGCCGCCCGAGTAGGTCTTGCACCTGCGGTCGGCCGCCGCCTCCAGCCCGAACTCCGCAAGCAGCTCGGCCGCTCGGCGCTTGGCCTGGTTGCCAGGTAGGTCGAGAAGGCGGGCTATCAGCACCAGGTTCTCCCGGCCGGTCAGGTCCTCGTCGACCGAGGCGTACTGGCCGGTCAGGCCGATCAGGCGGCGCACACGGGCGGAGTGGCGCACCACGTCGAGCCCGCCCACGGTGGCGCGCCCGGCGTCGGCCTGCAGCAGCGTGGCCAGAATGCGCACGGCGGTCGTCTTGCCGGCGCCGTTGGGACCGAGCACCGCCAGCACACTGCCCTGGCGGGCGGCCAGGTCTATTCCGGCCAGGGCGGTGGTCTTGCCGAAGCGTTTGACCAGCCCTTCGGCTTCGAATGCGTTCATGACCGCCAGCGTGACCGGCGGCCCTGGCAGATCCCGCACAGATCCCTGTCAGAACCTCGCCGCCGAAACAGCCCTATTGGCCGCGAAGGATTTCGACGAGACTGGCGAAGCTGTCCTTACCGTGGCCGGCCTCGATGCCCCGGGCCGTCAGCGACTTGATGAGTTCGGGCAGGGCGGTATCGAGGCCCCGCGCTCGGACGGCGTTGATGAGGTGGTCCATGAGCGGGGCATCCAGCTCCAGCCATTCCTGGTCGCCGGGGTAGCGGTGGTCATCGATCTGGCGGGCGTAGTCGGTGATCACTTCCGTGACGGTCGTGGACAGCCAGTGGGTCAGCAGGGGCGCCACCGTCGTGGCCCGGACCTGGGCGGTGCCGAGCAGGGCGGTGGTCTGCAGGAAGCCGATCAGGGTGGCCCAGGCGAAGTTGAGCATCGCCACGTCATGGAGAGCCGCGGTGCCGGGGGCCGAGCCCAGATAGGTGGCGCCGCCGATGTGTGCGAGCGAGCTTCGATGGCGCTCGAACACCTCGCGGGAGCCGCTGTAGACCAGCACCGTCTCCGGCTGACCGACATGCTCGGGATGGGCCATCAACGCACCGTCGAGATAGTGCCCGCCCCTGGCCCGCACCCAGCCGGCGGCCTGCTCGGCCTGCTCGCTCGTTCCGGACGTGAGGTTGATCAGGTCGGCCGAGACGATGTACGGCTCGGCCCGGCCCAGCACGCGCCGGACGCCGTCGTAGTCGTCCAGGCACATCAGCACCAGTGAAGCCGTGAACGCGACCTGCGGCGACGCCGCCCGCCGTACGTCCTCGACGGGCTCGGCCGGTGCGCCGGCCTCGTCCCAGACCACGACATCGTGACCTGCCGCCGCGAGGGCCTTGGCCAGCGCCGCACCTCGCGGGTTCAACCCTATGACCGACGTACGCACGCTCATCACTCCTCCTGGGCGCCCTTCGCGTGGTTAGGCTAGACCTTCACATGGATGTGAGAGTCAACCGGAGGCGCGGTGCGGATCGGAGAGCTGGCGGGGCGGACCGGCGTCAGCCCACGGCTGCTGCGCTACTACGAGGAGCAGGGCCTGCTGCGGCCGCGGCGACGGCCGAGCGGATACCGCGAGTACGGCGAGGGCGACGTGGAACAGGTGCGACGCATCCGCGTCCTGCTCTCGGCCGGGCTCCCCACCACGACGATCGCCGATGTGCTGCCGTGCACGGTCGGCACCGGCGATGGCCTGGCCGCGGCATGTCCTGGCCTCCTGCCCGAACTGCGCCGCGAGCGGGACCGGATCAGCCGCTCCATCACCGAGTTGTCCACCGCCCGGACGATGCTCGACACCATCATCGGCGCCACCTCACGCTGAGCAGAACCTGAAGGGCCGAAGGTTCCCTCTCGGAGACGCTTGGGTGGCCATCGGCGTTACGGCGGTTGAGCCTGCCTCGGGGGCCGAATGGGAGAGGGTGACGTGCGGTCCCGTGGGCGGATCCGGCTCTGGGCCGCCGGCGTGGGCGAGTGCGGCGATGGCGACCGTCAGGTGGGGTTCCGCCTCACGCCCGAGGGCCGAGCCCGATCGCGGGCAGGATGGCCTGGTCGACGATCGCCGCGAGGTCCTCGTCGGTGGGCGGCGCCCCGGCATCGATCAGGCGCTTGGTGACGAGGGCCTCGCCGATGTCGGCCACGACCGGGGTGAGCAGTTCGGCGGGGAAGTGGCCCCGTTCGGCGTAGTGTTCCAGCACGGTACGGGTGAACGTGCCGCCGCGACCCGCGAAGACCCGCTCGAACAGGGCGTCGGACATCAGCGCCGCGCTTCTGGGGTCGGTGAGGATGGCCGCGACCGCCCGGCCGGCCGGGCTGAAGGCCCACTCCACCATGAGCCGCAGGGCGCGGACGAGGTCGCCGCGCAGGTCGTCGGCCCCGGGCGTGGGCTCCTCGACCGGATGCTGGTGGTAGAGCGCGTCGAGAAGCACTTCGATGGGATCGGACCAGCGCCGGTAGAGGGTCGTGCGGGGTGTCGCCGCGCGCCGGGCGATGCCGTCCATGGTCAGCCGCCCCGCGCCCACCTCCAGCACCTCGTCCAGAGCGGCGTCGTGAATGGCCTTGATCAGCTCTTCGCCGCGACGGCGCGTCCGGGAATCACCCATTACCACCCCTTGATTAGCTACGCCTTTGTATCTTACCTTGTAGCTCAGCTACAGTCGTGTATCTAAAGTCGAGGGGACACCCATGTCCATCGCCCCACCGCCTCCCGTCGTGGGAGCCACCCCCATCACCCAGCGCGCGCTCGCGCCCGATCTCGCCCGTGGGCTGATGCTGCTGCTCATCGCCTTAGCGCACGCGCACATGTACCTGTCCGGTCACGCGACGGGCTTTCGCGGCTACGCCCTCGACGGCGGGGTGCTGGACCGGCTGGTCGCCGGGGCGCAGATCCTGCTGGTGGACGGCCGTGCGCTGCCGATGTTCGCCGCCCTGTTCGGCTACGGCCTCGTGCGGCTCGCCGACCGGCAACTCGCCACCGGCAGGAACTGGACGCAGGCGCGCAAGGTCCTGCGCCGGCGGAGCCTGTGGCTGCTGGCGTTCGGGTTCTGCCACGCGCTGCTGCTGTTCTTCGGCGACATCCTCGGCGCGTACGGGCTGGTCGGGCTGGTGCTCGTCGGATTCGTCCGGCGCACGGACCGGTCAGTGCTCCGGGCCGCCGCCGTCGGGCTGGCGCTGCATGTCGTGGTGATGTTCGGCTTCGGGCTGCTCACCGCCTCGGCCCCCAAGGGCGATACGCCTGCCGCCATGGCCGACCCGATCGCGGCGGTGGTGATGCGGCTCATCGGGTGGTTCGGGATGACGCCGACGTACTTCGCCGCGAGCGTGGTGCCGGCCCTTCTGTTCGGGATCTGGGCGGCCAGGCGCCGCGTGCTGGAGGACCCCGCCGCGCACCGGGACCTGCTGACGCGGGTCGCCGTCGTGGGCACCGCTGTGGCCGTGGCCGGCGGAGCGCCGCTGGTGCTGGTCGACACCGGGCTCTGGATGCCGTCGGATCCGGTGGCGGTGTCGGCGTACGCGCTGCACAGCGTGAGCGGCGTCGCCGGTGGTCTGGCGTACGCGGCGATCGTTGGCCTGGTCGCCGGCCGTCGTCGAGGCGATGGTCCGGTGGTCAAGGCGCTCGCAGCGTGCGGCCAGTGGTCGCTGACCTGCTATCTCCTCCAGTCCGTGGTCTTCGTGGCACTCTTCGCGCCGTACGCGGGCGGTCTCGGCAACCGGGTCGGCGACGCCGCGGCTTCCGGCATCGCGGTGCTGACCTGGCTGAGCACCGTGGTCCTCGCCGCGCTGCTGGCACCGGGCGGGCGACGGGGACCGGCCGAGGCCGCGCTGCGGCGGCTCACCTATGGCCGCCGGTAATGCGTAGCTCGCGTGCGCATCTCGCCTGTGGCGATGGCCGGCAGAGTGGTCCGGCGCGGGCTTGCCGCCCTCGACGCCGAAGTCCTCGCGCTGCACTCGGCTGCGCGAGGACTTCGCGGTCCGCGCCGGGTTGGAGTGGCTCAGTCGTCGCCGAACAGGGCGATCAGCTCCAGCAGCTTGATGACGTCCGCCCTGAGTTCGCTGTCGGGCAGGTCACTTCCTGAGAGAGAGTACTTTCCCTTGAATTTTTTGGGCGCCTCGGACGGCTTGGCCTCGGTTTCGTTGATGGTGAAGAAGTAGTTTCCGTTGTAGGTGCTGCCCGTAATCGTGAGATGGGCGCTGTTGAAATAGAAACTCTCGTCCGAGCCGTCCAGCGGGCTGAGGCTGATGTGGCCGTTGTACCACTTTCCCTTGATCTTGTACTGGAGTCCCTCCAGGAAGGACTGGTCCCCGCTGCCGCCGTCCGTACGCGTCTTACCTTCGGCGATGCGTAGCGAGTCGAAAGTCCACGCGCTCCAGTCGAAGGTTTTGAAGGTGGTGATCGCCTGCGAGATGGTGCGGCTGGAACGTTCCTGTACACCGTCGGTCACGTCGACTCCTTCGTCGCCACGGAGAAACAAGAAATGCATCGTGCGCCCCGCTCACGTTCTCGTCAAGGACTTTTTCTGGAGTTCCTGTGTCATCCCATGGGGCAACGAATGATAGAGCCTCTCGGTGCTTACTCCCTTGGTGGCCTTTCGGTTCGCGGGGCATCAGGCAGGGTGGGTGGTCGACTCCGGTGGCCTGTCAGGGATGGGCGGCGTGGTGGAGCGATCGGAGACCTGGGACGGGGATGCCGGCTTGCTGGGTTCCCTTTTCGTCCAGGGCGATTACGCGGTCGCCGACGCCGGCCAGCAGTTGCCCGTTCAGTGTGGCCAGGCCACGCGCGGGGCCAGGCAACTGCCAGGTTCCGCGCGGCGCCAGCGTGGCCGGGTCGGCCAGTTGTAGGGAGGTGCCGGCCGCGAGGTAGAGGTGCTGGTCGTCGGCCAGCGCGTATGCCTCGCCTGTGTGCTTGGCGCCGAAGGCGGTGCGTTTCACGGTGAGGTCTGTTGTGTCGGCCTGGGCGATGCGGCCGCTGGTGGCGTCGTAGACGAAGAGGGTGCGGCCGTCGGGGCTGAGCGCCAGGGTGTGCGCCTTCGGTGGGCCCAGGCCGAACGGCTGTGGCAGGTCGAGGCAGTACGCCCACCGCTGGTCCAGTTGGAGGACGTGGACAAAGGCATGCACGCCGGGCGCGGAGTCGCCGCCCGCGATCAGGTCGCGGGTGTGCAGGTGGTCGGGCTGATGGGTGTAGAGCGTGTAGAGGACCCCCGCGTCCGCGTCCAGGACCGCCTGGCGGCCCTGCCCGCGCATCTCCTCCTCCCTGCCCTCCGGCACGGGTTTCTTGTCGCGCGTGTTGAGGGGTTTCGGGGTGCCCGAGGGCAGGTCCAGCACGCGTACCCGGTAGCGGTCTGGCTTGTCGGGTGGCAGGTATTCCAGGACGTACATGACCTGGCCGTCGGTGGAGAAGGCCTCCGGCTCGACGTTGCCGCCGAGCCGGAGGTCGCGCCCGCCGTCCGGTCCGGCCAGGGAGATGAGGGTGCTGGTACGCGGGCCGGGCGGCGGGCCGACGGCGACGAGCTCTCCCGAGCGGGAGACCGCCTTGACCTGCGTGCCGCTGACAGGTGCCTCGCGGCGCACCTTGCCGCTCGGGAGGTCGAGCACGCGCAGCCGCCCGTCCTTCACCTGGTGCAGTCGTTCCCAACCGGCATCCGGTACGGCCTCGCCGTACTCGCGGATCTGCTTGCCGGTGGCCAGGTCCACGGCGACCAGCCCGGACGCGGTGCTGGCATACAGCGTCCCCGCGAGTCCGGTCGTCCTGGCGGGCGGTGGTGGACTCACGGGCTTGGCGGCCGCGGGTTCGGCCTGGCTTGCGGCACAGGCGGACAGGGCGGGCAGGGTGGCCAGGGCGAGCCCCCCGGCCAGCAGTTCACGTCGCGTCGTCCTCACACCTGCCCTACACCGCCCGGCCACGAAAGGTTCGGCGCCTTGACTGCCGGAGCTCGAACTCCCCACCGACAGGTCGTGAGGCGTTCGCCTCGCCTCTGTCACTGCTTGAGGTGAGGAGTTCAGCATCCCGATCGGCGCTACCAGGGGTGACACGTCGTCCGCCTTCTCCCGACCGCCCGGTCGCTGTGTATCCGTCGCTGCCGGGGAAGGAAGGGTTGAGCGCCGTGCCTGGTGCTGCCCAGGGTGTAACCGCTTGGCTGCTAAAGGCCGCTGCTTCTTGGTGCTAGGTGGCCGGTGGGCCGTGTTCGATGCGGCGTAGGACCGGGACCAGCTTGTCCAGGGTGTCACCGCCGATGTGCTGGCGTTCGTCCCACCAGGTGACGCCCTCCTCGGCCAAGGGCGCGATGACGGCCCGTGCCTGCGTGGGGTCCGTGGGGGTGACGCCGCCGGCGACGATGTCGAAGGGGCCGGTCCGGTTCAGGCGGGCGCGTTCTTCGCGGGTGAAGGCGATCAGGTCGCGTACCTCCTGTACGTGTGGGGGTTGTCCGTGTCTGGCGGACTCGAACAGCGGGACCGCGCCGTCCCAGCGGGCCGCGCGGCGCATGGGGCGGCGGTTCGGCCAGTAGCCGGCCACCCACACGGGCGGGCGGGGCTGCTGAACGGTGGCCGGTAGCAGCGCCACGTCGTGAGCCTCGAAAAAGCGGCCCTTGTGGGTGACCGGCTCGCCGCTCCAGTAGCGCGCCATCAGGTCGAGGCCCTCATCGAGGCGTGCGGCCAGTTCGATCGGGTCGGTGCTCTCTCCGAACGCGCCGTACTCATCCTCGATCGGCGCGCCCAGACCCGCGCCGAAGATGACCCGGCCGGTGCTGAGGGAGTCGAGGGTGGCGACCTGGCGGGCGAGTTGCTGGGGGCGGCGCCTGGCCACCGGGGTGACCAGGGTGCCCAACCGGAGGCGGGTCGTAGCCAGTGCGGCGGCGGTCAACAGCATCCAGGGGTCGCCGAAGGGGGTGCGTTGCTTGCGGTGTACCACGTGGTCCCAGACGAACAACGCGTCCCAGCCGGACTCTTCGGCAGCCGCGGCGACCTTGGCCACGTTCCTGGCGTCGGCGAACTCCCCGAAGTTCGGGATGTTGATCGAAAAGCGCATCTTCGCATCCTGTCCGACGGGCGAACGACCCGGCAATCGACAGGCCGCACTCGCCTCCCTGGCAACCTGACAACCCGCACGCCGGACGACCGCCGCCCCAACCACGTGCCGGACAACCTGGTAAGCGTCCACCGGAGTGGCCTGGCCGTGTCAGGTGCTGGGAAGCCGGACAACCCGGCGTGAAGCCGCCCTGCCGGGCAACCGGGCAACCGGGCGTGAAGCCGCCCTGCCGGGCAACCGGGCAACCGGGCGTGACGTCGTCTGCCGGTGCGGACTGACAGCGGGGGTGGCCGGGAAATCGGACAACCCGGCGTGAAGCCGCCCGCCGAGGGAGCCGGACCATCGGGCGTGATGTCGTCTGCCGGGGCAGCCTGACAGCGGGGGACGCCGGGCAGCGGGTGGCCGAGCAGCGGGGTGACCGGGCAGCATGGGTGGCCGGGCAGCATGGGTGGCCGAGCAGCATGGGTGGCCGGGCAGCATGGGTGGCCGGGCAGCATGGGTGGCCGGGCAGCATGGGTGGCCGGGCAGCATGGGTGGCCGAGCAGCCTGACAACCCGTCTGGCGGGGGCATGGCGTTGGTCGGCAAGGCAGGCTCGTGGTGGGGCTGGCTGGGGGTGGGTGGGGTCTGCTGTTGGCGAGGGCTGGGGTGGGGGTGGGTAACCTGCTGGCATTCGGGGGCCAAGGTTGCATCGAGGCATCGGGAACCATTGAAAGACCTGCGACGATAGCCGTTTCGTCATCGCCGGATGGCGGATATCGGTCTTGGACATGTCCCTGCCCGATCTGGTCTTATTTGATGCGCAATTTCGGGGAACGGGGGGCACGGGGTGGGGAAGCGGGCTGGTCGGAGCGTCGCGCAGCTGGCGGGGGTGGGGCTGGCGGCGGGGGTCGTCGCGGCGGGGCTTGGGGCGCTGCCCGTCGGGGGCGCGGGTATGGCGATCATGGCGGCCACCGATGAACTGCAACCCGTGGAGCTCAAGGAGCCGCCGCTGGCGGAGAAGTCCACGCTTCTGGACGCTGCGGGCAAGCCCATCGCGCAGTTCTATGAGGTCTATCGCGAGATCGTTCCCCTGGCCGACGTGGCCGAGACGATGAAGACGGCGATCATCGCGATCGAGGACTTCCGCTTCTACGAGCACGGCCCGATCGACTTCCAGGGCATGGCCAGGGCGCTGGCCAAGAACCTGTCGGCGGGCGGGGTCAGCGAGGGCGGCTCGACGATCACCCAGCAGTACGTCAAGCAGGTGCTCCTGACCCAGGCCCGGACCAAGGAGGAGAAGGCCAAGGCCCTGGAGACCAGCTACGCCCGCAAGCTCAACGAGCTGCGCTACGCCATGTCCGTGGAGCAGAAGTACACCAAAGACCAGATTCTCGAGAAATATCTGAACATCGCGTACTTCGGTGCCGGTGCCAACGGCGTCGAAGCCGCCGCCAAACGGTTCTTCGGCGTCCCGGCGGCCAAGCTCACGCTCGGGCAGGCGGCCACGCTGGCGGGAGCCGTACAGTCGCCGAGCAACACCGACCCCTCGGTCAGCAAGGCCCACCGCGCGCGGCTGCTGGAACGCAGGAACGTCGTCCTGGACCGGATGGCCGGCCTCGGCAGGATCTCCAAGGAGGACGCGGCGGCCGCCAAGGCCAAGAAGCTCGGTTACAAGGGCGTGCCGCTGCCCGGCGGTTGCGAGTCCAGTTCGTACGCCTACTTCTGCCTGTACGCGCGCAACGAGATCCTCAACGACCCGTCCTTCGGCAAGACCAGGACCGCCCGCAAGCACTTCCTGGAGCGCGGCGGGCTGACGATCCGCACGACGCTCGACCGCCGCATGCAGGCCGCCGCCGACCGCGCGATCAAGAAGCGGGTGTACGCCACCGACAACCCGGTGGCAGCCGAGGCGCTCGTCCAGCCGGGCACCGGCAAGATCAAGGCGATGGCGGCCAGCCGCGAGTACGGCAGCGGCAAGAACCAGATGTCCTACAACCTGGTGGCCGACGTCGCCCACGGCGGCGGGACCGGCTTCCAGCCTGGATCGACGTACAAGACGTTCACGCTGGTCACCGCGTTGCAGCAGGGCATGCGGGTCAACGACGGGATGACCGTGGGAGCCGGTTACCGCGCGCCCGGCTACTCCACGTTCAAGAACTGCAAGGGCGGCAACGTCGGCGACCCCACGCACACCGTCACCAACGACGAGGGCTCCGGCGGGTACAAGACGCTGCAGACCGGGACGTGGGGCTCGGTCAACACGTTCTTCCTGGAGCTGGAGCAGCGGGTCGGGCTCTGCGAGACGGTCAAGACCGCCAAGGCGCTCGGCAGCAAGCGGGCCGACGGCAAGCCGCTGGGCGAGTACCAGACGTTCACGCTCGGGATCAACGAGAGCGACCCGGTGACGGTGGCCGCCTCGTACGCGGCGCTGGGCGCCCGGGGCAAGTACTGCGCGCCGATGGCCATCACCGCGATCACCGACCGCGACGGCAAGAAGACGGCCTACGAGCCGGAATGCCGCCAGGCGATCGACCCCGAGGTGGCCGACGCGACCGCGCACGTGCTGTCGGGGGTGTTCACCAAGGGCACGATGCGCGGGGTGGGCGGCATCGGACGTCCGGCCGCGGGCAAGACGGGCACGACCGACGACTACGCGGCCGCCTGGTTCGCCGGGTTCACCCCTGATCTGGCGGCCGCGGTCAGCATCGGCGACCTGCGCGGCGCGCAGCGCTACAAGCTGACCGGCGTCACGATCGGCGGCCGGTACTACGGCCTGGTGGCCGGGGCCACGATCTCGGGGCCGATCTGGCAGGAGACGATGGTGGAGGCGCTCAAGGGGGTGCCCCAGACGCCGTTCACGCCGCTCAACACCGCCCGCTTCGGCGGCGGCGAGCCGCCGCCCAGCCAGGACGAGCCGACGAGCGACGAAGAGCCGTCGGACGACGAAGAGCCGCGACAGGACGACGAGGGGCCCCTGCCGAACGAGGACGTACCTCAGCGCTGAGCCAGCTCCCCCAGCCTGAGCAGCGACCGCCGGGCCAGCAACACGGTCGCCGCGTGCACCACCGGCCAGCCCGGCAGCGCCCACCGGGGCACCTGGACCCGCTCGGCCCACACCACCCGGCACCATCGCGGGCCGAGCGGCCGTACCCGGAAGGCGCCTTCCCCGCGCACGACCGTCCCGGTGTGCTCCACCCGCACCCGGTGCGGCGGCTCCCACTCGGTGATGGTCATCGTGTCGAGGAAGCCGAATGGCCTGATCCCGGTGTAGGCCTCGATCATGTCCGACCCGGCCTGCCAGGCGTCGGTCATGAACATCCACTCGTGGTGGCGTGGCCAGTCGGTGATGAGGGCGAAGACGTCCTCGGCCGGTGCGTCCAGCTCGACGGCCACGGCGGCGTACCTGAGGCTCATCAACCCAGCCTACGGTGGATGGATGCAAGGAGATCGCCAGCCCGGACTCAAGGGGTTTCTCGGCTTCGGCCTGCTCGGCGTGGGCGTGCTCTGGGACTGCCTGGCCGGGGTCTACCAGCCGGTGTGGGCGGCCTGGGCGGGGCTGGCGCTCACGCTGGGCCTGTACGCGCTGCTGATCCTGGCTCCGCTGCCGGTCGCCGCCGCCCGCTGGGTGGTGGGCGCGATGGCGGCCGTGGTGACGGGCATGGCGCTGGTCTACGCGAACGGCTGGTTCTACCTGTTCCCGTTGCTCGCGCTGGCCTGCGCGCTGGTGCTTCAGGGCCGGGCCGTCCATCTCGCGCTGGGCGCGCTGGCGGCCGTGACCGCGTTCGCGGTGTGGCGCGGCGGTGAGGGGATCGGGCCGATCATGGGCTTCGCCTGGGGGTCGTTCAGCACGGGCGTGGTGATGGCGGCGTTCCTGCGACTGCACGTCGTGATCGCCGAGCTGAACCGCACCCGGGAACGGCTGGCCGAGGCGGCCGTGGCCGAGGAACGGCTGCGCTTCTCCCGGGATCTGCACGACCTGCTGGGCCACACGCTCTCGGTGATCGTGGTGAAGGCCGAGGCGGTGCGGCGGCTGGCCGTACGCGATCCGGAGCAGGCGGCGCGGCAGGCGTCCGACATCGAGTCGGTGGGCCGGCAGGCGCTGACCGAGGTACGCGAGGCGGTGACCGGCTACCGCGAGGTCAGCCTGGCGGCGGAGCTGGAACGCGTCCGCGAGGCGCTGCGGGCGGCGGGCGTGGAGGTGGTCGTGCGCCGCGACGGCGCGCCGCGCTCCGCGCAGGCCGAGGCGCTGCTGTCGTGGGTGGCCCGCGAGGCGGCCACGAACATCCTGCGCCACAGCACGGCCGCCCACGCGGTCTTCGAGGTTTCCGGCGCCGCGCTCACGGTCCGCGACGACGGCGCGCCCAAGCATCAGGACCGGCCACCGGGCGGCGGCCTGCGCGGCCTGTCGGAACGCCTGACCAGGGCCGGGGGCAGCGTCGAGGCCGGTCCGCTGCCCGGCGGCGGCTACGAGGTGCGGGCGAGCCTGCCCGTCACGACTGCAGATAGCTGAGCACGGCCAGCACGCGCCGGCTGTAGCCGGTGGTGTGGGAGAGGCTCAGCTTGTCGAAGACGGCGTTGACGTGCTTTTCCACGGCGCTCTGCGAGACGTGCAGCGCCTGGGCGATCGAGGCGTTGGTCAGCCCCTGGGCCATGTGCTCCAGCACCTGCCGTTCGCGCGCGGTCAGGCGTGAGAGCGGGTCGGTGTGGCTGGTGCGGGCCAGAAGCTGGCGGACCACCTCCGGGTCGAAGGCGGCGCCGCCCTCCCCCACCCGCTCCAGCGCGTCGAGGAAGTCGGCCACCTGCGCCACCCGGTCCTTCAGCAGGTAGCCGACGCCGTCGACGCTGCCGGTCATGAGCTCGGTGGCGTACTTCTTCTCGACGTACTGCGACAGGACCAGCACCTTGACCGACGGCCAGCGGCGCCGGATCTCCAGCGCCGCGCGCAGGCCCTCGTCGGTGTGGGTGGGCGGCATGCGCACGTCGACGACGACGATCTCCGGCTCGTGCTTCTCGACGGCCTCGATGAGCGCCTGCCCGTCGCCGACGGCCGCGGGCACCTCGTGGCCTTCCTCGTGCAGCAGCCGTACGAGGCCCTCGCGCAGCAGCGTGGAGTCCTCGGCCAGGATCACCCGCATGGCAGCTCCGCGGTGATCACGGTGGGCCCGCCGGCCGGGCTGTCCACGAGGAGCCTGCCGTCGATCGCGGCCACGCGCCGCTCCAGCCCGGACAGTCCCCCGCCCGTGGGTACGGCTCCGCCGCACCCGTCGTCTTCGATACGCACGACGACCATTGTCCCGTCCTGCCGGATCTCCACGCTCACCCCGGTGGCCGCGGCGTGCTTGGCGGCGTTGGTCACCGTTTCCGAGACGACGAAGTAGGCGGCGGTCTCCACGGCCATCGGCGGGCGCACGGCCAGGTCGCAGCGGATGTGCACGGGGACGCTCGAACGTTCGGCGACCCCGGCCAGCGCGTCTGCCAGGCCGAGGGTGTCCAGCCCGCTGGGGTAGACGCGCCAGGCGACCTCGCGCAGTTCGGCCAGCGCCCGTTGCGCGTCCTCGTGCGCCTGGGCCAGCAGGTCGGTCTTGCCGCCGCGGCGGGCGCGGCCGATGAGCATGGACAGCGCGACCAGGCGTTGCTGCAGCCCGTCGTGCAGGTCGCGCTCGATCCTGCGCCGCTCGGCGTCGACGGCGGCCACGATGCCCGCCCTGGTCTCGGCCAGTTGCTCGATGCGCCGGATGAGCGCGGCGGTGGGGTCGGGGGCGAGCATTCTGCGGGCCAGGTGGCGCTCGACCACGCGCACGCCCACAAGTCCCGAAATATCGAGGAAAAGCAGGACGATGCCGATGAGGCCGAGGTAGAGCAGCAGCGGGACCGTGGGCAGCATCCCGTCGTACGGTTCGTTGTGCGCCCACGCCCAGCCCGCGCGGAGCCCGGTCGCGATTCCGAGTTCCAGCAGCGACAGCACGAGGCCGCCGAGCAGCCCGAGCGGCACCCTCGCCGCCAGATAGGCCATGGCCCGCCCGGCGTCGGCGATCTCGTCCACCGGCACCCGCAGCCGCCGCGCCTCGGCCCGCGCGAGCCACAACGCCGCCCGGTCCAGCGCGGTGGGCGAGGTGGCCCCGCCCACCTTCCGGAAGGCGCGGACCGGCGCGCCGACGATCAGGAAGACGAGCTCGGCCACCGCGGTGAGGGTGCCGAGCGCGATCTCCCAGAGCAGGCGCAGCGCGTCAGCGACGCGCCCCATGCTTGCCTTTCCGCCGCTCGCTGAGCCGCATGCCGATGAAGATCAGCACGGCGAGCACCGCGAGGCCGAGCACCACCTTGCTTCCGATCCCCACGTACGCCTCGACCAGGTGCCAGCTCTCCCCCAGGTAGTAGCCGGCGAGCACGAAGATGGAGTTCCAGATCGCGCTGCCTGCCAGCGTGAGCAGGGTGAAGGTGGGCAGCGGCATCCGCTCCACACCGGCCGGGACCGAGATGAGGCTGCGGAAGATGGGGATCATCCGCCCGAAGAAGACCGTCTTCTTCCCGTGCTTCTGGAACCAGGCCTCGGTCTTCTCGATGTCGGAGATCTTCACCAGCGGCAGCTTGCCCGCCAGGCGCAGGGTGCGTTCGCGGCCCAGCATGGCGCCCACCCAGTACAGCGCCAGCGCCCCGACCACCGAGCCCAGCGTCGTCCAGACCAGCGCGTCGATGAGATCCATCTCACCACGGCTGGCGGTGAAACCGGACAGCGGCAGGATCACCTCACTCGGCAGCGGTGGGAAAAGGTTCTCCAGCGCGATCGCGAGGCCCGCCCCTGGTGCGCCCAGGGTCTCCATGAGGTCAACCACCCAGTCCGTCATGTCATGAAGGCTAGGCAAGATCCGGGTAAAGCGAGAATGAGGCGTACTCCCGAATCGTGGTGGGGTAAACCACAGGTCCGCGTACCGTACACTGTACGGCTGTGACTTCCTTGGTACGGCATGCCGTCGTCTTCGAGCCCGGCGATCCCCCACGAGCAGGGACGATGGCCTTCCTCGTCCCCGACGGCGAAGACGGCGTCACGGTGGCCGAGCAGGATGGCGGCGCGGTGCGGACGCTCCGGGTTCCGGCGCGCAGAATTCCCGTTTCGGAAGCGGTCGCCGTGCTCGCCAGGGCCAGGACCGACCACGAGGCGCACCCGGCGGCCCGCTTCTGGGGCGCCGCGGCGCTGGTGGCGCTCCAGCTGGTGACCAGGGGGCGGATCCTGCCCGGGGTGTCGGCCGGGGACCACGACGCGTGGCGGGCGGGGCCGTTCGACGCCGCCGACGTGGCCAGGGTCAGGGAACTTGCCGACGCCATGCCCGCCGCGGCGCGCGCCGTACCACTGGAGGAAGGCCCTGAAGGGCCGGTGCTGCCCGACGCGGAGAGTCTCGTGCGGGCCTTCCTCGACGCGGTCGCCGACGCGATGCCGCGCTCGCCCGGCGCGGTGCGCGCGACGGGAACCTCCGCGTTCGCGGCGCTGCGCCCGGTGAAGGTGCCGCAGTTGCGCCCGTGGGCGGAGGAGGTCGCCGCGGGCCTCGACTCCGGGGTACGGCTGTCGCTGCGCCTGGAGTGCGACGACCCGGCCGGATCGGAGTTCCGCGCCGTGGTCCAGCTCCACAGCCTGGCCGACCCCTCACTCGTGGTCGACGCGGCGGACCTGTGGGCCGGTGAGGACCCCGGCTTCGGCGCCCGCGCCAGGATCGAGACGCTCATCGCCGTGCGCCGTGCCGCCAAGGCCTGGACCCGGCTGGAACGACTGCTGGAGAGCGCCGTCCCCGACGAGCTCATCCTGACCGACGGTGACGTCGAAGAACTGCTGGCCGGGGCGTCCACCCGGCTGACCGGCGCCGGCGTGGACGTGCACTGGCCCAGGTCGATGGTGCGCGGGCTCAGCGCCCGCGCCGTGCTCGGCGAGAGCGAGCAGGCGCCTTCCGACCTGCCGTCCTACCTGGGCGGTGCCCAGCTGACCAGCTTCAACTGGCAGCTCGCGCTCGGCGGGCAGCGGCTGACGGCGGCCGAGATGGACCAGCTCGCCGAGTCGCACCGCCCGGTCGTCCGGCTGCGCGACCAATGGGTGCTCATCGACCCCGACGTCGCCCTCAAGGCCCGCCAGCGCGAGCTCAAGCCGCTGAACGGCATCGACGCCCTGGGCGCCGCGCTGACCGGCACGGTCGAGGTCGACGGCGAGCAGGTCGAGGTCGAGCCGAGCGCCTGGCTGCTGGAGCTGCGCGACCGGCTGGCCGAGCCGGAGGAGATCGGCGTGCCGGCCGGGCTGGCCGCGACGCTGCGTGACTACCAGTTCCGCGGCCTGCGCTGGCTGGCCAGGATGTCCTCGCTGGGCCTGGGCGCGTGCCTGGCCGACGACATGGGGCTGGGCAAGACGATCACGCTGATCGCTCTTCACCTGCACCGGGGCGGTGGTCCCACGCTGGTGGTCTGCCCGGCCTCGTTGCTGGGCAACTGGGAGCGGGAGATCACCCGGTTCGCGCCGGGGGTCCAGGTGCGGCGCTATCACGGTACTAATCGCGATTTGTCTGACGAAGGCTTTGTTCTCACGACTTATGGGACGATGCGGTTGGACGCCGAGAAGCTGGCCGCCCACCCGTGGGACCTGCTCGTCGCCGACGAGGCCCAGCACGTCAAGAACCCCGCCTCCAGCACCGCCAAGGCGCTGCGCGACATCCCCGCCGCGGCCCGTGTCGCGCTGACCGGCACCCCGGTCGAGAACAACCTGTCCGAGCTGTGGGCGATCCTCGACTGGACCACGCCCGGCCTGCTGGGCTCGCTGGCCCGCTTCCGCGCCCGCTGGGCGAAGCCGGTCGAGTCCGGCGACTCCGTGGCGGCCGAGCGGCTGGCCAGGCTGGTCGGGCCGTTCCTGCTGCGGCGCCGTAAGTCCGATCCCGGCATCGCGCCCGAACTGCCGCCCAAGACCGAGACCGACCGGCCCGTGCCGCTCACCACCGAGCAGGCCGCGCTCTACGAGGCGGTCGTGCGCGAGATCATGGCGCAGATCGAGTCCGCCGAGGGCATGGCCAGGCGCGGGCTGATCGTCAAGCTCCTGACCGGGCTCAAGCAGATCTGCAACCACCCCGCCCAGTACCTGCACGAGGCGGCGCCCCAGCTCACCGGCCGCTCGGGCAAGCTGGAGCTCCTCGACGAACTGCTCGACACCATCACCGCCGAGGACGGCGCCGTACTGGTCTTCACCCAGTACGTGGCCATGGCCAGGCTGCTGGAGAAGCACCTGACCGGACGGGGCGTCACCACCCAGCTCCTGCACGGCGGCACCCCGGTGCCCAAACGCGAGGAGATGGTCCAGCGCTTCCAGGACGGCGAGGTCCCGGTCTTCCTGCTCTCCCTCAAGGCCGCCGGAACCGGGCTCAACCTGACCCGCGCCGACCACGTCATCCACTTCGACCGCTGGTGGAACCCGGCCGTGGAGGACCAGGCCACCGACCGCGCCTACCGCATCGGCCAGACCCGGCCCGTCCAGGTCCACCGGCTGATCACCGAAGGCACCATCGAGGACCGCATCGCCGAGATGCTCACCGCCAAGCGCTCGCTGGCCGAGGCCGTGCTGGCCGGCGGCGAGGCCGCCCTCACCGAACTCACCGACGCCGAACTCGCGACCCTGGTGGAGCTGAGATGACCGCCGTCAAGGGATTCCCCGCCTTCCCGCCGCAACGCGCCGGCGCCCGCTTCGCCACCTCCTGGTGGGGCCGGGCGTGGATCAAGGCCATGGAGGACACCTCCCTGGACCACACACTCCTGCGCAAGGGCCGTGCCTACGCCAAGACCGGGCAGGTCGGGCCCATCGCCGTCTCACCCGGACGGCTGGTCGCCACGACCGAGGGCGAGTACGACACCGTCGTCCGCGTCGCCCAGCTCACCGACGCCGAATGGGAACGTTTCCTCGACCAGGTGGCCGCCCAGTCCGGGCACATCGCCGCGCTCCTGGACGGGGAGGTGCCGCACGCCCTGGTCGAAGCGGCCGAAGACGCCGCCGTCCCGCTGCTGCCGACCGTCGGCGACCTGGAGCCGGAGTGCGACTGCCCCGACTGGGGGCATCCGTGCAAGCACGCGGCCGCCTTGTGCTACCAGGCGTCCTGGCTGCTGGACGGCGATCCGTTCATGCTGCTTCTGCTGCGGGGGCGGGGCCGTACCGACCTGCTGGAGGCCCTTCAGCTGCGCGACGCCCCCACACCCGCCGCGACGGGCATCTCGGCGTTGGCGGCGTTCTCGCTCGGCGTCCCGCCGCTGCCCGCGCCGCCGCCGGTCGCGGTGGAGTACGTCCCGCTGGAGCTGGAGGAGGCCGCCGGCGTGGACGTCGCGGCCCTGAAGGTGCTGGCCGCCTCGGCGTCCGCGCGGGCGCGCGAGCTGCTGTCGGGCGGCAGCCCCGCCGTCCTCACCGAACGCCAGGACCGCGTGCGGCTGGCCGCCGAGCACGACCTGGACATCGGCGACGCGCCCGCGGTCCTCGCCTGGCAGTACGGCGGGCCGGCCGGCCTGGAGGTGCTGGAACACGCCTGGACCCCCGGCAGGCAGGAACTGGCCAGGGCCGAGGCCGCCTGGCAGCGCGAGGAACTGCCGCCCGTCCAGGCCGCCCGCAACCGCTGGACTTTGGGTTCTCTGCAGTTGCGCCTGGGCAAGGACGGCCGCTGGTATCCGTTCACGCTGCGCGAGGGCGAGTGGTGGCCCTCCGGAGCACCGGAACGCGACCCCGCGGCGCTCGCCTACTGATGACCGGCGTCCGGATCGGCCTGCTCGGGCCGACGACCCTGTCCGGGGTCGTCGCCCTGCCGGGACGGCCCCGGACGCTGCTGGCCCGGCTGGCGCTCGACGCCGGCCGCCAGGTGGCCGTCGACGCGCTGACAGAGGCGGTGTGGCCGGACAGGCTGCCTGACCATCCCGTGCGGGCGTTGCAGTCGCTGGTGTGGCGGTTGCGCGGCGCGCTGCCGGACGGCCTGGAGTCCGGGCAGGGCTGGTACCGGCTGAACGTCGAGGCGTCCTCGGTGGACGCGCACCTGTTCGAGCGGCTCGCCCTCGAAGGCGGCCGGGCGCTGCGGGAGGGCCGGGCGCGGACCTCGGAAAGGCTCCTGGGCGAGGGGCTCGCGCTGTGGCGGGGTGACGCTCTCGCCGACGTGGCCGACTCGCCGTTCGCCGGTGCGGCGGCCCGGCGGCTGCGGGAGGCCCGGCTGACGGCGACGGAGGACTGGATCGAGGCTGGGCTCGTGGCGGGGGCGGAGCCGTCCCGGCTGGTGGCGCTGCTGGAGGAGCACACGGCCACGCACCCGGTGCGCGAGCGTGCGCACGGGCTGCTGATGCGGGCGCTGCGCGCGGACCTGCGGCCGAGCGAGGCTCTGGCGGCCTACGAGCGCTTCCGGGTACGGCTCGCCGACGACCTCGGCGCCGATCCCGGCCCCGAGCTGGCGGCGATCCACGCGGCGTTGTTGCGCGGCTCGCCCGGCGCCGCCGAAGTGCGGGCGCGTGGCAGCCTGCGGGCGCCGCTGACCGCGATCGTGGGGCGGGAGGAGGACCGGCGCCGGGTGGGTGAGCGGCTGGCGGGCGCGCGGCTGGTCACGCTGACCGGTCCGGGAGGGGTGGGAAAGTCGCGGCTGGCCGCGGCCGTGGCCGGGGATCTCCGCACCGGCTTTCCCGGCGGCGTGTGGTGGGCGGATCTGGGTGCGGTGGCCGGTGACGACGACGTGCCCGCGGCGGTGGCGACCGCCGCCGGGCTGCGCGAGTCACTGCCGCCGAGCCCGGTACGCGACGTGATCGCGCGCCTGGCCGAGGCGTTCGCCGGCCCGCCCGCGCTGATCGTGCTGGACGGATGTGAGCACGTGGTCGACGCCGCCGCCCGGCTGGCGGGTGAGCTGCTCGGGCGCTGTCCCCGGCTGACGGTTCTGGCGACCAGCAGGGAGCGGCTAGGCCTGGCCGGGGAGGCGCTGTGGCCGGTGCGCCCCCTGCCCGTTCCCGGGCCGGGCGAGGACGAGGCGGCCAGTCCCGCCGTGCGGTTGTTCGCCGAGCGGGCCGCCGAGGCCGACCCCGACTTCGCCTTGTTGTCAGGCAACCTGGCCCTGGTGGTCGGCGTCTGCCGGGAGCTGGACGGGCTGCCGCTGGCGCTCGAACTGGCCGCCGCCCGGCTCCGGCACGTGAGCTTGGAGCAGCTGGCCGCCCGCCTGGGCGACCGCTTCGGGGTGCTGGTCGGCGGCAGCCGTACCGGCTCGCCCCGGCACCGCACGTTGCGCGCGGTCGTCGACTGGAGCTGGAACCTCCTCGACGAACCCCAGCGCCATCACGCGGCCAGGCTCGCGGTGTTCGCCGGGACGTTCTCCGAGCCGAGCGCGGCGTGGCTGGGCGTGTCCGCGGAGACGCTGACCGAGCTGGCCGACCGCTCGCTGATCGCCGCGCACGCCGGCCGCTACCGGATGCTCGACACGATCCGCGCCTACGGCCGCGAACGCCTGGACGAGCGCGGCGAGCTGCAGGAGGCGCAGCGCGAGCACGCCGCCTGCTTCCTGGACCTGGCCGAACGCGCCGCCCCGCACCTCCGCGGCCCAGGGCAGCGCCGGTGGACGGCGGACCTGGCCGCCGACCGGGACAACCTGCTGCTGGCCTTCCACCACGCCCGCGAACACGGCGACGCCGCCACAGCGCTCCGCCTGGCGCTGGCACTGGAGGCGTTCTGGGCCGGCCACGACGACCACGCCCAGACCGCCACGCGCCTGCGCGCCGCCCTGCTGGTGCCGGGTCCGGCGCCAGAAAGCGCGCGAGCGGCCGCGACGGCCTGGTGCCTGTTCCACGCCCACCTGTGCGAACAACCCGCCAGAGCCGCGGACCTCCCCCCGGCCCCGTCCCCGAACGGCCGGGTGGAGGACACGATCATCCACGCGCTGACGACCGGCGACCTGTCCGCCCTCGCGCGCGGGCGACCGCATCCCGATCCGTGGACGCGCGGCAGGCTCTCGGTGGTGGAGGCCATGCTGCACGACCGCGCCGGCGACGCCCCCGCGATGCGCCACCACCTGGCCGCGGCGGCGCGAGCCTTCCGCGAGGCAGGCGGCGGCTGGGAGGCGGCCATGGCCCTGGCCTACCTCGCCGCAGAACACACCAGAGCCGGCGACCACCACGAGGCCGGCGCCGCCCGCACCCAGGCTCTCGCCCTGGCCCACGACCTGAACATCACCGATCAGGTACGGCAGGCGTGGGCGGAAGCCGGTTGAGAGCGATCTGAGAGCGCCACCCGGCAAGGTCGGGTTCATGACGATTGACGATGAGAACGCGATCAAGGACCTCGCGCACCGGCAGCTGACCGCCTGGGCCGACGGCGACGGTCGGGCCTTCGCCGGCACCTTCACCCACGACGCCGACTTCATCGCGGCCAACGGCGAGCTGATCCAGACCCGGGAGGCGCTGGCGCTCAGCATGCAGGAGGGCTTCGACGGCTTCATGAAGGGCACCCGCATGTCAGAGGCCCAGCACACCCACATCCGCTTCCCCGCCCCCGGCACCGCCGTCATGATCACGATCGGCAACTGCGTCCTGCGCGACGGCGCCACCCAGTGCAGGACCGAGGACCTGTCCCAGCAGACCCGCGTGGCCGTGCGGACGGACGAGGGCTGGCTGTTCACCAGCTTCCACAACAGCCGCGTGCGACCACGCCTCTAGTCCCCCCAGCCAGGACTCCCGGCCTCCTGGAGTTCGGCGGCGACGCGGGCCCGCTCCTCCGGTGTCAGCGCGAGCGCCTTCAGGTCGACATGTGGCGCTCGTCCAGGGCGATGGCCGGCTCGATCATCGTGGCCAGGGCCGGCGCACGGTCCACGGCCTGCGCGCCCTCGCGTCGATCATCACGAGGCGGCCGCCGCCGTCCTCCTTGGCCGGGTCCACGCCCTCGGGCGGCTTGCCGACGTGGAGCTCGACGTTGCTCCACCGCGGCGCCAGGTACAGGTCATCTTGTAGGTGATCTCGAACCCGAGCGACTGGGAGAACTCCAGCGTCTCGTCGAGGGACACGCACGGCAGGACCGGGATGGTGGTCTCGCTCTGGGGCATCGTTGGAGTCACGGGGCGAGTCCAAGGTGACAAGTAGGATGCCCGCGTGTCGTATGAGATCTTGACCGTCGCGCTCGCCCAGACCTCCGCCGTGCCCGGTGACGTGGCCGCCAACGCTCGTGACGCCGCTGTCGCGATCAAGGCCGCTGCCGCGTCCGGTGCGAGTCTGATCATGTTTCCTGAGCTGTCTCTTATCGGGTATGACCTGGACCTTCTCCATGATTCCGGCGCTTGGGTGAGTGAGGATGACCCTCGGCTGGATGACGTGCGCGGGGCCGTACAGGAAGGTGGGCTGACGGCGGTTGTCGGTGCGGCCTACCGGCACCCCGACGGGACGGCGTGGCTCGCGTCGCTGGCGTTCTCGCCGGACGGTGCGCATGTTCACGGGAAGTGCCATCTGCACGGGCGTGAGCGGGAGCTGTTCCGGGCCGCCGGGCCGGGGGCGCTGCTCGACGTGGACGGGTGGCGGGTCGCGCTGGCCATCTGCTACGACGCCGGTGTGCCTGGGCATGCGGAGGACGCGGCTCGGCGGGGTGCAGAGGTTTATGCGGGTTCGGCGCTGTACACCCTGGAGGAGACGCGCCGGATCGACCTGCATTTCGGGGCGCGGGCGATGGACCATCGAATGTTCGCCGTGGTGGCCAATCACGCCGGGAGCGGGCCGGGGTGGGTGTCGTGCGGGGGCAGTGGCGCATGGCATCCGGACGGGACCCGGATCACCCAGGCCGCGACGGGTCCCGGGGTGTTCACGGCGGTGTTGTCGCGGGCCGAGATGGCGGGACTGCGGGAGAAGGACGCGCGTGCGGGGTACCCACGTACGGCCGGGTGAATTCAGCGGTGCCGCTGTTGGTGCCGTGCTTTAGCGGCACCGATGCGGTCAGGTCGTGGCGTTGTACAGGGCGGTGACCAGGGCGTCGTTCTCCGGGGCGCCCCATGCGCCGCCTGCCGGTGAGAAGCGGCGGCGGGTGTAGGCGTAGGCCAGCCCACGGCCGGGGTCGGCGAAGGACAGGGCCCCGACCGCGCCGCTGTGGCCGAATGCCCGCCGGTCCGCGAACGGGTAGCGCGCCGCCATCGGCACGAACCCCAGTCCGAACGGCCGCGACTCCCCCGTCACCAGGTCGCCGCCCTCGGCGTGCACGCGGCTGAACTCGGCGACGGTCCCCGGCGCGAGCAACGCCGGCCGCCCGTCCAGGACGCCGATCGCCGCCGCGTACATCCCGGCCAGACCCCTGGCATTACCCACGCTTCCCGCCGAACTGCTGCCCAACGCCCGCGTCTCGCGCGTGTTGGCGAAGGCGACCAGGTCGGTGGGCACGTTGAAGGCCACGGCCATGAGTGCGCGCGGGTGGAGCTCCGGCTGCCGCTGCGCTGGTCGTACCGGGTCGTAGCGCGGCTCCTGCGCCTCGGGCAGGCCGAGGTAGAAGTCCAGTTCGTACGGTGCCCGGACCCGCTGCTCGTAAAGCTCCTGGATGGAGGCGCCGGTGACCCGGCGTACCACCTCGCCGGTCAGGGCGCCGATGACGAAGGCGTGGTAGCCGTAGCCGGTGCCGGGCTCCCAGAAGGGCCGCTGCCCGGCCAGCCGCTTGGCGATCAGCCGGTCGTCGGCCAGCTCGGTGGCCGTGAATCCGCCTTCCACGCCGACCAGGCCCGCCTGGTGGGCCAGCACCTGGCGCAACGTCACCCCGGCCTTGCCCTCGCGGCGAACTCGGGCCAGTAGTGGGCCACCCTCTGGTCGAGTTCGAGCACGCCCTCCTGTACGAGCAACGCGGTCACCAGGTGGGCGGCGCCCTTAGCCGAGGAGTACAGGGCGTGCAGTGAGTCGCCCCTGACCCCGGTCCACAGGTCGACCACCCGCCGTCCGTGCGCGTAGACGGCCAGTTGGGCGCCGTCCGCACTCGCCACCCGCGCGAACTCCTCGCGCACCCCTTCAGAACCGGCCTCAACAGTGCCTTGCACGTTCATGGTCAGTCCTCTCTCAGATCAGGCCGATTAACTAAACCGTATAGTAAAGTGTGTCAACGCTTCGGCTTCCGACTATCGGGCCTCGAATAAACTGCGCGGCATGGACGTGTTCGACGGCATCCTCGCCGCGTGGCAACGGGAACGGCCCGATCTGGATCTTTCGCCCATCGGGGTGTTCGGACGGCTCGCCGGGGTGACACGGCGGATCGAGGCGGCGGTCGAGGAGGTGTTCGCGCGGCACGGGCTGAGGCAGGGCGAGTTCGACGTGCTGGCGGCGCTACGGCGATCCGGCCCGCCGTACACGCTGATCCCGTCGGAACTGGCGGCGGTGCTGATGATGTCGCGCGCCGGCATGACGAACCGCCTCGACCGCCTGGAGGCCGCCGGCTTCGTCGAGCGCGCCCTTGACGTCGCCGACCGGCGCAGCTTCCGCATCACGCTCACGGAGGAGGGCCGCCGCGTGATCGACGAAACCCTCACCGAACACGCCGCCACCCTGACCCGCCTGGCCACCACTCTCTCCCCCGAAGACACCGCCACCCTCGACCGCATCACCCGAACCATGCTCACCAACCTGAACCGCTAACACCCAAGTCAAGGGACCCCGCCCGCACCCACCCGCCTCAACACCCGCCCAGACGCCCCCAACCCCGACACCCGCCCCACCTCAAGACGCACCCCCGAGTCACCACCCGCCCCCGGCCCGAGCCGAACCCGCACGCCCCACACCTCGACCCGAGCCAGAACCCTCACGCCCCCACCCGACCCGAGCAGACACGACATCCCGATCGGCGCCCCCACCCCGACTCTCGAGCCCTCACCGCCCCTGGCCTGCGCCATGGCCCGCTCTGGCCCGTGCGCTCGCCACGCTGGCTCGGTCCCTCACCACACCCCTGGGCCACCACCCCAGCCTCCTGGGCCACAATCCCCGCCGCAGCCACGCGCCGCGACCCCGTGGCGAGCTGTGGCGTGACCACCCTGGCGCACGCTGCGGCGGGCCAAGCAGGTGTGTTGGCCTGCCTGCCTGGCCACACAATGTGCATAGCCACGCGACGTGCATTGCCACACGGCCCAGCGCGGCCAGGCAACCTTCGGGCCCGGCGCGGAGGTGCTACCCCGGGATGGGCGAGCACCGAGCGGCGCTTCAGGCCCCGGATTGCCGCCACACAAGGGCTCGGACCCCCGGGATGTCGAGCGTTGAACGGGTGCGTCCGGTTCGCGGGATCGGGCTGGATGGGAGGATCGGCCTGTCAAGAAGGTGTCAGGTTGCCTAGCCGCACGCTAGGATGGCGATCGAACAACGGCGGCCACACGACGAGGGGTTTCAGGCGATGGCGACGGGCGGCTCGAAGTTCGAGGTGACCCCTGTGGTCAAGAAGAGCGCGGCGGTGCAGGTGGCCGACCAGCTCGTGGTGGCCATCCGCGACGGGCATCTCAAGCCGGGTGACAAGCTACCGCCCGAACGTGAGCTCGCGCAGAACTTCGACGTCAGCCGCCCGACCATCAGGGAAGCGCTGGCCGCGCTGGAGCTTGCCGGGTTGGCCAAGTCGCACAAGGGCAGGGGGACGATCGTCACCGGATCGTCGGCCGTCGTGGCCACGTGGGGTGTCGAGGTGCTGCCGCCGCAGGTGTTCGAGGCCCGGCTGGCCATCGAACCGGCCCTGGCGGCACTGGCCGCCGAGAAGCGCTATCCCGAGGACCTCAACGCGTTGGAGTCGACGCTGGCGGAGCTGGAGGACGAATACGCGCGGACCGGCGCGTACGTCAGCGACCTGCCCCTCCACCGCGCCATCGCCCGCGCGGCCCGCAACCCGATCCTCGAAAAGTCCCTGGAGGAGGCGCTTCGCCACCTCGACGGCCCGCTGTGGTCGGAGCTGCGCCGCCGCGCGCTGTCCGCGCCGGGTGCGCGGGGCGGGCACGTGGCCGAGTTCCGTCTGGTGTTCGAGCACATCGCGGCCGGCCGGGCTGAAGAGGCGGCGGACGTGTGGCGTCAGCACCTCCTCCTCTACCGCAGCGAGATCATCGGCTCCCCGCCCGCCTGACCGAAGCACGCGTGATCGTCGCCCAAGCCGGCTGAGCAGCCTCCAAGGGCCGCTGACGAGCAGGCATTCAATCTGACGGCGCCCCTTTCAGAGATCGAGAACGTGCTGGATCGCCGGCTCCGGAGAGGCCGTGCTGGAACTGCCTCACAGGGGTGATCAGGGCGGTGGGCAGGTCGTGGAGATCGGGCAGCGCCCGGCGGGGAGGCCGGGACCAATCGTGCGCTACGCCGGATCAGCCCTGCGACCGCCCGGGCCCGATCGGAATCGTGATCACGTGGCCGGGAAATGGTTGGACGGGATGATGCTCGGGCTTGTAGCTTGCAGGTGATCGTGACGCCGTCCGAGGAGGTGAGACCCATGAACGCAAAAGCGATGTGGGTGCTCCCCCTTACCGTCACGGTCGGGCGATTGACGTAGGTGTCGCCGGGAGCGCCTCGCCAACAAGGCACTCCCGAAAGGCAACACCTATGCACTCTCAGCAGCCCATCGCCGAGCCACCGTCGAACGACGGGGCGGGCGAGGTTCTCCGGTCGCCGGTCTCCGGAGCCGGGCGCGCGCCGCTCCTTCACGACGTGATCATCGCCGGGTGCGGGCCGACCGGTGCGATGCTGGCCGCCGAACTGCGGCTGCACGACGTGCGGGTACTCGTTCTGGAGAAGGAGACCGAGCCCACGTCGTTCGTTCGCATAGTCAGTCTGCATATTCGCAGTCTCGAGCTCATGGCGATGCGCGGACTGCTGGATCGCCTGCTCCGGCAGGGAAGACAGCGTCCGGTCGGCGGTGTCTTCGCCGCCATCCCCAAACCCGCGCCCAAGGGCCTGGATTCCGCGTACGCCTATCTGCTGGGTATTCCGCAGCCGGTCATCGAGAATCTCCTTGAAGAACATGCGATCGCACTGGGTGCGCAGGTCCGGCGCGGTTGCGCGGTCGCCGGTTTCGAGCAGGACGACGAGGGTGTGACCGTCGAGCTGGCCGACGGGGAAAGGCTGCGTTCGCGCTATCTCGTCGGCTGTGACGGCGCGCGCAGTGCGGTGCGCAAGTTGCTCGGCGTCGGTTTTCCCCGGCGAGCCCTCACGGTCCGACACGCTCATGGGCGAGATGAAAGCAGGCATGTCGCAGGAGGAGATCGCCGCCAAGGTGGCCGAGATCGGTCAGACCCATCAGCGATTCTGGCTCAGGCCCTTCGGCGAAGGGGTTTACAGCGTCGTGGTTCCCGCCGCGGGCGTCAGTGACCGCGCGGAAGCGCCCACCCTTGAGGATTTCCAACGACGGTTGCGCGCCATCGCCGGAACCGATTTCGGCGTGCATTCTCCGCGCTGGCTGTCGCGTTTCGGGGATGCCACCCGGCTGGCCGAGCATTATCGGGTCGGTCGGGTGCTGCTGGCCGGCGACGCGGCGCATATTCATCCGCCCATCGGCGGTCAGGGCCTCAACCTGGGCGTTCAGGACGCGTTCAACCTCGGCTGGAAACTGGCCGCACAGGTCCGCGGCTGGGCGCCGGAAGCATTGCTGGACACCTACCACGCCGAACGCCATCCGGTCGCCGAGGACGTGCTGGACAACACCCGTGCCCAGACGCAACTGCTGTCCGCCGAACCGGGCGCGCAGGCCGTGCGCAGGCTGCTCACCGAACTGATGGACCTCGACGAGGTGAACCGCCGTCTGATCGAGAAGATCACCGCGACCGGCATCCGCTACGACTTCGGCGAGGGTCCCGACCTGCTCGGCCGCCGCCTGCGTGACATCGGCGTCAAACAGGGCCACCTCTATGGTCTGTTGCATCGCGGCCGCGGCCTGCTGCTGGACCGCACCGAACGGCTGAGCGTCGGCGGCTGGTCAGACCGGGTCGATCACCTGGCGGATCCCACCGCGGAGCTGGATGTCCCGTGCGTCCTGCTCCGCCCCGACGGTCACGTCGCCTGGATCGGCGACGATCAGCGGGACCTGGACGACCACCTCTCCCGCTGGTTCGGCGAACCGCCCACTGATCTCGCCTGAGCCACCGCCCGCCGGCATGACGGAACACGGCCATGCCGGCCGGCGGTCACCGGTCGTGCCATCAGGTCTTCCCACGGCCCCGACCTCGGTAGCGGTCGGGGCCAGGCGGGTCGGGGGCGATCAGGTTCCCGTGCCGATCACGTGGCCGTGGGCTTCCAGTGCCGCCTTGGCAGTGGGGAGGTCGACGGTGCGTACCAGCAGATAGTCGGTGTCGAACGTGGACAGGACGAACACCGAGACCCGCACCTCGGCCAGCGGCGCGGTCAGCGACGCCAGGATCCCGACGAGCGAGAAGTCCAGCGCGTCGGCCACCCGCAGTGCGCTGAAGCCGCTCTCCACCTTGGCCCCGGGTGGCTCCGCACCGGAGCGGCACACCACCGAGACCTCCTCGGCGGTGACCGTCAGCGTGTAGAGCTCGGCCGCCACTGGTGGCGGGGGCGGGGAGGTGGTGGCGGGCAGCCGGCAGACGGAGTACTCATTCGCGAGCAGGAGCAGTTCCATGTCCTTCACCTTCCCGAGGCGGGCGGCAGGGCGGCCACGACGGGTGCGAGCGCGTCGAGGGCCTCGGCCAGGTAGCCGGTGTCCATGCCGATGTTGATCCTGAACCATCCTTCCCTGCCGAAGAACACGCCGGGCGCGACCAGCACGCTCGCCTCGCGCCGGAACAGGTCGCCGACCTCGACGGACGACAGGTCGCTGTCATAGCGGACGAACGCCAGCGCGGAGGCCATCGGCGGGAGCGCGGCGAGCTTGCCGTCCTGCCGCCTCGCCCATGCGGAGAACAGGTCGTAACCTCTGCGCACGCAGGCGCGGTTGCGCTCGAACAGCCGCCGCCTGGCCGCGGGCCTGAGCGCGCACTCGGCGAGGAGGTTGTCGAGGCGGCCGGTCGCGATCGCGACGTACTCGTGCCGGCGCCACAGGTCGGCGAGCTCAGGATGAGCGCATACGGCCCAGCCGATGCGCAGACCGGACAGACCATAGGACTTCGACAGGCTGCCCACCCCGATGACCTTGTCGGTCATGCCGAGGAACGACGGCGTCTCGTCGTCGGTCAGGCGTTCGCTGCCCCGGTAGACCTCGTCGGCCACGAGCCAGGCGCCGCAGTCCTCGGCGATCCGCACGATCTCGGCCATCTCCTCCCTGGTGAGGATGTAGCCGGTCGGGTTGTTGGGGTTGCACACGTAGATGAGCCTGGTGCCGGGGGTGGCGACCTGGCGGAGTTGCTCCAGGTCGGGCGCCCAGCCGCGATCGGCGCGCAGTTCGAACGCCGCCACGTCGCAGCCGCGGTTGCGGGCCAGGCCCCAGACCTGGCGGTAGCCGGGTTCCATGACCACGACGCGGTCGCCCGGCTCGCAGAGCGCGTCGACGATCGCGGCGTTGGCCTCGGACGCGCCCACGGTGACCAGCACGTCGTCAGTGCCGACGCCGTCGTGGAGACCGGCGATGAGGCCGCGCAGGGACCGTTCGCCGTTGACCTCCGGGTAGTAGAGCGGCACGGACATGATCCGCTCCAGGTCCTCGCCGTCCTCGACGAGGTCGGCCACGGTGACGGGGTCGACGGTCGAGTCGGCGAGGTTGAAGCGCACGGTCTGCTCGTGGTCGGACTGCCAGTTCTCGAGCTCGAACGTCTGGAAGGTCACAGGCACTCCTTCGGCGAACAGGTCAGGTTGCCTGGCAGGTTGCCTGACGCCTGAAATCCTGTCAAGGGTGTCCGTTGTCTGCATATTTAGGGATTGACACGCCCTCTTTCCCCATGGAGTCTGGCTGTCTACCTACCAGGCAACCTTTCAAGTGAGGGGTGATGCTATGGATCAGAACCGTGTCGAACACGACCTCCTCGGCGAGATCAGACTTTCCTCGAACGACCTGTTCGGCATCCATACGGCGCGGGCCAGCGAGAACTTCCGTCTCGGCGGCGAGTCGCTGCGCCAGTTCCCCGCCCTGCTGACCGCGCTCGCGCAGGTCAAGAGCGCGGCGGCATGGGCCAACGTCAAGCTCGGCGTGCTGCCCGAGGAGATCGGGAACGCCATCATGGCCGCGGCCGCGGAGATCGCCGCCGGTGACCTGCACGAGCACTTCCCGCTCGACGTGGTGCAGGGAGGTGGAGGCACCTCGACCAACATGAACATGAACGAGGTCCTGGCCACCCGCGCCACCGAACTCCTCGCCACAGCACCAGAACCCACCCCGAACAGCCACACCCCGCACGCCGACCCAGACGGCCGCCAGCCACCGGCCGCCCCACCCGAACACCCGTGGACCGATGCGCGAGACCACCCCACGGAAGTCAACCCGAGCAGCCAGAACACGCGGACCGGCCCAGGGGCCCTCCGCACGCAGATGGATCCGCACGGGCGCACTCCGGGCACCGGCCTGGAGGGCCGCACCACGGAAACCGACCCGGGCGGCCACACCACGAGGATGGATCCGGGCGACGGCAGCGCGTGGACTGATCCCGGCGGCCACACCACGGAGGCTGACCCCGGCGGCCACACCTCGGGGGCTGACCCGGGCGGCGACACCACGGAGGCTGACCCGGGCCGCCGCAACACGCTTGAGGGTCCGAAAGACCACAGCGCGCACGAGGGTCCGAGAGGACATGGTGCGCACGAGGGTCCGAGAGGACACCAAGCGCGGGCGGATCCGTACGGCCAGGCCACGGGCGGCGAGCCGCGCGGGCACGCAATGCGGGTCGATCCGCATGATCACGTGAACCGGTCGCAGTCGACCAACGACGTGATGCCCACCGCGCTCAACCTCGCCGTCCTGACCACGGCCCAGGCGACCGTGCGGTCCCTGCGGGTGGTCGCCGAGTCGCTGCGCCGCCAGGCCGCGCGCTACCGGTCGCTGGACAGACTGGGACGCACCTGCCTGCAGGACGCGGTGCCCGTACCGGCTGGACTTGTGCACGACGGGCAGGCGAGCGCGGTCCTGTCGGCCGCGAGGCTGCTGGAGTCGGCGGCCGGTGAGCTGCGGGGGGTGCCGCTCGGCGCGACCGCGATCGGCACCGGCCTCGGCGCCCCGCCCGGCTTCGCGGAGCTGGCCCTGGAACGGCTGGCCGAGGAGACCGGACTCGCCCTGGAGCCCGCCGCGAACCTGTCCGAGGGCATCGCATCGCTGGAGAGCCTGGCCTCCGTCGCCGACGCCATGGCCAGAGGCGGACGCGTGCTCGCCCGCGTGGCGAGCGATCTGCGGCTGCTGTCCTCAGGCCCGGTGGGCGGCATGGCGGAGGTACGGCTGCCGCCCATGCAGGCAGGCTCCTCGATCATGCCGGGCAAGGTGAACCCGGTCATCCCCGAACTGGTCATGCAGGTCTCCTTCCAGTTGGAAGGCGGCGCCCACACCGTCCACCTGGCCTGCGCGGCCGGCGAACTCGAGGTCACCCCCTGGGCCCCGGTGGTCACCGCGGAACTCCTGCGCGGCCTGCGCCGTCTGGAACGCGTGGCCCTGCTGTTCGCCACCCGGTGCCTGGACGGGATGGCGTGGAACGAGGACGCGGTCCGCGACAACCTGCGCGGTTCCCTGCGCGAGGCGGTGGAGTCGGCGGTCGAGCACGGCCACGCCTACGCCGTCACCCACTTTCCCCTGGAACCCTCACCCATCACCGACCTGAACCACGCGGCAGGCACCCCATGACCCTCATCACCGACCCGATCCACGACGGTGCCACCGATCCCGTGCTCGTCTGGAACGGCGCCGAGTCCACGTGGTGGTGCCTGTTCGTCCACCGCCGGGCCAACACGCGGATCGGCGGAGCACCCAGGATCGGCCGCTGTCACGGCGGCCGGGTCGCCGCCGCCAGCTCGGCCGACGGCGGTGGGAGCTGGCTCTACCGCGGCACCCTGGACCTCCCGGTCGAACCGGGTCTCAACACCTTCTGGGGCCCCGACGTGATCCGGCACGACGGCCTGCACCACATGTTCGTCACGTTCATCAGAGGCGTGCCCGACGACCCCGCCTGGGACACCCACGGCAGGCCGAGCCCGTGGCACCGCCAGATCCACCACCTGACCAGCCCCGACCTGTGGACCTGGTCGCACGCGGGACGCGTGGACCTCGGCACCGACCACGCCGTGGACCCTCACGTGCACCCGCTGCCCGAGGGCGGCTTCGGGCTCTGGTTCAAGGACGAGAACCGCGGCGGCTCCGTCTGGCTGGCCGTCAGCGACGACCTCGACGGGTGGAAGGTCGAGGAGCGGGCGCTGGCCGACTGGCACGAGGGCCCGGCGGTGTTCACGCTGGGCGGCCAGGGGTGGATGGTCGCCGAGACCCGCGCCGGTCCGGCCGTCTACCGCTCGCCCGACCTGCGCCGATGGGAACACCGGGGCGCCCTGACCGTGCCCGGCCACGCGCCGCGGCAGCCGTACATCCATCCGGTCGCGCACGACCGGGCGGCCATCCTCTACTACGCGCAGACCGGACGGGACAGTTTCGGCGAGGAGGTGCCGACGTCGGGACAGTCGTCGGCCATCCACGCCGCGGAGCTGGTCCTGATCGGGGGCGACCTCACGGTTCGCACGGCGAGCGCGCTCTCACTGACCGGCCACGACTCCGCCGTACGGCGGGCGCCGTCGGCCGGCGCACCCAGCCCCTGAACCGCGCACAGCAAGTTGGTGACACCATGAACAACCGCATCTTCTTCGTCGCCCTCGTGACCCTGCTGCCGCTGACCGCGTGCGGCGTCAACACAGCGCCGGACCTGGCGGAAAAGGCCGTCGACATCGCCAAGGACGACAAGCTCGCCGCCGGCGTGCCGAAGGAGATCCGCGACCGCGGGACGCTCATCATCGGCACGAACGCGCCCTACGCGCCGCTGGAGTTCTTCGCCGAGGACAACAAGACGCTGGTCGGCTTCGACATCGACACCGGCGACGCCATCGGCAGGCTGCTCGGCCTGAAGGTGGAGTGGCGCAACACCTCCTTCGACAACATCATCCCCGGCCTTGAGGCGGGCAGGTACGACATCGGGATCGCCGGGTTCGGCATCGAGAAGGAACGCCTGGGCGTCGTCGACTTCGTCTCCAACTACCTCAACGGCGGCGGCTTCCTGGTGAAGAAGGGCAGCGGCATCAAGGTCAACGACTTCAAGGACACCGTCTGCGGCCTGCGGGTGAGCGTCCAGAGCGGCACCTCGCAGGTGGAGCGGCTGGAGAAGGCCGACGCCTACTGCAAGGGCGCGGGCAGGAAGCCCGTCCAGATCATCAGGATCCCGGACCAGAACCAGGCGGTGCTGACACTGTCCAGCGGGCGCGCCGACGTGGTGAGCGCCGACAAGCCGGCTGTGGAGTGGGCGGCCAAGCAGTCGGAGGGCACGCTCTGTGTGACGGGGACCTACCGGACGCCGCACAGCCTGTCCGGCATCGCCGTACCCAAGCGCAACTCCGCGATGAACGCGGTGCTGCAGGAGGCGATGACCAGGCTGCTGCAGCAGGGCCACTACACCCGCATAGCCGGCAAGTGGGGCGTCGTGGACGGCGCGATCGAGAAGTCGGAGATCTTCACCGACCCCGCGCAGGTGCAGGACGGCGACGAGATCTTCCCGCAGGCGATCAAGGAAGGGTGTGCCTAGCGATGGCGACCGGCACCGTGCGGAAGAGCCGGCGGCCCGACGCCGACATCAAGGCGGTCCCGGTGCGGCGCCCGTGGCGGTGGGTCGCCACGGCGGTGGTGCTGGGCCTGCTGGCGCTGCTGGTGACGTCCATGGTCACCAACCCCCGCTACCGGTGGGAGATCGTGGCCAGGTACCTGCTGGACGGCAGCGTGCTCAACGGGCTGCTGCTCACGCTGCAGTTCACCGCGATCGCCATGGTCCTCGGCATCGTGCTGGGCGTGCTGTTCGCGGTCATGCGCAGCTCGGACAACAAGGTGCTGTCGTGGACGGCCGCGGCCTACATCTGGTTCTTCCGTGGTACGCCGCTGCTGGTCCAGCTCATCTTCTGGTTCAACCTGAGCGCGCTCTACCCGACGATCCAGCTCGGCCTGCCGTTCGGGCCGACGCTGGCCACCCTTGACGCCAACACGCTCATCACCCCGTTCATCGCGGGCGTGCTCGGGCTGGCGCTCAACGAGGGCGCGTACATGGCCGAGATCGTCCGGGCGGGGATCGTGTCCGTGCCGAAGGGGCAACTGGAGGCGGCCAGTTCGCTGGGCCTGTCCAAGAGCATGACGATGCGCAGGATCGTGCTCCCGCAGGCCATGCGGGTGATCATCCCGCCCACGGGCAACAACACGATCGCGATGCTCAAGACCAGCTCGCTGATCAGCGTGCTGGCCATCCCCGAACTGCTCTACAGCGTCCAGATCATCTACGGGCGCAACTTCCAGACCATCCCGCTGCTGCTCGTGGCCAGCATCTGGTACCTGCTGGCGACCTCGATCCTGACCTCCGTGCAGACCCGGATCGAGCGCCGTTTCTCCCCCGACCGCGACCCCGGCGACTCGTACGGCTCCCGCCTGCGCCGCAACCTGGCCGCCCGCCGCGCCCACGTCAAGGAGGACCGCTGATGTCCGCTCTGGTCCGCGCGGAGGGGGTGCACAAGCACTTCGGGCGCAACCACGTGCTCAAAGGCATCGACCTGTCCCTGGACGAAGGGCAGGTGATGTGCCTGGTCGGCCCCTCGGGGTCGGGCAAGAGCACGTTCCTGCGCTGCGTCAACCACCTGGAGACGATCAACAGAGGCCGGCTCTGGGTGGACGGCGAGCTCATCGGCTACCGGCAGAGCGGCGAGGCGCTGCACGAGCTCAACGACAAGGAGGTCTGCCGCCAGCGCGCCCGCATCGGCATGGTCTTCCAGAGCTTCAACCTGTTCCCGCATTTCACCGCGCTGGAGAACGTCGTGCTCGGCCCCTGCCTGGTGAAGAAGGAGAGCAAGGCGGCCGCCACCGCGCACGCCGAAGAACTGCTGCGCCGGGTGGGGCTGGCCGAGAAGCTGCACAGCTATCCGGCCAAGATGTCGGGCGGCCAGCAGCAGCGCGTGGCCATCGCCAGGGCGCTGGCGATGCGGCCCAGGCTCATGTTGTTCGACGAGCCGACCTCCGCGCTGGATCCCGAGTTGGTCGGCGAGGTGCTCGACGTCATGCGGGGCCTGGCCCGCGAGGGGATGACGATGATCGTCGTCACCCATGAGATGGCCTTCGCCCGGGAGGTCGGCGACACGCTCGTCTTCATGGACGACGGCGTGGTGGTCGAGTCGGGTGACCCGCGCGAGGTTCTGGCCAGGCCGCGGCACCTGCGTACCCAGACATTCCTGTCCAAGGTGTTGTGACAGATGGGAGCACATCCATGAGAGACGTCATCGTGATCGGGCTGGGCGCCATGGGCTCCATGGCCGCCTGGCAGGCCGCCGCGCGCGGCGCCTCGGTGCTCGGCGTCGAGCAGTTCGACGTCGGCCATGCGCGCGGGTCCTCGCACGGCGGGTCCCGTATTTACCGGCAGATCCTCTTCGAGGGCAAGGAGTACGTGCCGCTGGCCCGCCGTACCCTCGACTTGATCAAGGAGCTTGAGCGGGACGGCGGGCGGCTGTTCGAGCCGTCCGGCGGCCTGGTGATCGGCACCGACGGCGGCGAGCTCATCGAGGACGCGCTGGCCAGCGCCGCCGCGGGCGAGGTCGCCCACGAGTGGCTGACGCCCGACGACCTGCGCGCGCGCTATCCGCAGCATGCCGTGCTGGACGACGATGTGGCGATCTTCGAGCCGGGCGCGGGGGTCTTGCGGCCGGAGGCGTGCGTCACGGCGGCGGTGCGCGCCGCCCGGCGGGCCGGCGCCGACATCCGCACCGGCGTGCCCGTCTCGGAGTTGCGCGTGCAGGACGGGCGGGTCGCGGTGACCGTGGGCGGCGAACGGTTCACGGCGGCCAGGGTGATCCTCGCCTCCGGCGCCTGGACGCTCGATCTCCTGCCGGAGGTGTCGCTGCCGCTGCGTACCCAGCGCTCGTGTCTGTCGTGGTTCAAGGCGCGCGGGGACGCGGCGGAGTATCGCCCCGGCCGATTCCCCACGTTCGTCCGCGAGAGCCATGAGGCGCACGGCTGGGGCATCCCGGACGTGGACGGCGTCGGCGTCAAGGTCGGCATCAGCGGCCCGCAGGCGAAGAAGGCGTGGCTGGAACGGCCCGAGGACAACTGGCGCGACCCGGCGCGCGAGGACCTGGCGCCGATCGAGGAGTACTGCGCGACCGCCTTCCCCGGCCTCGTCCCGCGGGTCAGCAAGGCGATGGCCTGCATGAACTCCAAGAGTCCCGACGGCGACTTCGTCATCGGCCCGGTGGGCGCCGGTGGCCGGGTGGTGTTCGCCGGCGGCTTCTCCGGCCACGGCTTCAAGCACGCGGCCGCCGTCGGCCAGATCTGCGCCCAGCTCGCCCTCGACGGCGGTTCGGAGTTCGACCTGTCGGCCTTCTCCCCCACCCGCTTCGGAGCATGACCATGGAATACACCCACCTCGGCCGCTCCGGTCTCCAGGTCGGCAGGCTGGCCCTCGGCACCATGAACTTCGGCCCGCTGACCGACGAGGCGACCTCCCACCGGCTGCTCGACCTGGCCGTGGACAGCGGCGTCAACCTCGTCGACACCGCCGACGTCTACGGCGCCGACGCCAACAAGCAGGTGTACGGGCTGGAGCCGGAGAAGGGCAGGACCGAGGAGATCATCGGAACCTGGCTGTCCAAGACGCCGTCCCGCCGTGACCAGATCGTGCTGACCACCAAGGCCTACGGCGCGATGGGGCCGGGCGTGAACGACATCCGGCTGTCGGCGCGGCGCCTGCGCCGGGCGTGTGAGGAGTCGCTGCGCCGCCTCAACACCGACCACCTCGACATCTTCATGCTGCACCACGTCGACAGGTCGACGCCGTGGGAGGAGATCTGGGCGGCGTTGTCGCTGCTGCGCCGGCAGGGCAAGGTCCTGTACTTCGGTACCAGCAACCACGCGGCCTGGCACATCGTGCGCGGGCAGTCGGCGGCCGAACGGCTCGGCGAGTTCGGCTTCGTCGTCGAGCAGAGCATCTACAGCCTCATGCGGCGCACGATCGAGCTTGAGGTGTTGCCCGCGTGCCGTGATCTGGGGATCGGCGTCCTGCCGTACAGTCCGCTGCACGGCGGTCTGCTCAGCGGCATCCTGCGCAAGCGGGAGATCGCGCGGGGCAGGGCGGGCCGCGCCGAGGCGGGTCTGCGCGAGGACAGGGACCGGGTGGAACGCTACGAGCGGCTGTGTGATGAGATCGGGGAGCATCCCGCGGCCGTCGGCCTGGCGTGGCTGCTGCACCAGCCGGGCGTGACGGCTCCGATCGCGGGCGCCCGCACGGTCGAGCAGCTGACGCTCGCGCTGAAGGCGCTGACGATCCGGTTGGACGAGGACCGGCTGGCCGCGCTGGACGCCATCTTCCCGGGTCCCGGCGGCCCGGCCCCCGAGGCGTACGCCTGGTAGTACCGACAATCTTCACCGTCTTGTCAGATTTAGTTGTCGGTGAGATCGTAGAGGCATGTTCGACGTGACCGTGATCGAGGACCCGGCCGCCGCCGAGGTGTCGCTGGATCCCATGCGTTCCAGGCTCCTGGCCGAGCTCGCCCAGCCCGCCTCCGCGGCGATGCTGGCCGCCCGCGTCGGGTTGCCGCGCCAGAAGGTCAACTACCATCTGCGCACGCTCGAACGGCACGGCCTGGTCGAACTCGTCGAGGAACGGCGCAAGGGCAACGCGACCGAGCGGCTGCTGCGTGCCACCGCGGCCTCCTACGTGATCTCCCCCGTCGCGCTGGCCGCCGTGCAGCCCGATCCGGCCCAGTCGCCGGACCGGCTGTCGGCGCGCTGGCTGCTGGCGCTGGCCGCACGGCTGGTCCGTGACGTGGGCGCGCTCATCACGGGCTCGGCCAAGGCGGGCAAGCGGGTGGCGACGTTCGCGCTGGACGGCGAGGTGCGCTTCGCCACCCCGGCCGCGCGGGCGGCGTTCGCGGAGGAGCTCACGCAGGCCGTCACTACGCTGGTCTCGAAATACCACGACGAAGAGGCCGCATCAGGGCGGGACCATCGCATCGTGGTCGCCGTCCACCCCAGCACGAGGGAGTCGTGAGCATGGGCCACGAGTTCGAGATCGAGCAGCGGACCGAGGTGCCCGCGACGCCCGGGGAGATCTGGGCGGCCATCTCCACCGGGCCCGGCATCGACTCCTGGTTCATGGGCCGCAACGAGGTCGCCGACGGCGCCGTCACCACCGTGTTCGGCGACTACTCCCCCACCACCCGCATCACCGGGGCCGACCCCGGCGCCCGCTTCGCCCACGGCACCGAGACCGCCCCCGACGGCCGCTTCGTCGCCTACGAGTTCCTCATCGAGGCCCAGTCCGGCGGCACCACCGTGCTGCGCGCCGTCACCAGCGGCTTCCTGCCGGGCGACGACTGGCAGGACGAGTTCGAGGCGATGTCGGCGGGCCTGGAGCTGTTCTTCGCCACGCTGGTGGAGTACCTGACCCACTTCCCCGGCCGCACCGCCACCCCCCTCACCGTCTTCGGCCCGCCCGTGCCCGGCTGGGAGCAGGCCTGGCACGACCTCGCCAAGAAGCTCGGCCTGCCCCGCCTGGCGCGGAAGGGCGATCGGGTACGGCTGGCCGGCGAGGACGGAGTCGTCTACTTCGTCAACTCCCAGAACGTCGCCGTCCGCACGCCCACCGCCCTGTACCGCTTCATCCGCGGCTTCCACGGCCCCATGATCGCCTCCCACCACCTGTTCACCGAGGACCCCGGCATCGACTGGAAGTCCTGGCTGGATCAATGAGGCCGTGGGGGCGCGTCACTTGGCCGGGGTCAGGATCTCGAAGTAGAAGCGGTCGTTTCGCTCCAGAGGAAGGCTGACGTCCCACAGGAGCATCCGGTCATGGACGTAGTAGTCGCGAAGCGCGATGCCGGCACGGCTGTTGCCGTCCGTGAGCACTGCGCGGACGGAGAAGTCGTACTCAGGATGGTCGGCGCCTTCCAACGTGGAGGCCGGAGGGTACTCGTCACACTGCTCTCCGGGGCGCGGCCGGACGGGCAGGCCCAGGCCGAAGTACTCGGCGGCGTATGGACCTTCTCCGTAGCAGGCGCCGGTCTTGCGCTCGCCGTTTCTCCTGTGCTCGGGGTCGGGCGGTATCGTCCCCGACTGCTCGGTCCTGATGCGGTGCAGGCCGGGCGCGTCAGGGTCGCCGGGCTTGTACTTGCCGGGGATGATCTTGTCTCGGGGCGGGGGCTGCCCATCGGGCACCAGGCGGGGCCAGGTGGCGTTGGGGAAGTCCTGGGCGTTGGCGATATGAAGGGCCACTTCCGCGTGGGGGGCCTTCCCGATCTCCCACGTCAGGCGCGGAGTCGTCTCGGCGAAGACGCACGCCGCCTCGTAATGGCCGCCGCCGAGCCGGAAGTAATCCGCCGAGTCGCAGCGGACGATGCGCGGGGCGCTGTGGCCGGGCCGGGTCACGAGGCCGCCGGAAATGGCGGAGCCGAGCTCCAGCCACGAGTCGTGCAGGGTGATCCGGTCCCGGCCTTCCGCGTTGGCGGCCTGGTTGACGGTGTCCCACTTCCACCAGAGGGTCTCATCGTCCCATTGGCGGAACGGCAACACGACCGGCGCGTGGGCGACCGGGCAGGCGACGCCGCTCTGCTCGCACTTGCCGACGAGGTAGAACGGCCAGGCGGGCGCGATCGTCCGCCACAAGAACGTCCCCTCATGACGGACCGAACCCTTCTGGATGCGGCCGAACATACGGGTCCTGCGCTGGTGATTGTCGCCCTGGGTGATCAACTCGTAGGTGAACTTCGTGGTTCCGATGCGGACCAGCCGGCCGTTCTGGAAGACGTCGACCGGCATTTCCGCCTTGACGCGCTGGCAGAACACGAAGCGGTTCAGGATGTGGCCGGTGCGGCTGTCCGCCGCCGGGGTGAAGCAGTCGGCCAGCGCTTTGGGGTCGGGGTTCTCGCCGATCGGTGGGGGCGCCAGCGGCGTCTTCGCCGTTCGCGGGCCGTTCACCTCCATGCGTGCGGCGTTGATCCGCGACTCCCTGGCCACGGCGGCGATGCCGCGCTTCGGCAGCAGCGGGGACGTGTCCTTTGAAGGGCTTGCCGCAGGGGACGGGTCCGCGCGGATCCGATCCCAGTCGGCCGCGGAGAGCACGATCCCGGGTGACGCCGGTTGCCTGTCGATCGTGGGGGTGCCCGCCGCGGCCGGCAAGGCCTGCAGCAGGGACGTGCATAACGTGGCCAGCATGACGCCGACGGCCAGCCGGCGTTGTCGCGATGTCATCGGCACTCCAGAGGTTGGTTGAACGCTCGGGATCAGCCTGTCCGGGGGTGCCTCGGGCGCTCGACGACTTTCACGCCTGCCTGAAGGTCTCGGCGGACCGGGTCTCCGGGACACAGGCGACCGCGTCGTAGGCCCGGACGACGGGGACGTCCATGAAGTAGTCCAGCATCCTGATCCGCGTGAACGCCTCCGGGTCGTGGCCGCGCAGGTCGGCGATGGCCAGGGGCGCGCCGCCGTCGAAGAGCGTCTCGACGCTGCCCTCGGCCAAAGCGGGCAGTTCGACGTCGACCGCTTCGAAGCCCAGCGGGTGCTCGGGCGCGACCCGCCCGGCGGAGGTGCGGCCACCGAGGCTGGTGGCGGCGATGGAGACGTAGTCAGGGCCGAGCGCCTGGGCCAGGTGGTAGCCCTGCGGGAACAGCCCGAAGTCGCCCTCGTGCTCGATCACCGTCTTGCGGATGTGGGTGTTGTGCGTCGCCACCACGACGCGGGCGCCCTCGTCGACGAGCCGCAGCACGCTCTCGGCGCCGAAGGCGTCCAGGCACGCGGTGCCCACGGCCATGCCGCGCCCGCCGAGGTCGCGGCCCCCGTGGTCCAGGTACCAGGCGTTGCGCAGATGCTGGAACGCGGCCGCGTGCTGGGCGGCGCGGCCCTGGCCGCGCTGGTATCCGGCCATCGTCTCCATGCGCGCCAGCAGGCGGCTGATCGCCACGGTCAGCTCGTCCTGCGCCGCGATCGGGCGGCGGGCGTGGTCCATCATGGCCTTCATGCTGGGCACCTCGCGGTCGCCGCCGGCCAGCCGGAAGGCCCGGTCGGCCAGGGGGTACGCGTCGGGGTCCGCCTCCTTCATGTACGCGGCGACCGCGCGCAGGGCGGTGCGCGGGACGCCGGCCAGGCAGCCGGCGAAGCGCAGGGGGCGCTCGTGCTCGCGCATCCAGCGCAGGAGGTCGTGCATCTCCCGGCAGTCGCCCATGCCGTGGTCGATGCCGGCGGAGGCGACCTGCTCGACGGTGCCGGGTCCGCCGCGTACCCACGCGTCGATGGTGTGCGCGTCGGTGTACGGGGCTTCGAGCGCGTAGACGGTGAAGCCGCGGCGTTCGACGAGAAGGCGCAGCAGGCGGTGGCGCAGCAGGTAGAACTCGCGCACATGGTGGGAGCTCTCGCCGATCGCCACCACCCGGGCGTCGCCGACCAGGTCGAGCAGGGGTTCGAGGTCGTCGAGGGGGTCCATGGGGTCGAGGGAGCGGGATTCGACGATGTTCACTGGTTGCGCCTCCTGAAGGCGATGACGGCGAGGGGGACGAAGACGACGAGGAAACCGGCCGACCAGATGAGGGTGGTGCTCGCCGCGGTGGCGACCGGCCCGCCAAGGAGCAGGCCGCGGGTGGCGTCGATGGCGTGGGTGACGGGGTTGACGTTGACCCAGGCCTGGAGCCAGCCGGGCAGTGTCTCGGTGGGCGCGACCATGTTGGTGCCGAAGGCCAGCGGGAAGATCCCCAGGAACCCGACGCTCTGCACGATCGAGGTCTCCTTGATGAGCACTCCGACGAGCACGTTGATCCAGCTCATGCAGAAGCCGAGAGTGACCGCCAGGGCGCAGGCGGCCAGCGCCGACACCAGGTCGGTCCTGACCCGGAAGCCCAGGAGGTAGCCGAGGAGGAACAGGGTGACGAGCGCGACGCCGTACCTGATGAGATCGCCGACGACGGAGCCGATCAGCGGCACGGAACGGCCGATGGGCAGGCTGCGGAACCGGTCGAAGACACCCTTCTTGATGTCGACGTTGAGGCTGACGCCGGTGGACAGCAGGCCGGCCATGAGCGTCGACATCACCAGCGTGCCGGGGAAGATGTACTGCAGGTACGCCTGCGGCGACCCGGCGACGGCGCCGCCGAACAGGTAGACGAACATCAGCAGGAAGACGATCGGCAGGAACAGCGCGTCGAACAGGATGCCCGGGTTGCGGCGAGTCTTGCGCAGACCGCGCCCGGCCAGGAGCAGGCTGTGCCGGAGCAGGGCGAACGGCATCACGCGGCTCCGGTCAGTGCGAAGAAGGCCTCGTCCAGGCTGGGCAGCCGCAGCGACAGCTCGGCGACCTCGATGCCGGCCTCGGCCAGCGCCCCGACGACGGCGGTGAACGCGGCGCCGCCGTCGACGGCGACGGTCAGCACTCCTGCGGCCACGCTCGCGGGCTCGCGGCCGGTGGCCTTGGCGGTCAGTTCCGCCGCCCGCGCCAGCTCGGCCGGATCCTTGGGCCGTACCACGATGGTCTGCCCGCCGACGACCTGCTTGAGCTCGGCCGGGGTGCCTTGGGCGATGACCCGGCCGTGGTCGATCACGCAGATCTCGTCGGCCAGGGCGTCGGCCTCCTCCAGGTACTGGGTGGTGAGCAGGACCGTGCCGCCGCCGTCGGCGATGGTGCGGATCATGCGCCACAGGTCTTCCCTGCGGCCGGGGTCGAGGCCGGTGGTGGGCTCGTCGAGGAAGACGACGCTCGGTTCGCCGACGAGCCCGGCGGCCAGGTCGAGGCGGCGGCGCATGCCGCCGGAGTAGGTTCCGGCCCGCTTGCCGGCGGCCTCGGCCAGGCCGAAGCGGCCGAGCAGCTCGCTCGCGCGCCGTTCGGCCTCGGGTTTGCGCAGGTCGAGGAGGCGGCCGAGGAGGACGAGGTTCTCCGTGCCGGTCAGGTCCTCGTCCACCGAGGCGTACTGGCCGGTCAGGCCGACCATTTTGCGGACCCGCGGCGCGTGCCTGACGACGTCGAGGCCGCCCACCTCGGCGCGGCCCTCGTCGGGGCGCAGCAGCGTGGCCAGCACCCGGATGGCCGTCGTCTTGCCCGCGCCGTTGGGGCCGAGTACGCCCAAGATCGTGCCCGGCAGGGCCGCCAGGTCGACGCCGGCCAGCGCCGTCGTCTTCCCGAACCGTTTGACCAGGCCTTCCGCCTGGAACGCGTACGTCATGGGGGCCACCGTGCCCGGCGGTCCTCGCAGACCGCCCACAGATCCCTCGCAGGAGCGCTCAGCGCGTGTGAGCGAGCGCGGCCTTGACGAGGGAGATCGCGACCGCGCGGTCGAGGCGGCGGGCGTGCTCGTACGCCGCGTGGTAGGCGGGCTCGCCCAGTTCGGCGCGGAGGACGCGGGCCGGCAGTTCGACGTCGGGGTGGCGGGCGTCGGGGCCGCCTCTCAACGCGTGCGCGGCGCCGAGCACTCCGGCCGCCTCCGAGGCGTCGGTGGCCAGGCGCCAGGAGGCCACGGCGACCGCGGCCATGGCCACCAGCGGCATGTCCCAGATCTCCAGGGCCAGGGCGAACGCCTCGGCCAGGTCGGGCCCGGCGTCCTCGCCTCTGGCCACCGCCAGCTGGGCGCGGGCCAGGAGGAAGAGCGGGTCTCTGCTCACGGCCGCCTCGGCCAGGTGCCGGGCGGCGGCGTCGAGGTCGCCGTCGAAGCGGGCGAGGTTGGCCAGCTGGACCCGGGCGAGCCCGAGCCGGCTCGCGGGCGGGTTGCCGCGAAGGACGTCGAGCAGTTCCGCGCGGGCCGCGGCCGTCTGCCCGGTGTGGCTGCGGACCATGGCCAGCCAGACCCGTTGTCCGTCGCCGGTCCCGAGGTCGCGCGCCAGCCCGATCGACTCCTCCAGCGCCGCGGCGCCCGCCTCGAAGTCGCCGAGCGTGGTGCGGGCGAAGGCCAGGTAGCTCAGCGCGGTCGCCTGTCCCCAGTGCTCGCCGCAGGCGCGGAACGCCGTCGCCGCCTGCCCGAGATCGGTGCGCATCGCCTCCATGTCCCCGAGGCCGCCGTCCAGGAACGACCGCACGAACCACAACACCCCCCGATCCCACGCCGCGGATCGGGGCAGACCGGCGTCGATCGCGGCCAGCCCGGACGCGGCGTCACCGGTGATCAGCGCGACAAGAGCCTCGATCATCGCCCTGGTCGCGGGCCGCTCGCACCCGGCCGCGAGCGCGAGCAGCCCGCCGGCCTCGCCCTTGGCGCGGCCCCCTTCCGCGGCCAGAACCAGATTGAGCAGGTACGCCGCCGCGACCTCCGGATGCGGCGCCACGTTCAGCACCCCGCGCAGCAGGGCTGCCGCTTCGCCCGGATCCTCCGCGATCGTCCAGAAGAAGCGCAGGCCGGCCCCGAGCCGCGACGCGGTGGCCGCGTCCCCGGAATCCGCGGCGAACCGCACCGCCGCCAGCAGATCGTCCCGGTCGGCCCGCAGCCGCCGGACCCAGGTGAGCTGTCCGGCCCCGCGCAGCCGCGGCTCGGCGTGTTCGGCCAGCTCGGCGAAGTAGGCGGCATGCGCCGCCCTGGCCTCCGCCAGCCCGCCGGACTCCGCGAGCCGTTCCAGGCCGTACTCCCTGACGGTCTCCAGCATCAGGTAGCGCGGCTGCGGCCCCGGCACGAACTGCAGCAGCGAACGGTCGGCGAAGTCCTCCACCGCCGCCCACCCCGACACGCGGGCCGCCGCCTCCGGCGTGAACGAGCCGGGGAAGACCGCGAGCCGTTCGACCGCCGCCCGCTCCTCCCGCGACAGCAGGTCCCAGCTCCACGACACGACCGCGCGCAGCGTGCGATGGCGCGGCAACGCCGTACGGCTGCCGCCGGTCAGCATCAGGAAGCGGTCGCCCAGCCCGGCGGCCACCTGTTCCACGCTCGCGTACCGCAGCCGCGCCGCCGCCAGCTCGATCGCCAGCGGCAGCCCGTCCAGGCGCGCGCAGATCCGCTCGGCGGCGGCCCGGCCTTCCTCGCTCAGCGTGAACCCGGGCCGCACGGCCGCCGCCCGGTCGGCGAGCAGCCGTACCCCGTCGGCGGCGGGCAGCGGCGCGAGCGGGCTCAGCGCCTCCCCGAGCAGGCCGAGCGGCTCACGGCTGGTGGCCAGGACGCGCAGGTGCGGGCACCGGCCGAGCAGGTCCTCGACGAGGCGGGCGGCGGCGTCGATCAGGTGCTCGCAGTTGTCCAGCACGATGAGCGTCGGGCTCGCGGGCAGCGCGTCGGCCAGCCGTCCCATCTGGTCGCCCGGCCTGCCCGGACCGGTCAGGCCCAGGGTGGTGACGATGGTCTGCGGCAATGCCGCCGGGTCGGTCACCGATGCCAGCTCGACCAGCCAGGCGCCGCCGGGGAACCCGGCCGCCAGCTCGCTCGCGGCCCGCGTCGCCAGCCGGCTCTTGCCGACGCCACCCGGGCCGAGGAGCGTGACCAGCCGCCGCTCGTTCAGTTGCCGGATCAGGTGCGCCTGCTCCTCGACGCGGCCGACGAAGCTGGACAGCGGCGCGCGCAGGTTGCCGCGTACGGGGCTTTCTGCGCGCAAAAGAGCCAGGTGGAGCTCTTTCAGTTCCGGTCCGGGGCCGGCGCCCAGTTCCTCGGCCAGCGTCGCACGGAAGGACTCGAAGGCGGCGAGCGCTTCGGCCCGGCGGCCGGTGGCGTGGAGGGTTTCGATGAGCAGGGCCCGCAGCCGTTCACGAAGGGGGTGGGCGGCGAGGAGTTCCTCCAGCTCGGCCACGAGGGCGGAGTGGTCTCCGCTCAGCCGCAGCTCGGCGGCGATCCGGTCCTCTGTGGCGGCCAGTCTGAGCTCGTGGAGCCTCGCGGCGGCGGCCCATGCGTAGGGTGCGTCGGCCACGTCGGTCAGCGCCTCGCCGCGCCAGAGCGCCAGTGCCGCGCGCAGCCGTTCCACGGCCGGTTGCGGGTCGTCCTCGCGCAGCGCCTGCCTGCCCTGACGCGCCAGGCGTTCGAAACGCAGAGCGTCCACGGCGTCGGGCGGGAGTTCCAGGCGGTACCCGCCGGGAACTTGCAGGATGGCCGCCGGCAGGGCGCGGCGCAGCCGGGAGACGAGGGAGTGCAGGGAGTGCACGGGGTCGGCCGGGCCGTCCTGCGGCCAGAGCGCCCCGGTGAGCGCCTCCACCGCGACCACGCTGCCCGCGTCCAGAGCCAGCCGGATCAGCAGCGCGCGCAGCCGGGCGCCTCCGACCTGCACCTTCTCGCCGCCGCCGTCGGTGACCTCCAGCGGGCCCAGGACCCCCACGCGCATTACGCGCCCTTGGTGCGGGCGTAGTGGCGGGCCACCCGCACGCGGTTGCCGCAGCCGGTCGAGCACCATTCCCGGCGCGGGTGCTCCTTCAGGAAGAACTGCACGCAGCCGGGCGCCCCGCAGGGCCGTACGTGGTCGCGGTCGGGGCCGGTCAGCAGCAGGATCGCCTGCTCGGCCACCTCGGCGACGGCCGCCAGGACGGGCGGCCGCGCCGAACGGGCCGTGACCGACGGCGGCTCACCCCATGTCAGCTCACGCCATCGCGGCGCCGCCCGCACCGCGTCGTTGAGCGCGCGGACGTGCTCGTCCGTTTCCTGCGCGCCTCCCATCAGGGCGCGTACGGCGTCGCGGGCCCGCCGGGCGGCGGCGGCCTCGTCGTCACCGATCGCCAGGAGGTCGGCCTCGTCCAGGCGTACCTCCAGCTCGGAGCGCCGCTCACGCAGCCATGCGGTGAGACCGGCGGCAGTGGCCAGCGCGTCCCCCGTGGAGACGCGGACGGTGTTGGCGAAGGCGACGGCGATGTGCACCACTCTGCTAATGCTACCCCGCACTTGCACCCATTAGCGGCTAATGCTTGAATTGCGATACATCCATTAGAAGGGAGTCGCTCTGTGGCGACCGCACTCCAGACCGGGCACGTCGGGCTCAACGTCACCGAACTCGACCGCTCGATCGACTTCTACTGCCAGGTCTTCGGCCTCGGCCTGTACGGCAAGACCGACGGCGGCGACTGGCGCTACGCCCGGCTCGGCCGCCCGGAGGAACTCGTGCTCACGCTGTGGGAGCAGAGCTCGGGACGCTTCGACGGCGACCGGCCCGGACTGCACCACCTGTCCTTCGAAGCGCCCGGCATCGACGAACTGGAGGCGATCGAGGCCCGGCTGCGCGAGCTCGGCGTGGCCATCCGGCACGACGGGATCGTCCCGCACGGCACGGGCCGCGAATCCGGCGGGCTGTTCTTCGAAGACCCCGACGGCACCCGGCTGGAGATCTACGTGACCGAGGGAGTCACCACCCCCGCCCCGCACGAGGACGCCCCCACCTGCGGATTCTTCTAGCCATGGGCATTCATCCCGGTGAGGTGAGCGCGCAGCGGCGCGCGGGCATCACGAAGCTGCTCGGCTCGGCCCGTGCCCGCCCCGAGCTGCCCGAGGTGGCCAGGGAGTTCCTGCGCCGCCAGCGGATGCTGGTCGTCGGCACGGGCTCGCGGATCGGGTTGATGACGGGCGAGCCCGGATTCATCGAGCCGCTCGGGGCGACGACGCTGGCCGTACGCGGGCAGCCGCCGTTCGAGGCCGGCGGGGAGATCGGGACGCTGGCGATCGAGCCGTGGACGCGGCGGCGCATGCGGGTCAACGGCACCGCCACGCAGGAGGGCGACCGGCTGGTCATCGAGACCGACCAGGTGATCGCGAACTGCCCCAAGTACATCGTGATCAGGGAGATCACCTCGGTGGCCGAGCCGGAGGCGCGCCGTACCGTGGAGCACGCGGCGCTCACCGACGGGCACCGGCGGTGGATCGAGAGCGCCGACACCTTCTTCATCGCCACCCGCGCGGACGGTCAGGGCGCGGACGTCTCACATCGCGGCGGCCCGCCCGGCTTCGTGGACGTGCCGGAGCCCGGACGGCTGCGCTGGGCCGACTACCTGGGCAACTTCATGTTCCTGACGCTCGGGAACCTGGAGCTGGAACCGGCCGCCGGGCTGTTGTTCGTGGACTGGGAGCGGGGGCACACCCTGCGGCTGGCCGGTCGCGCCCGCGCCGACTGGAGCGGCGAGCAGCGGATGATCGACTTCGAGGTGGAGGAGGTCGCGGAGACCATCGGGGACAGCCCGCTGCGCTGGGCCCTGCGCCCTTAGGGGAGCAGGCCCGCGCGCCGGGCCGCCACCACGGTCTCCATCCTGGTGTGGGTGCCGAGCTTGCGCATCGCGCCGCGCAGGTAGCTCTTGACCGTCTCGGGCCGAAGCCCCAGCCGCTCGCCGGCCTCGGCGTTGCCGCAGCCCACCGCGACCAGCGACAGCACGTCGATCTCGCGGGGCGAGAGCGGGTTGCGCGCGGGCGGCGGCGCGTGCGGCGCGCCCAGCCGCTCGCACACGTCCCGCAGGCGCTCGCGCAGGGCCGGGTCGGTGATCTCCTGGGCGATGGAGCGCAGCTCGGCGTGCGCCTCACGCAGGTTCTCCCGTTCCGGCCCGGTCGGCCGCTCGCGGGCCGCGCGGGTGATCGCGGCGGTCTCCAGCTCGGCCATCCGCCGCTCCACCTCAGCCTGTACGGCCAGCTCCACGCCGAGCCGGGCGGCGATCCTGCCCATGGCGTCGAGCACGCGGGTACCGAGGGTGAGCGGCTCGCGGATGCCGCCGTACAGCAGCCCGCCGACGCTCTCCCCCACGACCACCGGGACGGCCGCGATCGCCCGCAGGCCCTCGGCGCCCACGGGCTGGTCGTACTCGTGGCTGATGCGCGCGTCGGTGGCGTAGTCCTCGACGCTGCCCGGCCGGGCGGTGACCAGCACCCGGCCGCCCAGGCCGCTGCCTGCCCGGATGGCCAGCCCGCGCAGCGCGCCGGTCGTGGTCCCGGCCAGCTCGGTCAGCCGCACGGTACGGCCCGCCGTCACGGTGCCGCCGAACAGCACGGGCAGGCCGGTGACGTGCCGCATCCGGGCCAGCGCCGCCCGCAGTGCCACCATTACTCCAGCATGGCACGGCCACCCCCGAACGGGGGTAGCGCCGGGCAGGACCCTGCCGGATGCTTCCGTCATGGGTGACTCACACGCGTCAGGCGTCTCCGCGCTTCCTCTGCTGGGCCAGACCATCGGGGACAATCTGGAGCGCGCCGCGGCCCGCTTCGCCGACCGTGAGGCCCTGGTCGACGTGGCGAGCGGACGGCGCTGGACCTATGCCGAGTTCGACGCCGCCGTCGACGAGGTCGCGCTCGGCCTCATGGCCAGGGGCATCGCCAAGGGAGACCGGGTCGGCATCTGGGCGCCGAACTGCGCCGAGTGGGTGCTGACGCAGTACGCCACCGCCAAGATCGGCGCGATCCTGGTCAACGTCAACCCGGCCTACCGAGGGCACGAGCTGGACTTCGTGGTCCGCCAGTCCGGCATGCGGCTGCTGGTCAGCGCGGTGGCGTTCAAGACCGGCGACTACCGGGCGATGCTCGCCGAGATCGGCTTCGAGCAGGTGGTCTTCATCGGCGAGCGGGGCTGGGAGGAGCTGGTGGCGAGCGGCCGCGGCGCCGACCGGGCGGCTCTGCGCGAGCGCGCCGCCACGCTCTCCTTCGACGACCCGATCAACATCCAGTACACCTCGGGCACGACCGGCTTCCCCAAGGGCGCGACGCTCTCGCACCACAACATCCTCAACAACGGCTACTTCGTCGCCGAGGGCCTCGGCTACACCGAGGCCGACCGGGTGTGCCTGCCGGTGCCGCTCTACCACTGCTTCGGGATGGTCATGGGCAACCTCGGGGCCACCTCGCACGGCGCGTGCGTGGTGCTGCCCGCGCCCGGCTTCGACCCCGAGGCCACGCTGCGGGCCGTGGAGAGCGAGCGCTGCACCTCCCTGTACGGCGTGCCGACCATGTTCATCGCCGAGCTCGGCCACCCGCGCTTCGCCGAGTTCGACCTGTCCAGCCTGCGCACCGGCATCATGGCGGGCTCGCCCTGCCCGGTCGAGGTGATGAAGCGGGTGGCCGGCGAGATGCACATGGAGGAGGTGGCGATCTGCTACGGCATGACCGAGACCTCCCCGGTGTCCACGATGACCGGGCGCGATGACGGGCTGGCCCGCCGTACCGAGACGGTCGGGCAGGTCATGCCGCACCTGGAGGTCAAGATCGTGCACCCGGAGACCGGGCTGGTGGTGCCCCGCGGCGAGCCGGGCGAGCTGTGCACGCGCGGGTACTCGGTGATGCTCGGCTACTGGGACGAGCCCTCGAAGACGGCCGAGGCCGTCGACGCCGCCCGCTGGATGCACACCGGAGACCTCGCCACCATGGACGAGGAGGGCTACGTCAACATCGTCGGCCGGATCAAGGACATGGTCATCCGCGGTGGTGAGAACGTCTACCCGCGCGAGATCGAGGAGTACCTCTACACCCATCCCGACGTGGCCGACGTGCAGGTGATCGGCGTGCCGGACAGCAAGTACGGCGAGGAGCTCATGGCCTGGATCGTCATGCGCCCCGGCGCGGAGCCGCTGACGGCCGAGGCGGTCAGGGAGTTCTGCGCGGGCCGCCTGGCCCACTACAAGATCCCCCGCTACATTCACCTGGTCGAGCGGTTCCCGATGACGGTCACCGGCAAGATCCGCAAGGTCGAGATGAGGGAGCGGGCGGTGGAGCTCCTGGACCTCCCCGGATAGTGGACAGAATTTCTGAACAAATGATCCCTTCATCACGATGTCGGGAAATATCAACTTCTAGATCACTTCGGGCTCCTGTGTTCATGGTGGGGTGGGCGCGCCCTTCTCCCATGAACCACAGGAGCGCGCATGAACAAGGTCTCCCGCCGGGGTTTCCTCACCGCCACCCTCGTGGCCGGCTCGGCCGCGGCCATCCCCGGCTGGGCCGGCGCGGCCAGCGCCTCATCCACCCCCTTCACCCTCGGTGTCGCCTCCGGTGACCCGGCCCCCGACGGGGTCGTGCTCTGGACCAGGCTGGCCCCCGACCCGCTCGCCGTCGACGGCCGCGGCGGCATGCCCGAGCGGCCCGTGCCCGTGCAGTGGCAGGTGGCCGCCGACGAGGGCTTTCGCCGCGTTGTCCGCGAAGGCCACACGCTCGCGCGGCCCCAGTACGGCCACAGCGTCCACGTCGAACTGCACGGCCTGCGCCCCGGGCGCGACTACTTCTACCGCTTCCGCGCCGGGGGCGAGATCAGCCCGGCCGGCCGTACCAAGACCGCTCCCCCGCCCGGCGCCCGCCCGGACAGCCTGGCCTTCGCCTTCGTCTCCTGCCAGAACTGGTACGAAGGCTTCTACACCGCCTACCGGCACCTGGCCCAGGAGGATCTCGACGTCCTGTTTCACCTGGGCGACTACCTGTACGAGTACGGCGTCGGCGCGACCGGCGGCGTACGCGGGATCGCCCTGCCCGAGCAGTACCTCAAGGAGACCTTCACCCTCACCGAGTACCGCAACCGCCACGCCCTCTACCGCACCGACACCGACCTGCAGGCGGCGCACGCGGCGTTCCCGTGGATGGTGACGGTCGACGACCACGACGTCGAGAACAACTGGGCCAAGGACATCTCCCAGATCGACACCGAGCCGGACCAGGACCGCCAGGTCTTCCTGCAGCGGCGGGCCGCGGCCTTCCAGGCCTTCTACGAGCACATGCCGCTGCGCCGATCGGCGCTGCCCCAGGGCGCCGACATGCGGCTCTACCGGCGGCAGGCGTTCGGCCGGCTGGCCGCGTTCAGCGTGCTGGACACCCGCCAGTACCGCGACGACCAGCCCTGCGGCGACGGCGAGAAGGCCGGCTGCGCCGAGCGCCTGGACCCGAACCGCACCATGCTCGGCGTGCGCCAGGAGGCCTGGCTCCTCGACAGCCTCGGCCGCTCCCACACCACCTGGAACATCCTGGCCAACCAGCTGCTCATGGCTCCGCTGGACCACGACGCGAGCCCGGACGTCCAGTCGTTCGGCATGGACCTGTGGGACGGCTACGCCGCCGCCCGCGACCGGCTGCTCACCGGGATGGTCCACCGCGGGGTGCGCAACCCCGTGGTGATCTCCGGCGACATCCACCGCAGCCTGGCCGCCGAACTCACCACGGACTTCGACGACCCGAACGCCCCGGTCATGGGCGTGGAGTTCGCCGGCACCTCGATCTCCTCCGGCAAGGACGGCGCCGACCAGGACCGGATCGGGCAGATCTTCATGCGGGCCAACCCGCACCTGAAGTTCCACAACGTGCAGCGCGGCTACGTCCGGGCCAAGGCCACCCCGGACACGCTCACCGTCGACTACCAGGTCGTCCCGTACGTCTCCCGGCCCGGCGCGCCCGTCTCCACCCGGGCCTGCTTCGCCGTCGAGGCGGGCCGTCCCGGTCTGCACCAGACCGCCGACAACCCGCCCGTGGGCGTCCGCTTCGTCCCGGACGTGGCCGGCCCGCTCGACCACCTGGCCGAGCAGAGCGCCCGCTAGGTGTTCTGTCCTGAGAGGTTAGGCACGCGGCTGGCGGGTGGTTGGCCGTTGAGTGCGGTGTGTCCGCGGTGGTGATTGTAGGTGTGGAGCCAGGGA